>JAJRPN010000031.1 GCA_024280755.1 Planctomycetota bacterium
ACCTTCGGTGTAGGACCACTGCTCAAGACTACGCAGACAGACACTGCATTCTTCAACAACCTCGGGTCATCAAGCTCGATCAGTTCTGACATTCTCACCGGCGTGCCATTCTCGCGTGCGAACTATTCCTTCTGGGATGTTACAGGCAAGGGTGTCAACGCAGAGCTCAATGTTCAGGGTGATGCTGTTTCACCAACAGGTGATGCATCACAGTTCGCTGTGGCATGGTCAGAGTTTGGAACTTCAATCTCGGGCAACAGCTACAACGGCATCATCGGTGCGATCGTCAACTACGATCCGATGAACCCGAACCGCCTTTATGTTGACCGTCGCATGACTGCGGTCAACTCGGCGGGCCCGCTGGCTGTTGACTCATCACAGCTCGGTGGTGTTTCGGTCGATGCCAATGGCAATGTGTACTTCCGTGGTGACGACTTCAATGTTGCTGGCCCAAACCCTGTTATAGGCAACAACATTTTCCGTACTCGTATGGCAGATCGTCTTGGCTTGGTTTCAAACCATATCTCACTCGGTGGCACCACAGACGCTTCGGATCACATCATCAACAACGGCGGCACCGTCTATGTTGTACCAAACAATGTCCCAGCATCAATTGCTGGGGGCGACGGCCTCTACGCCGGGATGACATTCAACTCAGAATACGCATATGGTGCATCATCAGGCACAGTCACCCATACATCGGGTCACTTTGATACCTCCGGCGGCCAGCTCGGCTCAGGCCGTGGCGGCAACGGCAGCGCAGCGGTCGATGTACTCGGTGTTGGCGCAGTGGTTACCTTCGGCCAGTACGCCAAAGACTTCAACAACGACACCCGCACCTTCAACCTTTGGGGCGTCGATTCAACTGGTGCAATCCTTGGCAACAAGGCATGGGATGTTCCTGCAACCATCACCGACAACGATGACAGCTTCACACTCACCTACGGCGCGTTTGCGGAGTTCACCAACTACCTTGGATCGACCCCGTTCCGTGGTGGCGTGGGCAACTTGGCGGTCGGTTCTGACAAGGACGGCAACGGCTTGTTCGCAGCGACCATCGCTGAGAACGGCTTGAGCAACGAGTTCTCGACTCAGATCATCGTTGGGCGTTACGACGCTGTCAACAATACGACTGAGTTTACATTCGCAGCATACATCGATCAGTTCAACCTGTTCACACAGGATGCTGGCAAGCCGATCTATGACGCTGCAGGTGTTGAGATCGGTCAGCTCGTCAACCTCGACGCAGTCACCGGCGGCACCCCATTGGGTCCATCGATGTCGGCACCAACTATCGACGCGGCTGGCAATGTCTGGTTCATCGGTGCCGTTGAACTCTACGACCGTTTCCTCGGTGGTGGCTCAGACTTCGACGGTGCATTGCTCCGTTCGGTCCTCGACCCAGCAACCTTTACTTACCGCCTCGAGCTCGTTCTTGAGAACGGCACCCTGATCTCAGGTCAGAACTCGGGTCGCGATTATGTGATCAACTTCCTTGGTTCGGCAACCGCCAACGGCGGCCCAAACCCAGGCTCACTCTGGTCGAACAATGCTTCAAGCGCAGCTTGGAACAACACTGATATCTCGGCAAGCGCACCGGGCGATACCATCTCCAATGGCGGTATCATCGTCTCGACCTCGATCACTTATGACATCAACCAAGATGGCGAGTTCAACAACCCAACAAGTGGCAACTTCGATCCAGCATTCCCAGCTGACGAAGCCTACTCGGTTGCGATGTACATTGGTTACTACCAAGATGCTGTGATCTGTACCCCAGACCTCAACGGCGACGGTGTACTCAACTTCTTTGATATCTCGGCATTCCTCAGCGCATTCAGCGCGATGGACCCAGTCGCAGACTTCAACGGCGATGGCATCTTCAACTTCTTCGATATCTCGGCATTCCTCAGTGCATTCAGCGCTGGATGTCCGTAATCGAATCCCAATAACTGCCTGAACTGATACATATCGGCTTTGGCTTCAGAGTTACAGGGCGTTCGCGTCTAACGATGCGAACGCCTTTTTCATGGACGAGCGGTGATTTTTTCCGGCTCGCCCAAACACCACGCGATCTGCGATAAATCTTGTGGTATACTCAAGATAGCAACACGCAAGGAGTCCCTGATATGCCATACACAAAGATGACCGCTGCTCTTTTTCTCGCCATGAGCGCCTCGACGAGTCTCGCTCAATGGGATCCAAACAACGGCGACTGGGGCAAAGAAAACGCACGCGATATCCGTGTAATGACATGGAATGTTCAAGACGGGATCTGTCGAACCAATCAAAAAGCGGATGCGTTTAACAACTGGAACGGAATCGTTCGGATCGTTGCTTCGCTTCAGCCGGATATCTTGATCCTCCAAGAGTGTGCCGACAACTCTGGCAATGGCACCGGCTCGGGCGCGGACAGCGTTTCACAACTCGATAATGTCGCAGACATGTTTGTCAATGGCGGCACCGACATCTATCTCGGCGGCACCGTCGGGTCATACCTGAAGAAGTTTGTACCCGGATACGACCTGCCCTATGTTTATTCGTCGACCAACTCAGATGGATTCAATCGCAACCTGATCATGTCACGGTTCCCGATCGAGGATATTAACAACGGCGGCGGCGCAGCCATCTCCAACTTTGTACTCATCCCCGATGCCTATCAAACCGGGGGCAGCGGCGGCATTCGTGGTTTCCAGTTCGCCGAGATCAATCTCCCAGACAATGAGTATGCGGGCGACCTAGTCATCGGTAATGCACATCTCAAAGCCGGTGGGAGTTCGAGCGACTTTGCTCAACGCGAAACCGCGGCATTGAACACTGCATACCTGGTCGATTACTACTACAACGGCGCAGGCACCGGGATGAGCGATCCAAACATGAAGGTGATCGTGCCCAATGCTGGCGACATGCTCGATGAGTTCACCCCGGTGATCTGGGGCGGCGATCTGAATCAGAATCCCAGTTCGTCAAGTCCCAACTCGATCTTGACCCGCGCTGAGTTCTTCGGCGGCACCGACGGCACAGACCGCGATCGTACAGACTCGATGTTCTCAAGCCCCTCGCACCCGATCTCTGGCGAGACCAGCACGCAGGGGAGTTCGAGCCGATTGGACTACATCTGTTGGCAAGATTCGATTATTGATGTCCGCAGGCAGTTCATTTTCCGCTCGACCGGATCTGGGATGAACACCAGCAAGATCCCAATGCCTGCTCGTACATACCCAATCAATCCCAATGCGATTTCTGGCTTGGCATCGGATCATCGTCCGGTGATCGTGGACTTTATCATGCCTGAGCCTGTTGCTGATCTGTGCCCTTCGCCACCAGATTATGTTGATGATGACCAGCTCAACTTCTTTGATGTCTCAGCGTTCTTGAATCTGTTCTCAAAGGGTGATCTTGGCGCCGACATCAACGGCGACGGTACACTCAACTTCTTCGATGTGTCTGCGTTCCTCAACGCGTTCGCGCAAGGCTGTCCGTAAGCTGTCTATAAGAAAAATCAGTAACCGTAAAACCGACGGCTTATTAGCCCTGGTTTAGTCGCCGGTTTGGTCGCGCATGGCTCGGACATCGGAGACCGCATCCTCAAGCTGACGCTTGAGTTGGCGAACGCGCAAGAGCGAACGCACGCGGGTCAAGAGTTCGAGTTTGTTCACAGGCTTGGTTAAGAAATCATCTGCCCCCGAATCAACCGCTCGTTCAACATCGCCAACCTCGTTGAGGGCGGTGACCATGATGATCGGAATATCGCGTGTGGCTGGATCTTTTTTGAGTGTTTCACAAACTTGGAACCCGCTCATGCGTGGCATCATGATATCGAGCAGGATAATATCTGGAGCATTGGCAGCGACCGATTCGATTGCTTCGATGCCATCGTGTGCGACACGGACATCGCCTCCGAGTTCATCGAGGTAGGCGTGGAGCAGTTCGAGGTTCTGCTCGTTGTCATCGACGATCAGCACGCCCTCGTGATTGATCGGGGTCTCGTTGATCGAAGCGGGATCGAGTTGTTGGGCATCTGGGTTGGTCATCTTGTGGTACTCACTTTCGGATCAGTTTCGCAGATCCCATGCTCTTGGTGTGCTTGCTGCCTAATCTTTGGGGGTTCGTCGCCAAGAAACCAGTCTTTGGGCACGAAACCGATGGGGATCTCTCTTTGTACGCATGGAAATGCCAATATGATCAGCCGACGCTCGCGTCGCTCGCAAAGGGTCTCGATCCAGAATCGAGACCGATATACGAACATCTCCGCAAGTCGATCGTCAAGATCGTAGGCAAAAAGCCCAAACTTGAATGGATGGGGCTGCGTTGGAGGTGGTGTGAACTGACATCGCTTGATGATACCAGTTCGCTCATTGCGGTGTACTTAATCGCAGACCCAGAAAACCCGCGTGTAGCACTTGCGCTCTCGACCGCCTTCTTTGAGTCACACCCCCCTTCAAAGCTGCCCAAGGGGCTTCACAGCGGCTTTAGCACAGCTCCAGCCATCGGGCACCAGACATGGTGCGAGTGGTCGATCGGGAATCAAGAGAATGCAGATGCGATCAAAGAGATGATCACGCTCGCCTTCAAAGGCTAATCCCTCTACAAACCTGATTCAGAGCAGTAGCTTTGGAGCTTTGGGCGCACAAATGCCGATGCATGCCCTGATTTATAACACTTTTTTGGGAAGGATCCCCATTGCTTGAACAGGTATATCTGAGCATTCATCGAATGCGATCTTCTTATCAATCAAAAATCGGAGTTGCTGCGATCGGTCTCGCGGTGTGCGCATCGCTCGCCGTCGGTGGGCCTTTGGATAAGAAGACCAAACAACTGATTACCAACGCCAATATCGGTGGCGGCACAGCATCGGTCTATATCGCAGATCTCGACACCGGCAAAGAACTCGCTGACTATCACGGCACGCGCGCGATGGTGCCGGCTTCAAACATGAAAATTTTGACGAGCGGCGCCGCATTGTTTGTCCTTGGCAACGACTTTGTCTTTCGTACCCAGCTCATCATCGATGACACCACCACCCCACCCACGCTGATTATCAAAGGCGATGGCGACCCGGCACTTGGCGACCCGGCAATTTTCATTGGCGAAAAACCCGGTGTGACGCTCGACATGCTCTTTGATCAGATGGCTGATGCACTCAAAGGAGCAGGGATCGAATCGATCGGGCGTGTGATTGTTGATGACTCTGTCTTCGATCGGACTTATACCCATCCGTGCTGGCCGAGGGATCAACTCAATCGGTGGTACTGCGCCCAAGTTGGCGGGCTGAACTTCCATACCAATGTGATCAATGTCTATACCTCACCTGCGAGTTCTGGAGGCACGCCAATCGTTCGCCTCGAGCCCGATGCCTATTGGGTCGATTTCCAGATCAAAGCCAAGTCCAACAACAAAAGCCGCGACACGGCATGGGTCGCCCGCCCTACTCCTTCAAACACTTTCACACTCTACGGCAATGTCCGAAGCATGTCCGAGATCCCCGTCGCGATCAACTCGCCCCCCGAGTTCGCCGGGCACTTGCTCGCAACCAAACTCGATGAGCGTGGTATTCGCATTGGCAATGATGATGTGTATCCTCGTGAACTCGTTTCGCTCATCACGCCTTCGGATAGATATACCACATCGCGCACAATCGCGGTGATTACCACGCCAATTGTTGATGTTCTTGAGCGAACCAACACAGATTCGCATAATCTTTATGCCGAGGCTTTGCTCAAACGCATCGGACACGAGATCACCTCGGACCCTGGTTCATGGGAGAACGGCTCGACCGTTCTTCGCATGCTTCTCACCGAAAAAATTGGCCCGCATACAGCCGAGACAACCGTGATCGAAGATGGATCTGGGATGTGCAGAGAGAACAAGGTTTCGCCCAAAACGCTCACCACCTGGATGCACAAACTCGCGCGATCTGAGCATTGGGAACTCTTCCGCGATTCCCTCGCCACCCCAGGCAAAGGCACCCTCCGCAAAAGATTCCTCAACGGCAAACTCAAATCAGATTTCTACGGCAAGAGCGGCTACCTCACGGGCACATACGCCCTGTCAGGCGTGCTTATCCATCCACAATCTGGGCAGCGGGTTGCCTTCTCGATTATGCTCAATGATGTAAAATCGGGCGCGACAAGCAGGAACGCAAAGCCTTTGATTGATGCGATTGTTGAAGATATTGACCAATGGATGAATCAGCGGGCAGGATCACCAAGCTATGGTGGCTAACTGATCGTATTCTTTGAACAACTCGCAATCACTGCCCCATCCATCTTCAAAACCGGCGGCCATGCCCGGACTGGCTGATTGTTTCGGGTATCTTCTGGAGTCTTTGGGGTTGCATCAAATCCGACTCGATCGCAACCATGTGATTGATCCCATTGGGCATCACGCGAAGCATCGAAGTTGGCAGCCCAGTGGAAGAGAGCCGTGTTATGGTCGTGGATGTTGACATCACGCCCAAGGGTAACGATGAACTTAAGTGTGGTTGGTTCACACCAGAACTCGTAGAGGATCAGGCCGCCAAGGTTTGCATGCTGCGGTTCGTTGTGCCCGCGATTGATTCGGAGAAAAAGCCATCCCGGTGCGGCTTCTGGTGCTGAAGCATCCAGCACACCTTCGATCGACATAGCCCATCCGATGGCATTGTTTCGATCTTCCTGGGTTGGGATTGGATATGGATCACCGATCGGCAGCCCGTTGATCTCTTCGCCGGTGACCTTCCTGGTAGCATCAAAACCGAGCTTGATTCCAGAACCCAATCTAGGGGCTGCATGATCGAGAATATCAAGGGCCCCATTGACCTGCTCAATGTCACGCGATGGTGTGCAGTGCTGACAGACCGCAGCAAGCACCGCACTCAGATCATGAACATCAACCGTGTCATCGACGATGAAGAGGTTTTTCGTCCACGCCATTTGTCCCGCGCCCCAGATGCCGTGCATGACGGTGCGGGCGTGGAGCGGGTAGTGCTTGGTGATTTGGATGTTGGCGACATTATGAAACGCGCCATACATCGGGAGGTGGTAGTCTTTGATATCGGGCAAAATGGTTGCCAACAGCGGGCGCATGATGCGCTCGGTGGCCTTGCCAAGAAAGTAATCTTCCTGAGGCGGCAGCCCCACCACCGTCGTCGGATAAATCGCGTCTTTGCGATGCGTAAATGCAGAGACCTCGACGATTGGATACCGATCGGGCATGGAGTAGAACCCGGTGTGATCGCCGAATGGGCCTTCAAATACAGCTCCATCACCGAGATCGCCGGCATCGGATTGGCGAGGATCCCATCCAGGGAATCCAGCATCGGTGCGGACGAAGCCTTCGATGATCATCTCTGCATCTGCCGGCACCCAGAGCGGGACGGTCTTGGCTCGACACAGCCCGATGCCCTTGCCATTGAGGAAGCCAGCCATCAGGAGTTCGGAGATTCCCGGCGGAAGCGGGCAGGTCGCGGCGTAGGGCAAGACCGATGCGCCCCCGAGTGCGATGGCGACGGGCATGGGTTGCCCAAGTTTTTTCCATGATCGCCAGTGGGCTGCACCGTCGTGGTGCATGTGCCAGTGCATGGCGAGTTTGTTTTTACCGAGCAGTTGAAGGCGGTACATCCCGATGTTGTGCGACTTGGGCTTTGAATCATCGCGATCATCGGCGTGAATCGTGTGGATACCCGCAAGCGTGATGAACCGCCCGCGATACTTGGCATTCCATTCTTCGTCAGAGATATCGGGATGCCCCAATCCAACAACACCATCGTTAATCCCAGCCCGATACCCCACCGCTTCAAAGTCGCCATCGAGTGGCCAGCACCGGAGCATGGGGATCTTGGTCAGATCGATATCATCGCCAGTATGGACGACCTGCTGACAAGCACCGGGTTTGTTGGATCGCTTGGGGCCGATTTTGAGGAGCGGGAAGAACTGCTTGGCTTTGGCGAACGCTTCCCCAATCGAGCGTGGAGGCTCGGGTTTAACCAGTTTGCCAATCGTTTGGGCGATGTCATCGAAGGCTCGATTACCCAGCGCCATCTCCATCCGGCGATACGATCCGAACGCATTGATCAGCACCGGGAAGTCTGAACCAATCGGACGCTCGAACAAAATGGCCTTGCCCCCGAGATGAGCAAACGCAGGGTCATTGGATTGAGATGAGTCTGAACCAAGGCTCGGAGCGGGTGATTTGGACTCGGTATCGGCGTATTGGGTGATCTCAAGCACCGGGTCAACCGCATTATTGACACGAATCAACTCCCCAGATTGGGCAAGAGCGTCGACAAAGCGATGGAGGTCGGCATACATTACCCAACGATATGACACAACACACCAATAAACACGACTCGTCCGATACCGATCTCAAACCCGCCTTCATCTATGCGACAACGCGGGATTGGGAAGGGTATTTTAAGGCCATCGATGGGCGTGAACCGCGACCGACCCTGGTCGATGCACTGGATCGTTTCGATACCGAACCATCGTCCACACCACGCTTTGCGATTGACCTAGGGTGCGGCGAGGGACGCGATAGCGCGGCGATGCTCCGCCGAGGATGGAAGGTCCATGCGATCGACGGGCACCCCGACGGCATCCGCAGGCTGATCTCTCGCGATGATCTTGACGATCCAACCCGATTGACCATGCAACTGGCACCGTTTGAGTCGGTTGAACTCCCGTCGTGTGATTTGCTCAATGCGAGTTTTTCGCTGCCTTTCTGTTGCCCAGATGAGTACCAGACGATGTGGGCCAAGATCGTGGCGAGCATCCGCCCTGGGGGGCGATTCTCAGGGCAGTTCTTTGGGGATCGAGATTCATGGGCATCAATCTCAGACCGTTCGCACCACACGCGCGAACAAGTTGATACCCTACTACTTCCATTTACGGTCGAGTTCATGAAAGAAGAAGAGCGAAAAGGCGAAGACTGTGATGGAACGAAGAAGGATTGGCATGTGTTTCATGTCGTAGCACGCAAAAACGCGGATTGATCGCTCAACAAGCATGCTCACAAGGGGCTCGATAGATGGAATCAGTAATTGATGTGACGGGCGTCGAAAAAATGTATCGGCGGAAGGTCCATGCACTCCGAGGCGTTGATCTTCAGGTTGGCGCAGGCGAAATCTTTGGTTTGCTCGGGCCTAACGGTGCAGGAAAATCGACGCTGGTCAAAGTGCTGCTCACTGTGATCTCGCCGACTAAGTGTACTGGCACGCTGTTGGGTTCAAAGATCGGTGATAAATCGGCACTTGCGCAGGTCGGATATCTCCCCGAGCATCACAACTTCCCCCAATACCTCACCAGCCGACAGGTGCTGCGCCACTTTGGTGCGATGGCCGGCGTAGAGCGCAAAGCCAGAAACAAACGGGCTGACGAGCTGCTCGAAATTGTCAACATGTCCGAATGGGCGACCCACAAACTCGGCAGCTATTCCAAAGGCATGCGCCAGCGTGTTGGGATTGCCCAAGCGTTGATGAACGATCCAAAGCTGGTCATTCTCGACGAGCCGACCGACGGCGTCGACCCGATTGGACGCCGAGACATCCGCGAGATCCTGCTTCGGCTCAAGGACGAAGGACGCACCGTATTCCTCAACTCGCATTTGCTTTCAGAGCTTGAAATGGTGTGCGATCGTGTAGCAATTATGGTGCATGGACTTATGCGGCAACAAGGCACAATTGATGAACTGACCGCAGATCGTAGCGGGTTTGTGATTACGGCAGCTTCAGCGATGGAGAGCGACGCCTTGGACACGGCCAAGAATGCGGTTGCAGGGATCGAGTGCATGCTCGAAGACACACAAACCAAGTTACGATTTAACACGGCGAATGCCGATCAGATACAACCCGCGATTGATGCCTTGCGTGCTCGCGGGATAGTGATCAAATCGCTCGGGTTCCATCGCCCATCGCTTGAAGATCTGTTTATCAAAGCGGTCAACGAACACCCAGACGGCGCCAAACCTGGCGCACAAAAGGAAAAGAAGGGGGCACGCTCATGATTTTGATGCAAACCAAAGCGATCTTTATTGATGCGTATCGTGAACTCAACGCGAAGAAACTTTTTTGGCTTACGCTGGGGTTGAATGTGTTGGCGGTGGCACTCTTTGCTTCGCTCGGTATTAACAGCGAAGGCTTCAGTTTCTTGCACTGGACTTTCGATGCCCAGTTTATGAATACGAACTTCATATCGAAAGAACTCTTTTACAAGATTCAGTTCACGACCTGGGGCGTGCCGATCTGGTTGAGTTGGGTCACGACCATCCTTGCGCTTATTTCTACTGCGGGGATTATTCCCGACATGGTTTCTGGTGGAACCATCGAACCCGTTTTGTCCAAGCCCATAGGACGGGTGAGATTATTCTTAACAAAGTACCTTACCGGATTGTTGTTCGTCGGCTTGCAAATACTTGTATTCTCTGTCGGATGCATGCTGGTTCTAGGGATTCGTGCTGGCGCGTGGGAGTTTGGACTGCTCCTTGCTGTTCCTATTGTGCTTGCGTTTTTTAGTTATTTATATTCCGTTTGTGTATTCGTTGGGCTTGTTACGCGATCGACGATTGCGGCACTCTTGCTCACGATTCTGTTCTGGGTGATAATCTTCATCGCCAACACGGGTGATTCGGTTATGCTTGCCCAACGCGAAGGCGCAATCCTTCGTGTTGAAGATCGCCAAGAAGCGGTCGAAGTTCAGGAACGGTTCGCAACCAAGCGGATTGAGCAGTTCCGTGAGCAAGGCAAGCCTGTCCCGGGTGAGGGCGACGAGCCGTTACCCAGCGGAGCAGTGGATACCATGAGCGCGGTCAATCCGACACTCACGAAGGCCCGCGATCGATTGGCAGATGCTGAGAACTCGGTCCCTACATGGGAAACATGGGCATCGCGTGTATTTGTACTCAAAACGCTGTTACCCAAAACACAAGAAACCATCGGACTGCTCGAACGCCATTTGATTTCAAATGACGAACTCGAAAAACTCAATCAAATGGGCGGCAACAACAGAGCCGCAAACGAAAACGAACCCGCAATGGCCGACCCTCGTGTTCCTGAACGAGTAGCCAAAATCATGCGCTCACGAACGATCGGATGGGTGCTGGGCACATCGTTTGCTTTTGAGATTATTCTGCTCGGATTGAGCACCATCATCTTTGTCCGCAGAGACTTCTAGTTTCGATTCTCAATCAGATTTCCCAAGCTCTATCCCGCGATGGCGGGCAGCGTGGATGGCGCGGATGAACGCATCCGTCACGCCGATATCGTCAAGCACATCCGTCGCGGCTTGGGTCGTGCCCTTCTTGCTCGTTACTTGTTCGCAGAGTTGGCGAGGCATCTCGGGAGATTGATCGAGCATTGATGCCGAGCCGAACACTGTTTGACGAACAATGGTTTGTGCCTGCTGTTTGTCGAACCCGAGTTGGAGCGCCGCTTCGATCATCGCTTGAGCAAGATAAAACACATACGCCGGGCCAGAACCGGCGATCGCGGTAAACGCGTTCATCAGATCTTCAGAGACGGTAATTGTTTTGCCGATGCTCGAAAACAGTTGATCTGCAAGTTCAAGATCTTGCTCGGTTGCTTCATCGCTTGGCGATATCGCACTCATTGCTCGCCCGATCTGCGCTGGCATATTGGGCATCACACGGATAACACGGGCTTTGTGATCCAACGCGTGTTCGATTTGTTCAACTCGGGTACCGGCAAGGATTGAGATTGCGAGGGGTTTGAAGGGGAGTTGTGCAATCTCTTCACGAATCGGAGCACACGCAATATCAAGCATCTGAGGCTTCACCGAAAGTATCAAGGTTGCATTGTCAGCATCACGAGAGCGAATCCAACGGATCGCATCGGATGGATCAGCGAACGCGTTTGAGAAGAGAGAATGGCGATTTATGTCCGGTTCGATGACCCCGACACGCTCAGGATCGAGAATGCCAGCCTTGCGAGCCCCCGAAATGATGGCGTGGGCCATGTTGCCGCCGCCGATGAATAGGATTGGATGGGCGATTGTCTGCATAAAATACTGTACGGCGGGCATTGGCGTGGTACAATTCAATCGACCAACTTTGTTCATCAGGTAAGGACCATGTATGTCAACTTTTTATCAGCTTGAGTTTGAAAAGAAAGTCACCGATCTCGATCGAAGGATCGAGCAAGCCCAGAAAGGCAATGAGGCTCTGGGTGCAGAGATCCCGGCATTGCCTGGGATAGCCGAGCAAGAGGTAGCTGCTGCACCCGTTGAGGATGTTGCCAAGCTCATCAAAGAGCGAACCCGAACACTCAAACGAGTGTACAAAAAGCTCTCGCCTTGGAACACGGTTCGGGTGGCTCGCCATCCGGACCGCCCGCAAACGCGCGACTACATCAAGCACATGTGCCGAGATTTTTGCGAGCTTGCTGGCGATCGCCGGTTTGGCGATGACCCGGCAATGGTGACCGGGTTCGGACGCATCGGCGGGCGTAAGTGTCTCATTGTTGGGCACCAAAAAGGGAAAGACACCCACGAAAAACTCTCGTGCCACTTCGGGTGTGCCCATCCTGAAGGCTATCGCAAAGCGATTGCCAAGATGAAACTCGCAGAGAAGTTTGGATTGCCGATCGTAACGCTCGTTGATACCCCCGGTGCCTATCCAGGCTTGGGAGCTGAAGAACGCGGACAGGCGGAAGCGATCGCGGTGAACATGCTCGAAATGTCTCGGCTCAAAGTCCCGATCGTCAGCATCGTCATCGGCGAAGGCGGCTCGGGCGGTGCGCTCGGGATCGCGGTCGCCGATCGTGTCGCGATGTTGGCCTACTCGTGGTATTCGGTGATCTCCCCGGAAGGGTGCGCTGCGATTCTTTGGAAGCAAGCCAATGAGCAGACCAACACCGCAGCAGCCGATTCACTCAAGCTGACCGCAGCGGACAACATGAAACTCGGGATTGTTGACTCGGTCATCGATGAGCCATTGGGTGCTGCCCATCGGAACCATGAAGAAGCATCTGCCAATCTCGAAGCCTGGATCACCGCTCAGTTTGATGAACTTCTTGAGTTGAACCCGGATGAGTTGGTGAATCAGCGCTACGAACGGTTCCGAAAACTGGGTGATTTTGATATCTGTCCAGAAGCCCCAAAATTACCAGAAACAGCTGAGAAATGAGCTGAAAAGGCCCTCAACAGGCCAATTATGGGGCCTACCCGTGTATCGCTTTGACCATTGCCGCCGGTGCGCCTACTGTAGGCCCATTGCTTCCAACGATTTGGGACAGCATCGGCTCTAGAAAAAGGCGGACGCGCTTGGCCAAGAAAAAAACCACAAAGAAGAAGACCACTAAAAAAACGACACGCTCTACTCCTTCAAAGAAGAGTACAGGCGGTAAGACTTCGCCGACTACGAAGAAGACTACAAAAAAAACGACCAAAAAAATAACGAAAAAGGTTGTCAATAAAACAACTAAAAAGACCACTAAGAAAACGGTCAAGAAGGTCGCCAAGAAGACAACGAAAAAAGCACCTACAAAAAAACCGGCTGCTAATAAAACAACCAAGAAAAAAACTCCCATAAAACCGGCTGCTGCCAAGACGACCAAGAAGGTCACTAAAAAAGCTCCCGCGAAACCTGCGCCTAAACCGGCTGCAAAGAAAACTGTTACAAAGAAACCAACTTCCAAAAAACAAGTGGCCAAGAAACCAGCTGCTAAAAAAGCGCCTGTTAAAAAACCCGCAGCAACCGATGCCAAAGCGACAACTCCCGCAAAGAGTTCTGGTCCAATCCGTCGGCGTCGTCCAAGCAAGGTCAAGAAACCACTGATCTTGCCAGATCGTCCATTGCTCATGGGCCCGAACAGCGCTGCGATCAAGCCTTTGATTCCTTCTGGCTCGAAGGTCAAAAAAACAAAGTCTGTTCTCGACAATGTTACCTCACGACGAACAAAGACGCCGTTGACGAAAACACAACTCGAACAGTACCGCCATGTCTTGCTCGTCAAGCGTGCAGAACTCATAGGTGATGTACGCCACATCGAAGAAGAAGTGCTGCGGAAAGATCCGGGCGCAACAAGTAGTTCGCAGAATGTTGATGAACAAGGCTCTGAAAACTACGAGCAGTCACTCAACATGAACCTGGCTGCTTCAGATCGTAGACGGATCATCGAGATTGATGACGCACTCAAGAGAATTGTCGATCGAACCTTCGGCCTATGCGAGTTGACGCATGAACCAATCAAGAAGGCTCGTCTCGATGAGCTGCCTTGGGCGCGCTTTACGATTCATGCTGCCCGCGAACTCGATCGTCGTGGCGGAAACTTCTGAGTTTACTGATAATCATCAGCCACGATCACTGATATGCCCACCGCTCAACCAACACCAGAACCAGAACAACCCCAAAGCTCATCGAAGAGTCTTCGTGCTTGGCTGATTTTGCTCTCGACATCGATCATTGGGCTTTGGGCCGACCTTTGGTCCAAGGGATACGCCTTTGCCCATGTCGCACCAGAGCCGATCAACCTCACACGCGAAGCGGTGTTGAAGTCGCAAGACCTTGGCTACTTGATTAAACCACATGAGCCGGTGAGCGTTATAGATAAAGTACTTGAGTTCACGCTTGTGCTTAACCCCGGCGCAGTGTTTGGGATCGGCGCAGGGCAACGGTGGTTCTTTGTTGTTTTTACCATTATCGCGGTCGTCATTTCGTTGGTGCTATTTGTCAAATGGACACTCGCCAAAGACTGGATGGCCCATGCAGGATTCGGATTGATCATCGCAGGCGGAACCGGCAATCTCTACGATCGGCTCGTCTTCGCATGCGTACGCGACTTTATCCACCCATTCCCGAATGTACATCTCCCCTTTGGCATCCGCTGGCCCGGCGGAAACACAGAGCTTTGGCCTTATGTTTCCAATGTTGCAGACGCCTTTCTCATTGTCGGCATCATCATGCTCATGATTCATGCGTGGCGCATGCCTGACGAAAAAGATGTTTCTGACCAAGCGCCGACTACAGACGCTAGCGAGTAATCGATCCAGCGCGAGTTCGGATCGAGTCGATCATTGTCCGAATCTCGCCAGCCATCCGCGAGTTTGGGAACTCGACGATAATCCGCTGCCCAACATCCGCTGCTTGATCCCACGATTTATCATGTACGGCGAGCTTGAACTGTACACCAAGGTTCTCGCGGGCTTTGCCGATGACACCCCGCGCGACTTCACGAAACTGCTCGGCTTCATGCTCACTGAGATGGTGATCCATCTCCTTGAGCAGTTCCATCGCTTGCTCAATCCGATCTTCCTGCGCAGCGAGAAGAAACTGGCGTTCAAGATCATGCTTGTATCGCTCTTTCGCAGCTTCCACCCGATGCCTGAGCCCATCGACCAAAGGCGAGTCATGATACACCCGCGAGATTCGAGCTGCTTCATTCATCGCTTCGCCCCATGTATGCGAGCTGATTAAGCTGTCGAGCTGAACGATCGCCTGGCTCACCTTATTCTGAGTGGTCATCGAGCGAGCGGCATTGATCTTCGCCCGGAACTCCTCCGCTTCTTCTCGATATCCAAATCGCTCTGCGAGCTCGCGTACCAGCACCAAGCCTGCATCCCAATCTTCGAGCGTGATGTCTTCATCAATCGCCTTGCACAACAGCGTGCGTTCCTTGCGTCGATTGAGCACCCGGCGGGCATCGTCAGAGAGCACGAGGTTCTCGTTGAGCGACTCGATCGTCTCATTGAGGTGCTTGAGTTGTGTTCGAATCCGATCTGATTCGATCGACGATTCGGTGTTGCCAGAGGATTGGCTTCGTAAGCCAATACAAATCGGCAGCGTCGTGATCGTCAACAGCATGGTGATGATGCCTGCAAGAATCCATTGATCGCTCTCAATCATCAGTCCACGCAGTGCAACCGTTGCTGCGAGGACAGCAGCGGATCCATAGATCGCAGCGATCCAACTCGGTGAAAGAATACCATCATGTTCCATGCGTCACCTCCTTAAGGCAAATGATCAAAGTACAATTATCAGCTGCCAGGCACATCGCCGCCACAGTTTTGCTCGACGGGGACAAGGCACAAGAACCGGAACTCTTCGCTCGCGTCATCCGCGACCGTAAACTGATGGAGTTCGTTCGCAGGGACCAAAATCGTATCGCCCGCTTTGATCGGATGATAGTTGCCTTCGAGCAAAATCGAACCATTGCCCGAAACCACAAAGACCTCATGCTCGTAATCGTGCTGATGCTTGGGCGTATGACCACCGGGCTCAACAGCGATGGATCGCAGGGCAAAGTGCGGCGCATTGTGCTCGCGCCCGATCATGACAGACATCGAAGCACCTTTCGTGCCCTCCATCTGGACCGGGGACATCTTGGCATCGTAAATATTTTCAATTTGTGGCATCATTTTCTCCATAGTTCACTATCGGAAGCGAACGGTTTATTCCAACAGATTACCATAGACCATGACCAACACGCCAGCAAATTCGACCGCTAAGCCCTGTATCCAAGTTTTTCCGCTCGGAGATTTCCAGACAAACTGCATGATTCTGACCCAAGGCGAGCCTGAAACGGGCAAATCGTGCTGGATTATCGACTGTGGCTATCAGCCTGAGCCGATGCTTGATGCAATCGAGGAGCAGGGACTCATCCCGGTTAAAATTGTGCTCACCCATGCCCATGCTGATCATATCGCAGGGCTTCTTGAAGCCAGATCACGCTTCCCAGATGCTCCGATTGTGATGCACATGGCCGAAGAGTCATGGATGAATGACCCGATGCTCAACCTCTCAGCTGCGCTCGGGCTGAGCATCACGGCACCAGCACCAGAATCCTTCCTTGAAGAGGGCGACACGATCTCGCTCGAAGATCTTGAGTTTCGGATTGTTCACACACCCGGGCATTCCCCAGGCAGCATCTCGCTGATCCACGAACCTGCAAAGCTCGCATTCGTCGGCGACACCCTCTTCGCCGGCTCGATCGGGCGAACCGATTTCCCAGGTTCAAGCTTTGAAACGCTCGAACACTCGATCAAGACCAAGCTCTATGTGCTCGATCCAGAAACAGTCTGCTTCCCAGGGCATGGCCCAGCAACAACAATCGGGCAGGAGATGAACTCCAACCCGTTTGTGAAAATGTGAGTCAAAATAGAAGCCCCACGCTTCTTGCCCCTCCCTGCGCCCCGCGGGGAGGTGGCCCGACGAAGTCGGGTCGGAGGGGTGTCTTCTCTTTCTTCTTCGTTGAACGAAAATCAGAAGACACCCCTCCGTCTCACTGCGTTCGACACCTCCCCGCGGGGCGCAGGGAGGGGACGAAGAGTTGTTTACATCGCGCTGCCGAGTCCCATCGCGCGTCGCCAGGTAGAGACTTGCCCGAAGTGGAACATACAGTGATCGTGCGTGAGGAACATAATCATGCTGCCGTAGGTCTGAAAAATATCCTTGAAGGGATCACCATCTTTGAGGTCTTTGGCGAGCAGTTCGTCATCGAGTTCCATGGTGACTTCGACCAATGTTTTGTATGCACCACCGCAGCTCATCGCGACTTCCTTAAGTGAGGGATAGATCGAGCCATCGACATCGTCTTTGCATTCGACGCCGTGCATAAAGAGAGCGTTGTAACTCTCTGGGACTGCGGTTGCTCCAGGATCCATGCCAAGTTTCTGCATGACCATCTGGGGATAGATAGCGAGATGCCCATAGACGAATACGGGGTGATTGCAAATGATCCCCTCTGGCATTCGAGCAGCCTTCGCGTGATCCATGTCCTTGAGGAGTCCAACCGCCATACCGTGTACGCGATCAGCTGTTGTCGTGATCAGTTTTCCCATGTTTCCCATTTGATATTCCTTTTTCTTAGTCCCGATCTATTTCTAACCGATTGGTCAACAACCAATATAGCGGGCGTAGAGCGCTCTGGCAATAGCCGGATCGTCGATTCCATCGAAAATCGCTCGCCCATCCCGAAAAACGGTCAAGCCTATATCATCCGCCAAGAATCGCCCTTTGATCATGAAACTGGTGGTTTCAAAGGAGCCATGCTCGTTGAGGGATTGGGCGAGATCAGTCATCGCGATGGGTGATTTGGTATGCGGGTTGATCTGGATTGCTGATCGGCCACAGATCGATTGGGTTTCTTCGTCC
Source organism: Planctomycetota bacterium (assembly GCA_024280755.1). Lineage (GTDB taxonomy): Bacteria > Planctomycetota > Phycisphaerae > Phycisphaerales > UBA1924 > UBA1924. Next base: position 18,082 of record JAJRPN010000031.1, read on the forward strand.
TCTCGATCGAGGAACTCGAAATCTCGCTTGCTGCAACATGGGCACTCTGGATCGATCAGCCCCGCAAGTTCCAGTCGTCTTCGGGTGCCTTCCCACAGGTCAAACTCCAACATCGAACCCATGACCCGATCGTGTGCCCCGATGAGCAGCTTGAGAGCCTCGCTGGCCTGATAGCTCGCGATGATCGCCGAGACCGGCGCGAACACGCCTGCGCTCTCACAGGTCGGCTGAGACCCCGCTGGTGGCGGTGAGCTAAACAAACACCGCAAGCAAGGCGTCTTGCCCGGAATAAACACCGCCGCCATCCCGCGCGTCGCGATCGCGCCGCCATAGACATAGGGGATGGTGTGCATCACCGAAAGATCATTGATCAAGAACCGGGTCTCGAAGTTGTCGGTGCCATCAAGGAGCACATCGGGTTTGCCCAACTTGCCATGAAGCACGATACGGTCGGCGTCGTAGGCTCCGAAATCGGCAACCACAGCATCGACTTCGATCTCAGGATTTACTGCCAGCAATCTGTTCTTGGCAGCTTGTGCTTTGGGGAGTTGATCCCGCGCGTCGGCATCGCAGAACAAGGTCTGGCGATGCAAGTTCGAATACTCGACCAGATCACGATCAATGAGTGTGATCTTGCCCACACCCGCACGGGCGAGTAGATCCGCACTCGGGCATCCGAGCGCACCGCATCCGACGATCATCGCGTGGCTCTTGGCGAGTCGGTCTTGGGCGGGTTGATCCCAGAACGGGAGCCTGAGCTGGCGGATATATCGTTGGTTTGCAGGGGTATCGGTCACGCATGATTGTATTCCCTGTGCTAAGGTGTTCCCATGACACACTGCGCTTCTGAGAACTTATTCCCTACCGAGGGGCTTGGCTGGACGGCACCCATGCCTCTGGTATGCAATCTTGAATCCGAACGGCTAATCGTCCGCAGCTACCAGCTCGGCGATGCCCAAGAAGTGTTCGACGCAATCAATGACTCACGCGACAGGCACCTCTTGCCTTGGATGCCCTGGTGCAAAGATAACCACAGGACGCTCGAATCAACCACGAAGTACATCTGCGAGCAAAACCTCGCAATGGCCAACCCGGCAACCTTCAACAATGTGGGCACGGGTATTTTTTGCAAAGAATCAGGACGATTTCTCGGCGGCAGCGGCGTCCACGATATCCGTAAAGACACCGCATCGTGCGAAACCGGATATTGGATCCGACGCGATGCCCTCGGGCACGGCTATGCCCGCGAAGCATGCGCCAGAACCCTCTCTTGGGCACTCGCCTCGCACACCAAAGGCGGGCTGGGTCTACAAAAAGTTCGCATCTATTGCTCAGCAAACAATATTCATTCGACTAACCTCATCGAACAACTTGGTATCACCGCTGAGGTGCGACAGCGCAACGACTACTACATCGAAACCATCGGCGCCACCGATCGGCTCGGTTGGGGCGTGATGGCTGACGAGTGGGATTGCGAACAACACCGTGCTTTCAATCCGATCACGCACGGGTAAGTGTGATCACCGATATCTCCGGCGGCACACCAACACGCACCGGCAACATCGACATGCCAATGCCTCGCGAAATATGCACTCGACAAACCGGGCCATCGACGAGTCCTCCTGCATACTTTGAGCCAAATCTGCTTGGAACCATCGGCGTGCCGAGGAATGGGATCTTGACCTGCCCGCCATGTGTATGCCCTGAGCACATCAAATCGATGCGTGGTGCACCAGCCTTGGTAAGCGAACGGAGTTCTGCACTGTCTGGATTATGCGATAGCACGATACGAGGCGTGTGGGCCTCAACATCTTGAAATGCACGATCAACATCGATATAGCTATCGGTAAGATCGCCAAACCCAACAAGAGCGAGCGAGCCTTCGCCCGGATCTTGCGTCTGGATCGTTCGTGTTTTGGCATCGATCCAAAGCCGATCGTTGTCGATCATGTAGACACCTTGATCGCGTAGCGCCCGCGACATCCGCCGACCATCGCCCCACCAATCATGATTCCCTAACACCCCCACTGCGCCGATCGTTGCTTGCTCAACGAGCGGCTTGCACAACTCGGCAGCCAGATCGATCTCTTCGACACCATCGTGGACATGATCGCCGGTCAGGAAAACCAAATCGGGCTTCTGAGCCAAAGCCAACTCGACTGCCTGTTGAACGAATGATGCGGGGATGCGCGGGCCGAGATGGGTATCTGCAATCTGAACAACTTTCAAGCCTTCAAACGCTGAATCAAGATTCCTGATTGGGACGGTGTACTTGCGAACCTTGATCGACCAGGGTTCGATGAGTGTGGCGTATCCGGGGGTGACGATCGCGCCGATGCTTACGGTGCCGATGGTTGCATTGGCGAGGAATCGGCGGCGACCGACATCAAGCACTTGCGATTTAACTTGTGCATTCTCAACAACCAACTTTGTGCGCAGACGAAGAGCGATCCAAATCAGCGTGATCCAAACTGCCCACGCGATCGCATTGGCTGCGACGATGCCAAATGGGTGATCGCGCATTCCGCGAAGCCCTAAGGTGTATATCGGTATCCATCCCGGCAACGCGATCATGTAGGCCGCGTTGGCGATGATGCGAACGACGCCGTCAATGTGATAAGTCCACGAGGCGATGCATACCGAGCTGGTGCATGCAGTCCCAACCCCCCACGCACAAACTGCACGATGCAAAGAGGACTTCGGGATTGAAAATCGAATCGGCATGGTGGTCTGTACTGGTGTTGGGCACCTTGGGATCGGGATTCCATAAAAAAACCCAGAGCCAATGGCTCTGGGTCGTATATCGGTTGATTTGTGTCTTCTTTGAACCAGTTATCGCGCGAAGTGAGCAAATGCCTTGTTGGCTTCGGCCATTCTGTGGGTTTGGTCACGAGTGTTCATGGCCTTGCCTTCGTTGCGGGATGCTGCCCAGAGCTCGTCAGCGAGCTTGAGGTGAGCCGAACGGCCTTTTTCGCCGCGAACAGCAGCGATGATCCAACGGAACGCCAATGCCTGCTGGCGGTTGGTAGGAACCTGCATTGGAACCTGGTAGTTTGCACCACCGATTCGCTTGGAGCGAACCTCAAGGTATGGTTTTACATTGGCGACGGCACGAAGGAAAATATCGTGTCCATCTTTGATGCCTTCGGCTTCTGCTTCGGCATTGCCGACGAGACGCTTATCGATTTCGGCGAACGCATCGTAGACGACGCGCTGCGACGAGGTCTTGCGGCCATCAAGCATCAAGCAGTTGATGAACTTGGCAACAACCTTGTCGTTGAACTTTGGATCGGGACGAAGCTGTGCTTCTGAATGTGTGATTCGACCAGCCATGGGTATCTCCTTGGGGCTCATCTGCTCTTGCGAGCGCTGTTCACCCTGTCATTCGTATGACAGAATTACTTGCCAGATAAAAAAACCGCATAGCTACATGCCATGCGGCGTATTGAAACTTGATTCGATTAGGACTTGCCCTTTTTCGCACCGTACTTCGAGCGGCCTTGCTTGCGATCGTCTACGCCGAGACAATCGAGTGCACCGCGAACGACATGGTAGCGAACACCGGGGAGGTCACGAACTCGTCCGCCACGGACGAGAACGATGGAATGTTCCTGAAGGTTATGCCCTTCGCCACCGATGTATGCAGTGACTTCTTTGCCGTTGGAGAGGCGAACACGAGCGATCTTCCGGAGTGCGGAGTTCGGCTTTTTCGGTGTCGTTGTCTTTACGGTGAGGCACACGCCGCGACGCTGAGGACAGTTTTCCATATCACGAGAATATGATTTAGTCACTGGAGTCTTGCGTGGTTTGCGGATGAGCTGATTGATCGTCGGCATGCGTATATATCCCGTTGCTTCTTACAATGTCCACACCTTGTGAACGAACCTCGACCGATCGTTGGTCGGGCAGGAAGTGTAGCGCATCAAATCCGCGAAGCAAGGGTTAAAAAGCGAGAAAACCCATCCAAGCCTCGATCTGATTTTGGCGGGTGTCCGGGTCTAAGATCGCTCCATGCCCAATATACCCGAACAACCAGACAATACCCAGATTCCGGTCGATATTTCAGTCCATGAGTTCCAAGAGCTGATCCGGGAGCGTTACTTTGCCTCGGACAACGCCCGAGGCACCGCGGGGACATTTTTGTACCTGACTGAAGAGTTTGGGGAGTTGGCGACCGCTTTGGCGAACAACAACCGCTCAAACCGGCCGCCTACTCAAGCTGAGAAGGATAACTTGGAAGAAGAGTTTGCAGATGTACTGGCATGGCTCGCGACTTTGGCGAACATCAATGGCGTCGATCTGGCATCAACACTCATCAAATATACCGACCCAGACCGAGTCCAAGGCGTTAAAGACTAATCAAATTGAAATTAAGCGGGCTCTGGAACCGGCTCAGATTCCGCTTGCGCTTCTTGAGCACCTTGCGCTTCACCGGCTCCGATCGGTCGATAGATCTCGATCGTCAGCGTGTCATCGTCTGGGGGGATCCCACCGCGGTAGGCGGTCACCTCGTTGAGGATCCGCTCGGCCCATTGGCCTTGCCCGCCGTTCTCGATTCCCGGCATGACAGGAGCCGAGAGAATCCGACGCAGTCCATCAATATGGAGCATCTTGCCTTCGATACTCCGAGCTTCGATTGCGCCGTCGGTATACACAATCAATGAATCACCGGGCATGAACTCGACTTCTACCTGAGCAGCATCAAAATCTTCGTCAGCACACGCCCCAAGCACAAAGGTTGTCGGGTCGATATCACGGAGTGAGCCATCGATGCCTCGGATAAACGCTGGCGGATGACCGCCCGAAGCGTATTCAACGATCTCACGATCGTGATCGACCCGCAGACAGACAGCGGTCGCGTAGATCGAATGTTTGGCGAGGGTCAGGTGGACATATTTGTTGAGCTTCTCAAGCAGTTCGCCGGGGGAGATATCGGGGTTTTCTGCGAAGCAGATATCGATCTCGCCATGGAGGCGGTTGACGGTGAGGGCTGCGGGGATCCCGTGCCCGGTGACATCGATGATAACTACGGAAAGCTTTTCGCCCTTGCCATCAACAGCTTCGGTGATCTTGGTGTACAGATAGTCGCCACCGATTTGCTGCATGGGTTCGTATTTGTAGGTGTATCGGATATTGCCGGTGGTTCGCGGCGCGGGGTAGAGTGCTTCGTGAACCTGGCGAGCGTAGGCAAGTTCTTGACGGAGCATGCCGTAGCGTTTGTTGAGGAACTTGTTTGTAGATTTTTGGATGCGTTGCGAGTGCTTGATCGCAATAATGATGATGCCCGGAGTGGTCGAGAGGGCTAACGCTGCGGTGAGTGCCAAACTTGTGAGCAAGGTATCATGCTCAATGATGAGATGACTCAGCCCACTGGCTCCTGCGATCACCGCAACGGGGAGAATGGCCTGCCGGATCGTCCAAGGGAATAGGCAGCATGCGATGAAGTGCGAGAACACAAACGATGCGATCGCTGTTGGGCCGATGCTCATGTCCATGACCCGCAAGCCGATACCCAAAGTACCGTCGAGCATAATCAAGCCCATCGAGATATATACAATTGACTGTGTAGATACGCGCCGACCCACCGCAACAAGCAACGCGGTGAGGTATGCTCCGAACCAGATGATCGATGTGAAGATGAAGAATGCCCGCTGCCAGTTGTCCGCGAGCACATTGGTGATATCGACACCACGCACAAGCATGACGATTGTCACTATCAACGAGAGAAAACTAAACCCTCCCCAGATTGAAATATACCAGATCAAACGCTTGCGCAAGAGTTCATCGGTCTCGATCGTGAATGATCTGCGAAACTCGGTTGTTTCAAATGATGCGGTCGTAGCCAATCCTTGCTCCTCAAAGCTCCCTCGGGATAATCCATATTGGGATTACGCCCGGTAGAGTTCCACTATCAGGATATCATCTGAAGCCGATCCTGCACGCTTTTTTTCAACATCTGTGAGAATCTTCTCAGGCCAACGCTCTTGTTGCTCGGTCCAATCCTCGCTCAAAACCCTTTCGACGCCTTGAGTTGAGTACAACTCGCCCCGTTGGTCCATCGCTTCAGAAACCCCATCGGTATAGGCAATCAACGAATCGCCGGGCAGGAATGGATGCTCTTTGACCGTTGGTTTATTCTCGGTGCCGATCCCAACGCCAAGCACAGATGAGGTCGAATCGAAGTGTTGGGTGGTGCCTCGGGCATTGCGGAGGATCGGTGCAGGATGTCCTGCATTGGCGATGCGGATGGTGCCTTTGATTGGATCGGCATTAAACGCCACCGCGCTGACAAGCACCGCCGAATCGCCAAGCGTCAGGCAGACATACCTGTCCATCTTCGTTAGCAGTTCGCCAGGATCAATCGTCGGATCTTCACCCATGATCCGCATGAGTTCACCCTGTAGTCGATTGGCGGTCAGAGCAGCCGAGAGCCCGTGCCCGGTGACATCGAAAAGCACCAAGGTCAATGGCGACTTTGCTTCGCCGGGTTGTTCGATCGATGCGAAGATCGAATCGCCTCCGATCTGACTCATCGGGCGATAGGCATAGGTAAACCGGATATCGCCCGAAGACTTAGGCTTTGGAAACCCACGCTCGTGAATGTTCTTCGCTGCTTGGAGTTCCTCGCGGACCTCTTCGTATTGAGTCTTGATGAAGTGAAGCTCGAACTGATCCTGCAAACGGGTCGATCGGAAGAATGAGATCATGGTGCCTGGGATGGTGACGACGATGTAGGCAAACATGGCGCCGAGAATCGAAAAATCCTCGGCCTGCTTATTGATGACCAGGGCAAGCCCTGACCCGACGATCCAGAGAATACTCAGCCCGAGGGTCTGCTTTGGTGTCCAAGGCAACAACAACGCACCGAGGGTCAGCCCGATGAGCACGCCGATGATGGTGTCGCCGCCAGGACTTGGGTCTTTGTAGACCACCCACCGGATAATCGCGATTAAACCCTCAGTTGCGATCACGAGAAGCGATATGCGAATGCACCAGATTTTTGTTGGGTTGAAAAAATACACCACCGCGCCCGCAGCAATGTACAACCCCGCCCAGATAAACCCGATCGCGACGAAGGCCATGTCCATCGTGCCCACACGCATCGACTGCATCGCGATCACAACGAGCCCGAGCAAGGCCATGAGTCCTAAGAACTGCACCGTGTTTCGGCGAACCTCGACCACATCAAGATTTTCAACCAAATGATTGGTATCGAGTTCAAGCACAGCGCCGACGAGTTGTTCTAGTTGTTTGTGCACGCAAACAACTATATCGGGTGGGTGAGCCGTTCGCTTGGATTAATTCGTGTTCTCCGAACGATTCTTGCCAGGCACCCAAAGAACATCATCCTTACCTTTGCCATTCGCCACGCGTGAAAGCACAAAGAGCAGATCGGAGAGCCGATTTAGGTATTTCATTGTCAGGATTGAGGTTTCTTTCGGCTCGATCTCGATCAAATGCGAAACCACCCGCTCGGCCCGTCGGCAGACGGTGCGGACGATATGCAAATCGCCAGCGAGCTTTGAGCCGCCGGGGAGGATGAAGCTGGTGAGGGATTCGAGATCGGCGTTGTGCTCGTCGATCAGATCTTCGAGTGCTTTGACCTGAGGCTCGGTAATCCTTAAAGCTGAGCCCGGTGCTTCCTCTTTGGCGATTGGTGTGCATAAGTCGGCACCGAGATCGAAGAGATCGTGCTGAATGAGCTCGAGAGGCTTGGCCAACGATGATTTGGATTCTTGGGCACTGAGGACAGCCAACCCGAGAAAGGCGTTGGTTTCGTCAACACAGCCATAGGCTTCGACGCGGGGGTGGGATTTGGCGACGCGTTTGCCGGTGCCGAGCCCGGTGGTGCCTTGATCGCCCGTGCGGGTATAGATTTTGGTAAGCTTGACCATATGAGAGAGTCTATCGGATAAACGGCCGGTTCGTCGGATAGGCTAGTAATCAATCTTATTTGATGTACAACGAGATCAATATGCCCAACACCAACGCCCAGACAGACCGATTGATCGAAATCAAAATCCCCAAGGGGGGCGATCGGGGATTGACACGGGTGTGGAAGGCACGGTCGAATGAAAAACTCAACGGCGAGCTGATAGACCGGGTGCTGATGGCGCGAGGGATCAAACCCGACGAGCAAGGCACCGCCTTTTTGAATCCATCGCTCAAAGAAATGCACGATCCATCTGGGATTCCTGATCTGGACAAAGCTGCGACGCGGATACTTGAAGCGGTCAACGCTGACGAACCGATTGTGATCTTTGGTGATTATGATGTTGATGGTGTGACGGCATCCGCTATCTTGATCCATCTCATCCGCACGATCAAACCCGATGCCAAAGTCAGCTCATACATCCCCCACCGGCTCGACGAAGGATACGGGATCAACTCCGATGCGATCCGCACATTGGTCGAGCAGGGCGCGAAGGTGATTGTTTCGGTCGATTGCGGGATCACCGCGATCGAGCCTGCGATTGTTGCCAAAGAACTCGGTATTGATCTGATCATCACCGACCATCACAACCCGCCCGAAAGCATGGCCGACCTGCCCGATGCGTTTGCGGTCGTGCATCCGCGTCGACCAGATTCAAAGTATTCGTTTGGCGAACTCTGCGGCGCGGGGGTTGCGTACAAACTCGCGTGGCGGATGGCGACGATGGATGCGGGTGGCGAAAAGGTCTCGTCTGCGATGCGAACGGTGTTGGTTGATCTACTTGGTTTCGCCGCGTTGGGTTCGATCGCGGACATTGTGCCTTTGGTTGATGAGAATCGGGTGATTGTGAAACACGGGCTGTCACGGATTCCGACACTTCCAAACGAAGGACTCCAAGCGTTGATCCGGGCTTCGGGCTTGGATTCTGAGAAAATCGACACCGAAGCGATCGGGTTTCGGCTCGCGCCTCGGCTCAATGCGATCGGTCGGCTCGGGCACGCGTGCGATGCGCTCGAACTGATGACCGATGCCAAAGGCGAACGGGCGGTGGAACTCGCTGAGGAGTTATCACGCATCAACGACGAGCGGAAAAAGCAGGAACTCGCGATTGTGACACAGGCGGTAGAGATGGCGATCGCTGCGGGCATGACCGGGAGCGACAAGCGGGCGATTGTTCTGGCGCATGAAGACTGGCATCCCGGGATTGTCGGGATCGTGTGTTCACGACTGGTCGATCGGTTTGCCCGACCGACGATCTTGATGCAACGAACACCTACTGCGTGCAAGGGATCTGGGCGGAGTATCGAGGGATTTAATCTGCACGCTGGGCTTGATGCGTGCAAGGATTTGCTCGGGACTTATGGCGGGCACGATATGGCAGCGGGGATGAAGTGTGATCCTGAACAGTTCGATGCGTTCGCTGATGCGTTTATTGCGCATGCCAATGACAAACTGAGCGAGAGTGATCTTGTGCATCATGCCAAGTATGACTGCGTTGCAGATTTCTCGGAGCTGAATGTCACCTCAATCCGCCAACTTGATCGTATTGCGCCCTTTGGCGCAGGCAATCGGTCGGTTCGGCTCCGGATCAATGGGCTCAAACTCAACGGCCAACCGACCCCGATGGGCAAGACGGGGAACCATTTGTCGTTCCGAGTTGGCTCACGAACACAAGTCGGCCCGATGCTAAGAATAGTCGCGTGGAACTGGGCACGGTATATGGATCGGATCCCGGCAGGTGCACCCGTCGAGGTGATTGTTGAGCCAAAGGTTTCGAGCTGGAATGGAAACACCCGCGTCGAACCAGTGTTGGTCGATCTGCGGGTGGTGTGAATCGTCGGAAAAATGTATATCTTAGCGATCAGTCGGTTTTGACTTCGGCGAAAGTGCCGGTGCCGAGTTGATCGAGCATCTGCATATACCGCGGATTCCCCGGCTCGAGCTTGACCGCATGGGCGATGCTTGCGAACGCTTCGGGATACTGATTCAGATCGGTTAAGATCATGGCACGGAAGGCGTGAATGCCTGCGTCCATTGGTGATTGCTGTAATGCTTTGTTAATCGAAGCGAGTGATGAGCTGTGATCTTCTGCTTGACGGTGGTACATCGCGTAGAGCAGGTAGCCCTCGTGTGAGTTTGGAGCGAGCGAGACAATGCGTGTTGCAGCCTTGCGCACAGTTCGCATATCGTTGATCACGAATGACGAGTTGGCCAAGCCTACCCATGAGTCGACATCGCTCTTGCCTTCGGATGAGGAGAGTAATTTTTGATAAATCGAGCGGGCCTCAACAGGACGCCCGGTGTTGATGAGCGTTTTGGCATGCAGGACTTGAAGATCTCGGCGATCTGCGTTGGCCGATTTTTTCAAGAGCAGTGAGATATTGCTCTCTGCTTGCGCGAACAATCCTGCGAGCATCTGCGCGTGGATCAGATTTTCAACAATGCCCTCGTCGTCTGGAGCGAGCAGGCGAGCCTCGTTAAAGAACTCGACAGCCGATTGGTAGTCATCTTGAAGCAAAGCGATGTGCCCAAGTGTTTGGCGGATGCCCGCGTTGTTCTGGGCCATCGGGATGGAAACAATGTAGGCCTTCGCCTCTTCGATGCGCCCGAGGTCGATGAACATCTCTGCTGCTGCGACCGCATATGATGGGTTGTAATCATCAAACTCACACGCGTTCTCAAAGTGAGTCAATGCGTCTTCAGGACGGTTGAGGCGTTCGAAGACAATCCCAAGGTAGTACTGCGCATCAGACTCTTCTGGATTGAGTGTTGATGCAGTACGCAAAGACTTGAGCGCGTTGCCAAGGTCGCCCAGCTCGATCTGGATTCGCCCTTTGAGGACATGCGACTTGACGACTGTGTCATTGATCGAAAGCGAATAATCGACCTTCTCGATTGCCTTCTCAAGATCACCCGCGAGGAATGCTTGGCGTGCAAGCTCCCATTCGGTTGCGCTCTTAAGAAAGCTCATGCGTTCCTTGGCCAGCGACACACCCTGGCGGGTGTAGTTGCCTTGCCCAGAACACCCGACGAGCGTTGCGATAAGAACGGTTGAAGTAGCGAGAGCGATCTGAGCCTTGTTGATGTGCATGTGCATGCTCCTAAAGGGTGATTACGAACAGTTCACATTTCGGCCCGATAGCCTTGCGAGGTCAGTTCAATCCTGCTCAATCTTCGAAATCGCCCGCTTCGACACCTACTTCTGTAAATGTACCCTGCGACTGGGAGCTTGGTGATGCTGGAGTTTCTTCTGAAACCACATAATCAAAGCTCAAAGGCCAGTCCAAACGCAATGCACCGCCAGATGGCAATGGGATGATCAGCTGACCAGAGAACTTCTCAGCAGCGATCGAGAACGATCCCTGGAATGCTTCTGACTCAAAGCCATCAACCCTCTCTGGAGCGAACTCCTGAGGAGTGAGTGCGTTGGCATCTGCTGATTCGTAGAATGAATCTGGATCGATCTCGACGAAATCAACGCTGGTGTCTTCGCCGGTGACGAGTGACTTCATCTGGTCAAAGGCATCGAATGACTCTGATGTTGATTCTGGTGTGAACTCGGTTTCGGAGGTGAAATCGGCAGCTGAAACAGCGGTTGATTCCTTGACTGCTTCGAATGGTTCAAGATTCTCAGCATCGACGAGGGTGTAGCCCTGCTCGGCGTAGAACGCTTCGTCTGAGAAATCTTCGCTCTGGGTTGAAGCTGCAACTTGATCAGTTGAGGCTTCCGAGAACGCTGCTTCTGAAACTGATGCTTCTGAATCAAATGCTTCGGAGGCTGGTACTTCTGAAATCGGTGCTTGTGATACGAAGTTCGTTTCGACCTGTGCGAATGGATCGATGCTTGGTGCGTTAAAGTTTGAAGACATGCCGCCGGGGTGAAGCTCGTTGTGGAGCATACCCTCGATCAGGCTTCGGCTTGGCATGCTGCGCATCTCGCCGGTAAGCTCGGTACGGAGTGCCCGGGCATCTGGTGATACTGGCATCAGGCGGAGGGCGCGATCGACCTTGTCGAGTGCGTCTTGAACCTGGCCGTTGTCTGCGAGTTGGCGAGCCGAGATCAACAACTGACCGACGCGGCGTTCACGCGACCAGGGAAGCAAACCCTTACGCGCACCGTAGCGAGCGTGCTCGATGTATTGATTTCCCATATCCCCATTATCTGCCAGCACAGTATCATTGATGATTGTTGGTGTGATCAGGAAGATGATTTCTGAGCGACGGGTTGAATCGTCATAGCCTTTGAAAGCGTTGCCGATCAGTGGGATATCGCCGAGGACTGGAACCTGACGACGCGTTGCCGATGTGGTTTCTGTGAAGAGGCCACCAAGGACAACGGTTTGTCCGTCTTGCACCATGATGTTGGTGTTCATTTCGGTGGTATCTTCGTCCGGGATGGTTACATTATTGCCTGCACCATCTGAGACTTGACGAAGCGTGAAGTTTGAGACCTGCGGGCGAAGCTCAAGGCGGATCAAGCCGTTCTTGGAAACGAATGGGCGGACTGAGAGCTGGGTACCAACATCGAGAAACTCAACAGATTGGGTTGTTGAGGTATCGGTTGTCGTTGAGTTCAGATAGCCGACTCGGGTACCAACGAGCACGCGTGCTGGCTGGCGGTTGAGTGTGAGTAGCTTTGGGTTTGATACGACGGTGACATCGGTAATCTCATCGAGCACACGCATGAACACGCCGACATCGCCATTGACGAACCCTGCTTTGAGTGATGCAGGACCTGAAGTGTTCCCAACTGTTGAGCTTAGGCCCGAAGCATGTCCACCTGCGGGTGGAACACCGACAGCGGTGCCGTCGACTCGCTCTCCTGAACCCGAGATCAAACCATCGACGATACTCAGCGGGCCGCCGGTGCCGACGAAGTCTGCGAAATCGAGGTTCTGGATGAGTGCGAAGTCCATACCAAAGGCATTGGCTTCGTTGAGTGTGGTCTGAAGGATCGTTGCTTCGATCAAGATCTGGGCAGGTTTGGTGTCAAGCTCTGCGATCAGTGAGATAATCTCGTCGATGTTTTCTTCAAAGTCGTGGATGACGAGTGTTGCGGAGCTTGCGTAGTTGTCCGCACCGGTTGGTGAGCCATCGGTAATGGCAAATGCTTCTGTTTGAGCGTTGGTGGTGATCGAGCCGTTCTCTGAGAGCAGCATCTTGGCGAACTCGCCAGCATCGACCGCATTGAGATAGTCGAGCGTGATTACACGGGTGATTGCCTTGCGGGAGAGTGCTTCGAACTCGATGAGTTCTTCAGCGGTATAGACATAGATAAAGTTGCCCTTCTCGATATAGCCGTAGCCATTCACATGAAGGATTGAATCGAGTGCTTCGTAGAAGGTCACGCCGTAGAGGTCGGCGGTGACGGATGCCGAGACATTGTTTGAGCTGATGATGTTGCGTTGGGACTGGATCGAGAGCAGCTGGAGGATATTGCCAAGGTCCTCGTTGTTCACATGGAGATCGACAAGATCATAATCGGAAACATCGACCGCACCCGAGAAATCTTCGAGGCTTGTATCGCCTGACTCAGGATCGACGAACTCTTCGTCATAGCCTGGAACATTTTCGAACTCATCCCCCATGAGTTCTTCGAGTGCTTCGTCGGTGGTGTCTTGCACTTGCTGCTTGGCTTGACTCTTGAGAGCTGCCAGGAGACCGAATCCGCTTGAGTCCTGTGCCCCTGCGCTCCCTGCGATCAGCGAGAGGGCCAACGCTGGCATAATCCCGTTGCGAAGGCTTAGACGCAGAAGGTTGGATGTGAAGGTACGATTGGTGTCTTGGTTGCTCATTGATGTATCCTCAGCGTTTCGGCTTGTCGCCTGCACTCGTTTGATCCCATGCGTGTTTTTTACCCGCCCGGGTATATTGCTGCAATTCAATCGACTGTTCCTACATGTGACTTTGCGTAGACCTTGTGCTTTCGGTGATCAGGTGTCGTCATAAACCGACCTTGGAGAGCCGATAACACGATTACAGGTCATACTTCATGGTTTGGATGGTTGCTCATGGTCCGAATCTATTATCAAATCTGAAGACGATTCTGTCGATTGCTCTTCTTCATCTTTATTGATCTTGATGACCTGTTCATCTTGTTGATCGAGCAACTCATCAGGCACCATAACCTCGCGTGGGTCGGCGTAGGCGCTCCTTGGGATGTCGGTGACCAACCGGAGCTTCGCCCAGATCAACACGCCAGCAAGCAAGCCCAAGCAAAGCACCAGCGAGAGATTGCGGGTTTTCCCTGCGAGGGACTGTGGTGAGTTATTGTTGTGTTTATGATTCATAGATCCGCCTTTCGATTCATATCGGGCAGCAAAAAAAGCAACTTGCACCAAATAAATCGGTACAAGAAACTCACAGATTTCTAAATGGAATAATCGGATTAGTCCAGACGAGTCACAGTTACACGCCCGGTAAAGGCTGCAACATTAATACGCCATCGACTCATCGGCCCGGCGAGAATCACCGAACCACCATTGCTCAGGTTGCTCGTCCCTGGAGCAGACACCGGCCCGCCCATCTCATCAAAGATAAGGGTTTCATCGCCATCGAAAGACGCAGACTCGATTATTACGCCGCCGTACTTTTCATGGCTGAGATCAACAACATAGCGTTGGGCTGGCCCGTTGATGTCATAGAGCGCATCGTTGGCGACATCGATCGTCGTGCCTTCGACTTGGATGAGTGTGTAGCTATTGTTATCAATATCAAAGACCATCGCCCGCTGTTCTTGATAACCCAATGAGTCCATTTGGATGAAGGTGATATCAGAAACAATCATCCGCACCGCAGCTTGAATCCGAAGCACGCCGGCAGAACTCAACGAAGGCGCCACCATCGCACCCGCGATTCCCATGATCGTGACGACCAAAAGCACTTCGATAAGTGTGTATCCACGCATTGGACGATTTGATGTGTTGTGATGGCGTACTCGTCGCATCGTTAATTCCTTCCACGCCCCCACCAACATCTACCGAAACGATTTCATCCGACTCATGGCAATGGGAGCGGCTCGTCGTTGCTGTCGAACCCACCCGCCCAGATCTCGCCGGTCAGATTGTTGTACACCCAGCCATGTGTCTGCTGATATGCAGCGTCTGGGCTTGTTCCGATGACAATGACCTGTTGATTTGAGCCGCCAACATATGGATTGGCGGGTGCTTCTTTGAGATATTCACCAGCACCTGCGATCAACGATCCCCAGGTCCCGTCGCCAGCAGCGACTGATGGCAATGAGTTTTCATTGCGGACCTGAAAAACCTCAACCGCTCGGCGGAGCTTGTGAAGCTCGGACTGTGTCGTCCCAATGCTCGCTTCATTTACTGCCCCCAAAAAACTGGGAACAACAATCGCAGCCAAGATGCCGAGGATAACCACGACGATTAGGATTTCGACAAGGGTGAATGCTCGGTTTCGTGTAGGCTTGGTGTTCATCTCAGTTCCCCTGTTATGGAAGACAGGCAAGCTTGTTTCCAAACTTGCCTGCGTAGTTGATTGCGGGCGTATTGCCCACTATTTTGGTTATGGTACGATCGCTGCGATGTTGCCTGTACCCGCATCGTATACCCAGCCATCAGTACTGTTCGCAACATCAAACAATGAGATTGCTGGATTAGCGTCATCGAATGTGGTGTTCACTACCACTGATGATGCACCTGTGTAAGGATTCACTGGG
Source organism: Planctomycetota bacterium (assembly GCA_024280755.1). Lineage (GTDB taxonomy): Bacteria > Planctomycetota > Phycisphaerae > Phycisphaerales > UBA1924 > UBA1924. Next base: position 33,696 of record JAJRPN010000031.1, read on the forward strand.
AGATCCTTGAAGTAGCCATCGGTGATCAAATCAGAGAACTCTTGACCAGATAAGAGGGTTGGATAGCTGCCGTTGTTCTTTGCTGCAAAGAGCTCGAACTGGTTTTCCATCGTGGAAACCTGAGTAGCGATATTCCCATCACGAGCTTCATTGGCTGCGTTGGTGAACTGAGGGACCACGATCGCGGCGAGGATGCCGAGGATCACGACCACGATGAGGATTTCGACAAGGGTAAAGCCCTTTGCCATTGCTTTGCGGTTTGCATGCATTTGTTTGTCTCCTTGAATACGACTCATGAGTGTCACGCCCTTGCCGGGTCCGGCATTGCCGATCGTTCCCTTCGATGGGTCGCTCCTCTTCAGGGCCCATCGATACTGAAACTTCTCAATCGCGGCAACACACCGCACCTGACAAGTTCAAGCCTGACAAATAGATCATCGTCGTGCCGGTCGTTTCAAATAACACTTGATGGAATTCAACCACCGAAACCCACTGCAAGATGATGGGATACCCCACCATTGCCGGTTGTACGGGCAAAGCCCCCTGCATACCGGCTGTTTCGCACACCGAAGCGATCCTCTCTCCGCCCGATAGGTGCATAAAAAAAACGAGCCAATTTGGCTCGTTTGTTTGGTTATTGGATGTTGCGGTCGGGTTATCGGCGAGAAGCCAACAAAGCCGATTCTTACTCGCCGTTGAGAATCAAAGGCACCAAGTTGGTGTTGGTCACCTCAAGGGCACCCATTGTCGCCACCGCAATAGTCGCCAACTCATCATTGTCAGACTGAGCAAGCTCGATCAAACGACGGATCTGGCGGTTGTCGAGCTGGTTGCCGAAGCGTTTGCCAGAATCGGCAACGATCGTGAGCAGTTCGAACTGGATATCAGCGTCATACTCGAGCGCCTTGTTCATGACCGCACGCTGGGCCTTTTCTTGAGGCATGTATGAAATGATCTCTGCGATATCAAGCAAGGTCAAGCCATCTACCTGATCAAGCACATCGATCAAGATCGATGCGGCATCAGACACATTGAGCACCTGGTTGTTTGAGATCGCAAGATTACGGAGGACTTCGATCGAGCGGAATGCGTATTCCTCTGCCTCATCTGCCGAAATCGGGCCGCCGGATGCGACATCGAGCAGGGTCGTGACTGACTCATCGAATGCGCTCTGCGAGATCGCAGCTCTACGAACCGCAACCGTTTGATCCCGGTTATATTGACGGGTCATCGGAAGGACATCATCTGGTCCCATAAGCGCAAAGACTGGTGTCACTGCAAGCTTGCTGTCTGCTCGTGCGAGCTCGATCGAGAGCAACGAATCGTCGTAACCCATTGCGGTCACGATCAGATCGATTGTTGGTACCTCTGCGATAGCTGCTTCGACATCAGAAAGGCCGTTCTCTGCGGGTGGCAGAACGGTAAACCCGAGTTTTTCTAGTGAAGTACGGTACTGGTCATAGCTTTCACGATCGTGTCCGGTGAGGACGACTGCGTGGAGCGATGAAGCATCTTTGACCGCACTGGCGAGCAATGGGATCACACGCTCGGCACCACTGAAGGACTCGGCAGGCTGGGCGTTACCCAGTGCCAAAGCGGCTTCAAACTGCACTCGGCGGTTCTGGTAGGTCAACGATTCGAGCAATGGGTATCGCCCGTCGGTTGGCTGGCCCCAGAGTGAGCGTGAGCCTGCGGTTTGGGAAAGAGCGCTGATCGCCAAGCGGACCAATGGGGTATCACGGGTATCGATGCCTCGGCGAAGAACAAGCTGGTCGATATCTGGCCCAACAGCAATGCCGAAGTATTCCGCACTTCGGCGATCTGCCGAGTAAACCGGATTGTCATAGTTCTCTGGGGTATCGAGCTCGCGTGAGTAGTTCGATGCGACCCAAAGCCCGAGGGTTTCGTTGTTGGATGGATCAATCGCCAAAGAGCGTTCAGCCAGGCGCATGGTCATCGCTTCGTGGAAGACGGGGGTTTGGATAGGAACCATGACCAAGCCGAGCCCTGGGTTGAAGTCCCAGATAAGCTGGTAGTCTTCGCCGGGGAAGCTGGTGAGCTCTGCCGGCTGGGCGTAGTACGAATCTGCGAGCAATGAGTACATGTCTGCGACATTGCTTGTCGGATTGCCACCGAGGCGCGAGATCGCACGCCCACAGGCCTTGCGAACAGCATCGTTATTGGTTGACTGGTAAATATCAATCAATACTGGCAAGCTGGTGCGGTATGGGATCAGACCCAATACTTCTGCGATAGCTTCTTGGCGTGTGCCGTCGAGTCCTGGCATCGCAACAGTGAGCGGGATAATCGCATGGCGCCCCATATCGACGAGCAAGCGTTGGACCTGTGCCTTGAGGGCGAGATCTTTCTGCTGAAGGTAGGCATCGAGGAGTTGAGGCATGGCGTACTCGCCTGCAACAATCAGCCGCTCGCGGGCTAATGAGCGTGCCCGGAGCCCTTCGGTCAAGAGTGCGATGTTCCTGGCAACTTCTTGCGGATTGCGAGCGCGAGCGAGTTTGCCATCACGGAAGATCGAATCGAGCTTGGCAGCGATTGGTTCAAGAACCGGAACACGCATGCCCGCAGCGACCGCCTCTTCAAAGCGTTGCTGCTCGCGTGAGTTCTCGACAAGATCGACGAATAACTCAGGATCCATGCCTGCGTCGAGGATCTGGTTACCCAGATCGGCAGCAACATCGAATCTTGCGATCTTAACGAAGTGGATAAAATCTCGAAGCAGCTCAAGCTGAGCATCATTGTCTGCACCGGGCTGAACCATGCTGGCGGTTGCCTGCGTGGTCGGCATAATCAGCGAAGCTGAGCCGGCGAGGAGCATAATCGAGAAAGACAGATTGGTGAAGTTTCGGGTCGCTATGCGCACATTCATCTCCTGTGTGCAAATATTGAAAGGCGAAGTGTCACAGAGACCTGACATCGCCCAAGATGGGTCATCCTATACGACAACCAAGGCAAGGTGTTGCCCTCGGCTGACGAAAGAATGACAACTGTATCGGACTCGGTGCATCCCTGTCAATCTGAGATGGCATTGAGTGCCCAATAACTTGCGATTAATCTGTCCAATAACTTACCCAATATTTTGCCCATCTTACTGTTGACATCCCGATCCGAGTCCGAATATGCCAAATCTTGCCCTTTGTCTCCCCAAATACACCCACTCATCAAGCGACGCGCCGAACCCGACGATGAGAGGGAAGATCCGGTGCATAACGGCTGTGCTGGTCCGCTTCTTATGTGTACCCGAGGTGAGATAATGCCAATTGAAAAAGATGTGCTTACGACCGGCGAGGTCGCCAAAATCTGTAATGTAGCCCCCAGAACCGTGTCAAAGTGGTTTGATTCGGGTCAACTCAAGGGCTACCGCATCCCTGGGTCGAAAGATCGACGGATCCCAGTGACCGAACTCTATCGGTTTATGAAGGCCCACCATATCCCTATGGATGGCATCACCAGCGGCAACACCCGTGTACTCATTATCGACAGCGATCAAGAAGTCTCAGATGTCCTCGAGCGGGTACTTGCTGAGCAAACCAACTATGAGGTCTCCTCGGCCAACTCGGCATTTGCTGCCGGGCTCGAATGTGAGCGGTTTCGTCCACATGTTGTGTTGATAGATGTCCACATTTCTGAAAATGAGCCTCGCGAGATCGCCAAACTGGTCCGATCAAGCGAAGCGATGCAGATGACCAAGCTCATTGCGATGTCCGGAAAGCTCACCGATGGGCAAGCCCAAGGGCTGGCAAGTGCCGGGTTCGACTCATTCCTCAAGAAGCCGTTCCAAGTACGGATGGTCGTCGAAGCCATCGAGCAGGCAACGAACATCGCTGCCTAAGCCAGATTATGTGAGTCTGAATAGATAAAGAAGTCCACCACAAACCCGAAGCTGCAAGGACGCAGCTTCGGGTTTTCTTGTTTGCCAATATTTGTTTAATTTATGGGCAGCCAGCTGCGAATTCGATGAGGAAGGCGGAAATGTCAAAGAAGTTGTATACGCCGTCGCCGTTGAAGTCTGCGGCTTGATCATTGCTCGCAAATGCACTAAGAAACGCTGACGCATCAAATGCGTCGAGCGAACAGTCTCGATTCAAATCTGCCTTGCATTGCAAGAAACGCATGTCATAGATGTATGCGGACTGACGCGTCCCACGGGTTCCCACAATAGCCTGGTTCCCGCTGATTGCAACTTCCAGCCCAAACCCAATGTTCCACCGCTGTTTATCTGGATTTATAAACTCAGCAACTAAATCACCTGTCCTTGTGTTGAAGCCATAAACGGTTCCAATCCAGTTGTTCGCACCTGGAGCACCGACAAGAATGGTCTGCTCGTGTATGGACACTGAATGTCCAAAGTTATCCCTCTCAATACTTGATTGATAGAGTTTGTACAACTGCTCTCCAGTATGAATGTTAAAGACATATGCTGAACCTGAACCAGACAATGGCCACCCACTCCTCGGCGCCCCAACGACCACCAAGTCACCTTGAATCGCAACCGCCCGGCCAAACTGATCCCCTACTGCACCATCTGATGGTTCCAGCCTGGCGATTTGATTGCCTGTGATCGAATCAAATAGATAGGCTGACCCGGTGACAACTTGATTGCCTTCTTTACCAGGTGCTCCGACGATGATTGTTGTGCCGCTCATTGCGACGGAGAAACCAAACTGACCATTATTCTCACCATCCACAGGCAATAACTTGACCAATTGATCACCTGTTATCGTGTCGAACAAGTAGGCAGAGCCTGATTGAATACCATTCATATCAAAGTCATTTGATGCGCCAACTACAACTTGATCTCCTTCGATCGCAACGGATGAACCAAACTCCCCATTCGTTACTGCATCTGCAGGCACAATCTTGAACTGTTGATCTCCAGTACTGGAGTTAAAAAGGTAGACAGAACCAGGAAAAGTACCGTTTACATAGTCTGCAGGCGATCCAACAGCCACAACCGATTCACTGACTGCGACTGAGCGGCCATACAACAATCTATCGCCATCATCCGGAAGAAGTTGAATGCTTTGTCCTTGGGCAAGATTGTCAATCAGATAGGCTGAACCAACTCCATCAAAATCTGGCGCACCAATAACCAGTTTCGTGGCACTTGCTGAAACGGAATAGCCAAACCGCTCCCCCGCCAGCAAGCCCTTCTCTTGAATGAGTTCAGGAGAAGGAGGAACACACTCTTGTGCGAGAGCTGGAGTACAAACAATGCTGTTGACCAGAATGCACCCAATCGCATAGCGGCGAATGCTTAACACTTGTGTCCTTGTCTTTTTCATCACGAAAGTCCCTACATACTCATTTGATAAAATCATGGACAGCCTGCTTCAAAGCTCTGAAGAAAGAGGGAGATGTCGAAGAAGTTAAAGAAACCGTCAGGAAGAAAATCGGCCGACGGATCGTTGTTGCTGAAGGCTTGTAGAAAAAATGAAATATCAAAGAAGTTCAAAAAACCATCATGATTCATATCTGCTGGGCCTTGAGCGAACAGTTCAAAGATATGAACCCTCCCCGATGCACCAGCAATCATCGTTCCCCCATAGACGCTCACGGCCCGTGCAAACGCATCGGTTTCAGTACCATTCTCTGTTTGCACTCTGCTTGCCTGTACCCACTGCCCATCGGTGTACGCATAGATGTACGCTGAGCCTCCACCGACTGCGGGGCCGGTTGTGTTTGTTGCACCGACGACCGCAATATCGGCTGTGATCGAAACAGAGAATCCGAGTTGATCCGCGGGGAGACCATCAGAAGCGAGCAGTTTGGCTTGTTGCACCCAGCCCTCGCCATCAAACTCATAGACATAGGCCGACCCAGAGTTCGAGCCATTATCATCATCCCAGTACGAACCGACGATCGCCCAATCAGCTGATAAAGCGACTGATTCTCCAAAGAAGTCACTCGCCGCTCCATCTGCGGGAACGAGCTTTGTACTTTGCTGCCATTGAGTTCCATCGAACTCGAACATGTATGCTGCACCTGATGAGTTTCCATGATCGTCATCTTCAGAAGCACCCACAATCGCATTAGTCCCCGAGATGGCGACTGATATCCCAAAGGAATCATACTCTTCGCCATCTGATGCGAGCAACTTCGCTTCATGACTCCAGCCAGAACCAGAGTTCGAATACACATACGCCGAACCCGAACTCGTCCCGAGATCATCATCACGCTCGGAACTCACAATAATTCTGGAACCTGAAATATCGACTCCGCCTCCATAGAAATCGTTTGAGCCAGCATCGAAAGCGAAGAGCTTGTCGACTTGATTCCACTCAACCCCGTCATATTCAAAGACATACACGGCCCCGGCATTATTACCCTGATCATCATCCTTTGGAGCCCCAGCAACAAGAGTGTTTCCTGACATAGCAACGGAGTTACCAAACAAGTCACCTGGATCAATCTCATTTAATACGATTGGCCCGAAAAGCACCCAGTCTGTACCATCAAAGTGATAGACAATTAATCGGCCTCCGTTGTCACCAAAATCTGGATCTCCAATAACCATAAAACCTTGATCGATCGATACGGAGTACGCTTCTCCTGAGAATCCTGCGATCTCTGTGGGGCATTCCTGAGAAAACGCCGCAGGAACGAGCGATACAAGCAACACAATGGTTGCCCAAACTTGGGCTGATTGACGACAAAAAACTTGGTGAACCACGAGAACAATCTCCTTTAACATTACTCAACACCATTCTGGTGCATCTTGTCAAGTTGCTTTATCGTCCAATACTGTTCCATAACATCATAAAAAACCCTCGGATAGGCCGAGGGCTTTCGTAATAGCATGCTCTGAGTGATATATCTTACTTCAGTTCACCCATCGACGCCGCGAGGATATCGCAGGCGGCTTTGAGGTCTTTCTTGTCGATCATCTCGGTGACTGTATGAATGTAGCGAGTACCAACAGTGATACCAATCGCTTTGGCGCCAGCGGCTGCTTGCTGGGCGGCTGCACCGTCTTGCCCGCCAGCAGCCAAGATTGATCGCTGGTATGGGATACGGTTTTTCTTGGCAATTTTCTCGACCGTCTTCACCATGTCGTAATCGGAGATGAAGCTGCCATCCTTAATATGCAGCGCGAAACCTTTGCCATGGTTGGTGACGGTCTCGGATGCAGGGACACCGGGGGTATCGCAGGCGAGGGTGACATCGATGCCGAAGCCGTAGTCTGGCTGGACGGCGAACGATGCGGTCCTGGCACCACGAAGCCCGACCTCTTCTTGGGTGGTGAAGGCCACGACGATCTCGCAGGCGTGCCCGGTTTTTTTCTTGATGAGCTGGCGGACGGCTTCTATCCCAAGCCAGCACGCGACACGGTTGTCGAGTGCCTTCGAGACGCACTTGGTTCCGAGTTCTAGGAATGGCTCATCCATAACGATGTAGTCGCCGATCTGGATATTTTTGTTCACCTGCGTTGCGGACATGCCGGTATCGATGAAGAACTCTTTGACCATCGGGATCTTTTTGCGATCTTCAGGACCTGAGATGTGCAACGGGCGTCCTCCCGGATTCATAATGGCTTTGAAATCGCCATTTTCTGAACAGACAAGCACGCGACGCGAGAACAAGTTGCGAGGGTCGAAGCCGCCCGCTGGGTTGACCCAGAGGAAGCCCTTATCGTCGATGCTTGAAACATAGAACCCGATCTCGTCCATGTGGCACAGGAGCATGATGGTCTTTGAGTCGCCTTTGCGGATCACGCCTTTGGCGGTGCGGGCTTTGCGCCTACAGATAAGCGAACCCATCGCATCGGTCTCGACGGAGTCGAAGAGGTCTCCGATTTCGGATTCGATAAGTTCGCGGACGCGTTCTTCGCGCCCTGGGACGCCGGGCATTTCGCAGAGGCGTTTGAGTAGATCAATATTCATGAGTGACTCCTTGTCAACTATTTGATAAGACCGTTGTTCTACCGATTCCTTCTTTGGATCGGATATATTCAGTTTTTACGGTACAGATGAACAGATAGTAGGTTGCATAAACTCCAATCTGGAGAAAACATCGACCTATTATATTGATCCTATGCCTGATATGACTCACCAATCGCCGATGCACGAAAATCACACCGAGCGTGAAGCGTTCTTTTTGCCGTATGGATCGCCGGAATGCCCGAGCCAAGTTGTCGAAACCTTCGGCGATCTTGATATGGAATACGCTGCGATCCGTAAAGGGTGCGTGATCTTTGACCTGCCTCATATCGGAACGATCGAAGTGGCCGGCAGTGATCGCGGCGATTTTCTCAACAACATGCTCACCGCAAAGGTAGACGATCTTGCAGCCGGCATGAGCAAGCGAGCGTTCTGGCTCAATCGCAAGGGGCGGATTGATGCGGATATCCGTGTCGCCCAGCGAGAGAGCGATATGCTCTTTTCGCTCGATCGGCACCTTTGCAAAGCAACCGCAGAGTCCCTTGAATCATTTGTGTTCGCAGAAGATGTTGAGTTGGTTGATGCCAGCGATCGGCTATACCGGCTGGGTGTTCATGGGCCAACAGCGGGCCAACTGATCGCACTTGCAGCATGTGAGAAGGATTCGGCAGTTGAATCGCTCAAGGAATATACCAATACAAACATTGTGATCGAGGGCGTTGATGTCTTTGTAGATCGTGAAGATCTTACCGGCGAAACTGGGCTTGAGTTGTGCATGGCTCGCGACGAAGCCGCCAAGGTATATACACGATTGATCGAAGTTGCCGAACAACACCCAGAACTCAAAGCCCGAACGACAGGATGGCTGGCGATCAACGCGGCTCGGATCGAAGCTGGACACCCGCTGTTCAACATTGATTTCACCGAAACAAACCTGCCTGTGGAGTCGGGGATTATTGAAGACCGAGTGAGCTTTACCAAGGGGTGCTATCTTGGACAAGAGGTTGTTGCCCGGATGCACGCGCGCAAGGCATGCAACAAGAAGATCGTTTCGCTGAAAATTGAAGGCGAACGAATTACAGCCGAACACCAAGAGATCCACCAACCCACCGGGGGATCGCAGGTCTTTGAGCCTGGAAAAGAAGGCGAAACACCGATCGGGAATGTGACGAGTTCGACGATATCTCCGATGCTTGGAGCCGTGCCGATCTGCTTTGCAATGGTCAAGGCTTCATGTATGAAACCCGGCACCAAGCTCACCGTAAGCGCGGAAGGCAAACTGGTGCCTTGCACTGTGCAAGATTCACTTGTTTTCTGGTCGAGGCCCGACGCTCATTCATAGTTCTGATCGTTTTCGATAGTGCAGTTCAATGTCATTCTCGATCTGCTTGGATCGGACAAGATCGAATAGACGCATATCGATAAGCTTGGGCGCGTCTCGCCCGGCCGCGACCGCCTTTGCCCGATCGTCGGCCATGATCCCCGGCGCAAGATGGACGATGGCCTCATTGATCAGATTGTGTTCAATCAACGATCCAAGAACACGCGGCCCGGCTTCAACCATGAGGGTTGTGATGTCATGTTCAGTTGCGAGTTTGGACAGAACCACACGGAGATCGAGTCGGCCATTGACGATAGGGGCATTGATTATTGAGCAGTGCGTCTTCTCAAACTTTTCAGGTTCGGCGGTGCAGATGATTGTTGGAACTTCACTTGCCGATTGAATCAGCTTTGAGTTGGGATCGAGCCGAGCATTGGTATCGAGAATAACGCGTTTGGCAAGTTTGCGGACTGATCGGCAATCGCGAGCGGTCAACATCGGATCGTCCGCGAGCGCGGTGCCGACGCCGATCATGATCGCATCGACTTTGGCACGCAGGCGATGGACACGCTTACGGCAGCGTGGATTGGATATCCATTGGCTCTCGCCGATGCGTGTGGCAATTCTTCCATCGAGTGTTTGCGCCCATTTTGCAATGACCCAAGGCTGACCTGTTTTGATACGATGGATAAACGGATCGCTGAGATGCGTCGCGTTTGGGCTGATATCGGTGAGTTCTACTTCTATGCCCGCGGCTTGGAGGATTTGGACTCCGCCGCAGGATATATCCGCGGGATCTTTTCTTGCGATTACTATCCGTGCAATCCCCGCTTGGATCACGGCCTGGGTGCATGGGGGCTGCTTGCCCGTGTGCGAACACGGCTCGAGCGTGCAATAGAGTGTTGCACCGCGTGGATTGTTGTCTTGCGATTTGCAGTTAGCGAGTGCTTCTCGCTCTGCATGAAATTGGCCAAACTTGGTATGGTGCCCGATGCCGATGACTTGATCGTTCTTGACGATCACCGCCCCCACCATTGGATTTGGCTCGACATGCCCGAATCCACGCATCGCACATCGGGCTGCGAGATCAAGATAACGCTTTGTTTGAAGTGGATCATTCATGCGAGGCGGACCATGGCTCGGCGTTCTTCATTGGTTACTTCATCTTGCATATCAACGAGCCATCGGCGGGCGTCTTGGACATAGCCTGCGGTTGGTTTGAGTTCGGTTTGGCGGGTTGCCCAATATCTATTGAACCGCATCATGGCGAGTTCTCGGACCAGTTTGGCGGCCATCGATGCGAGCGCGACAGGAAAAAACGCATCGTCGGCCTTGGGGGTAAGCATAATACCGAGTTCTTCGCCCATCCCATATCGACTCGCCCTGGGTGATTCTTCGTGTGTTTGAAGATCGGAGAATACCTGCGAGAGCATCCGGTGATACTGAGTGCGTCCGCCTTGGCGATCGCAGATGATCCGAGTATGTCCGAACAGTTCGCACCTTGAATGCACATTTTGGAGGTGATGGAGCAAGCCTTGCTCGGTCGCGGCAGCCTTTGATCGACGATTGAGATAGATTTCGTTGAACTCACCCACATCAATAATCTGCACCTGCAAATCAACGAGTTCAACCCGCTGCTTGTGCATCACAGATCGCAAGTGTGATACATCGACACCCAGTAAATCGTGCCCAATGCCCAGAGGCAGCTCGATTGGTGCGCCCTGATACCAGGGTTGGTCTTCGAGTTTGGCACCTAACACTTCAAAGAGTTGGATATCGGTCGTCGGAAACTGACCGTCGCGTGCGCCAAGAAAAGCGAGTACCGCCCGTTCAAGATGCACAAGCGGATGTTTGGTCTTGACTGAGTTAGAAAGCTTAAGATTCTTTGAATCGCCAACTGCGATTTTGGTCTTGGCATCTTGCTTGGTCTTGCCGACTGCCTTCTCCAAAATCGCCCATAAGTCGGGAGCTTTCTCACCGGGCATCCAGCCGTCAACGGAGAATACCGACTGCGCAACACACAACGGCCCGAGCATCGGCCCGTAACCTGCTTCGTCGATTCCTGCGTACATCAATGCCATGCTTTGGCCCAACTCCATTCAAAAATCTGATTATCACACCTTGCGGATTGTAGGAGCGGTGCTTGCATGATCTTGCTATTCGTTGCAACCCGAACCCGCGTTTCTTTGATAGAACGCGGGTACTTGACCCTGAGGCTCTTACGACCGATCCATCTGGTGAGGGCTGAGATTGTTCAAGCCCCGATATCGATCACCAACGATTCGAAGGAAACACCAGTGCAAACCAACACAAACGAAAACACACACAACATCGGACGCACCTTGCTGTTCGTCTCGCCGCTCGCTCTGATTCTCGCTGCCGGGATGACCGGGTGCGAGAGTTCGTCATCGCTCACGCGATCCAACAGCGACAACTTCAGCACCGAGGGCAAAGCCCAGCTCGCAGCGATCAGCATCGATCCAGCGTTGGTCGAAGGCGATTTCACCTCCGAGTCATATGTTGCTGAAGGTGACAACTTCGAACTCCCACAGAACTGGGTATCTGAAGCACGCAGCGACACCGCAGACATCCAAGCCCAAAGGGCAAACGCGCAGGCATTCGAAGTCTACGCCGAATCAGCATTCACCGAATCGATGGCTGGCGCAGATGCAGATCTCCAAGACGCATTTGTTTATCGCGACACAGGCTATGCCGACGCAGAACGATCACTCACCATCCACAACGCCCGTTTGGCGCAGATGGACAGCCAGATTGTTGCACAGGGTGTTGAATCTGATTCCAGGTTCCAACGCCAAGAATCATTCTTGATCGCATCTGTCCAAGAGTGGCAATCAGAAATCGAACGCATGCGTTCAGAATCTGACAAAAACTGGTCGTCATCACTCGCCAAGCATGATCACATGATGGCGACATACAACGCTGTTCGCGATCGTGGCCAGGCAGAGATCAGCGAGATGATCCAGGTCGCAGATTTCACCGAAGAACGCTCGATCAGCAAGGTCCAGACACTTCGCACACAGGCTCAGGCTGTCGCAAGCCAGTCGGCTGCGGAGGTAACCAAGTTCAACCAGTTGATCAATACAACCTCCGAGCAGAGCAACGCGTCATTCACCGAACTTACTCAGCGGGCACACTCACTCGACAGCGAACTGACCAGCGAGATCGCGATGCTGATGGCCAAGGCGAATCAGTTTGAATCATCAGACGCTTCAGAGAACTACAAGCTCTCGGTCGAAGCATCACAGGTCAACTATGAGACGACACTTGCAGATGCCGAGAACATCCGCTTTGGTGCAGACGAACGCTCAATGCAAGACCGGGCACACTCCGCTCGTCTGAATGCTGATGCAAACGCAAAGCTTGCATCATCGCAGACAACTTTCGAAGAAGCTCAGCAGTGGGTTTCAAGCCAGTACGCGAAATCAATGGCCGATATCCAGAACACACTGGCGCAAGCACAGCGTGAAGAAGAAATCGCTCGCGGCTCATTCGTCAAGGCAGAAACTGATGCACGCGTCGCTGCAATGCACGAACAAGCGAACCATGATCGCGCTTTGGCACAGAGCGAACTCGAGAACATCCAAGCAGAGTCAATTGCTCAGGCAAGCGTTCTGACAGCGAAGTTCACCAAGGAGTTTGCTGCTCAGGCACGCAAAGGTAGCTTTGTGATTCCAAGCAACACCACCCAAGATAACTCAGGGGTGAACGCGAATGATCATACTCCAAAGCTCGCCAGGGCAGAAACCAAGCCAATCAATATCGAAGCAGACCGTATCGCAGACTTCAAGATCGGTCTCGCCAAGGCTTCACAGCTTCGCCAAACCGCAGACGCCAACCGCCTCGATGCCATCGCACACCGCGATGCAGAAATTGGCAAGTTCAACAACTGGTGGAGCGCCAAGCAGGCAGATTTCCACGCGACAATGGCCTCGATCGATTCGTTCGATCTCAAGTCAAACGCTGATGTTTCACGCATGTTGACCAAAGCAGATTCGATGATTGCATCGGCAGAAACCGAACGCACCCGTTCATTGGTGGATGCAGAAAGCAGCAAAACCGAAGTCCTCGCAACCATCGAGACCCTCCGTGGAAACTCCGCGACATTGGGCAAGAAGAAGGAAGCTCAAGTCAAGCAACTGCTCGCACAAGCAAGTGCAACGCAACGGATTGGCGAATCAAAGGTTGCATCATTGAGCGTCCAGCGTGATGCTGCAACCCGTCGCGGCGAAGCAAAGAGCGCTCAGCTTCTCGCTGAAGCATCATCACTCGAACAATCCCAGCGTGCTGTGGTTGCTCAGATGCGTGGCGAAATCGATGCCGGTCGTCAGATCCTTGACGCCGAACTCGCTCGTCTTGACCAGGCAACCGTGAGCTTCCTTGCGATCGCAAAGGCCAACTTCAACGAAGGTAACGCGATGGCAGATGCATTCGAACGCATCGCTGTTGCCAACACTTCAGAGCTGACCGCTCGCCACATTGCTTCACGCAAGCAAGCCGATGCTGATATCGAGTACCTCCAGTACCTCGCATCAGCTGGCGAGTTGATGCGTGATGCAGAAGTGGGCCGAATGTTTGCTCAGGCAGATGAAGCGCTAGGCATGCAGAAGGCACACGACATCGCACTTCGTGGCGAGATCGATGCTCAGCAGCAGATCGCTATGGCTTCGGCTACCCGCGAGTTCACTGTAGCGAGTGCAAGAGAATCGGGCGTTCGCGCTCGCTTTGATCATCGCATGGCCATGACCGCTTCCGATCGGAACCGTGCATACGCCGATGTCTATGCTCAGTCCCAGCAGCAGCTCGCTCGCACCGAAATGGCCGCCGCTCAGGCAGCGACCTATTCGGAGCTTTCACTCGCGGCCCTCTCGCGTTTGAACACCGCTGCCCAGGCATTCCAGGTCACCGCTCAGCGGAACTGGGATTCCCGCTTGGCGATGCCAAACGAGCTTCCAAGCCCAATGGGTGTTGAAACGCTTTATGAAGCATCAGAAACCACTTTCAACTTCAATGAGTTCGCAACCGTTCCGACCGACAGCGAATAAGACTCTTTGAGATCTTGGTGATCATTCAGGCCGCCCGGTTGCACACCGGGCGGTTTTTTCGTGTCGAGATTCCGTCTCCGATTCGAATCTATCCATAAAAAAACGAGCCACGAAGGGCTCGCTTAAATGCGGATGAGAGGACTTGAACCTCCACGGGATTTAACTCCCACTTGGACCTGAACCAAGCGCGTCTACCAATTCCGCCACATCCGCAGCGAGTAGATCATTGACACCTACCCGGGATTAAGCAACTCTTGGCAACCTATTTGAGGCCCAGAAAACTCGTGTTGATCGCCTATTCAGCCGATGCGAACTCTGGCTCTGCGACTTCCTCGCCCTGTACATCTGCTTCGCTCTTGTTGCGATTAGGCATACGAATATCAAGGATTTTTTCACGGATCTCGGCAAAGAGATCAGGATTTTCTGCGAGGAACTCCTTGGCTTTTTCGCGCCCTTGCCCCATGCGCATCTCGCCGTAGGAGTACCACGCGCCCGATTTCTGGATGATCTTCTCTTCGACGCCCAGATCGACAAGATCGCCGTTGACCGAGATACCCTCGTTGAACATGATGTCGAACTCGGACTGACGGAATGGTGGAGCGACCTTGTTCTTGACCACGCGGACACGGACATGGTTACCCACCGCGACATCACCATCTTTGATCGTTCCAGTTCGACGAATATCCAAGCGAACCGACGAGTAGAACTTGAGTGCACGACCGCCGGGGGTGGTTTCTGGCGAACCGAACATCACGCCGATCTTTTCACGGATCTGGTTAATGAAGATGACGGTACACTTGCTCCGCGCGATCACGCCGGTGAGTTTACGCATGGCCTGGGACATCAAACGAGCCTGAAGCCCGACGACGGCATCGCCCATATCGCCCTCGATTTCTGCACGCGGAATGAGTGCCGCGACCGAGTCGATCACGATCACATCGACCGCGTTTGAGCGAACGAGAAGCTCACAAATTTCAAGTGCTTGCTCGCCGGTGTCTGGCTGGGACACAAGCAGATCATCAATGTTCACACCGATTTTGCGTGCCCATGATGGGTCAAGGGCATGCTCGGCGTCGATGAAGGCGGCGACGCCGTTCTCTTTTTGAGCGTGTGCGAGCACGGTGAGTGCGAGTGTTGTTTTACCCGATGATTCTGGACCAAAGATTTCGACGATTCGCCCGCGTGGGATGCCTTTGCCGCCGAGGGCAAGGTCGAGCGAGAGGGCACCTGTCGAGATGCCAGGAATATTGTTGTATGCCTCTTCATCGAGACGCATGATCGAGCCTTTGCCAAACGCCTGGTCGATCTGGGCGAGTGCCCGATCGAGTGCTTGCTTTTTTTGAGCTTCGTTGGCGGGGATAGGTTTGTACTCGATTGGTTTTTTAGACTTGGCCATAATGTCGTTGCCTTTCAGGCTTGCCATGCGGGGCCTCGGGCGATGTTGACGAGGATCGGATGATCCAAGCCTCAACCTTGTGGGCGCACGGGGATCAGCACAGAATCGGGCGGGATTGATGTCCTTATCAATCCCAAATCCGGTCAGGGGCGGTGCTGCACGCGAGCCTGACAGGGAGACTGTACCAGACACCAAACACTTTGTCAATGTCAGGGTGTCGTTTGGGTGAAAATTTTTCTATCTCGTTAACCGATCAGTGGTTATCAATCGTCATCTTCGTCATCATCGCCGTACGGACTCGCTGTGGTAGGTAATCCGGGTGCCTTGGACGAACTGGCGCCCATCGGTGCTTGTACGCCCAGGTCATGAACAAGCATTCCACCCTGATGCCCGGCGTTGGCCAAAGCCATGGTGCCAATGAAGTAGGTAATCGCAACGAGCACGCTTCCGATGATCCCGACAAGTTTTTTCTTGGTTTCGGGCATTTTGCAATACAAGATGAAGGCTGCGAGGTAGATGATCGTGATGCCGATGAAGAGATTGCGGACCAGTTCGCCGAGTTCTTCGTGCTCGTGCAACGCATCTTCGATGACCTGTGACGAATATTGCGGTGCATGCTCGACAAACTCTTCGGTGGCTTCGCCGGTGAGGACTGCACCGAAGAGGAACACGGTTCCAAGCACTAAAAGCAGTAGTCCAAAGAGTAACCAGGTTGTTCGGCGTTTTCTGTCGAGCAAGCCGATCACCATTGGTATCCAAGCGATCATGAGTATCCCGATCGGGAAATGGACCGCGATTGGGTGGAGGCCTTCAAATGGGGGCAATGGTGGGAATCCGAACATGGTCAATCTCCTTCAAGTGTGGTGAGCGTATCCTATTCCGAAACAGTATTCATTTCTTTCATCACCTTCACCTTGAGGGCTCTGAGATGGGAAGATTTGAGCTTTGTCTCCTATCCTCTACGACCATGAGTGACACCCAAACCACGCCCGCCACCCTTCGTACCCTGACCGACGAGTTCCTTGCGATCGAATCGCAGATCAAACTCGGAGGCGGCGAGAAGGCCATCGCACGCCAGCACGCCAAATCTCGGCTCACTGCGCGCGAACGGCTGGATCTGCTCGTCGATGGCGATACGCACTTCCAAGAGCTTGGGCTCTGGGCTGGGTATGAGATGTATAAGGAAGCTGGCGGGGCACCGGGTGCGGGGGTGGTCGTTGGGATCGGGACGGTCGCGGGCAAGAAGCACATGATTATTGCCAACGATGCGACGGTCAAAGCCGGCGCGTTCTTCCCGATGACCTGCAAGAAGATCATTCGTGCCCAGACGATGGCACACATGGCGAACCTGCCTTTGTTGTACTTGGTCGACTCAGCCGGTGTGTATCTGCCGATGCAGGAAGATGTGTTCCCCGATACCGATGACTTTGGACGGATTTTTCGCAACAACGCCAAGATCAGTGCTGATGGGATTCCACAGATCGCGGCGATCATGGGGTTCTGCGTCGCTGGCGGCGGGTATCTGCCTGTGATGTGCGACACGCTGTTGATGACCGAAGGCTCGGGGTTGTATCTCGCTGGGCAGGCGTTGGTCAAAGCCGCGATCGGGCAAGATGTGACGGATGAAGAACTCGGCGGAGCGACGATGCACGCCCAGATCGCAGGGACGATTGATTTCCATGAGCCTACCGATGAAGCGTGCTTGCAACGCTTGCGTTCGCTGGTCAGCAAATACCCCGATGCCAACTGTGAAGAGATCAGCGATACGAATATCCAATCCTTCCGCGACGGCAACGATATCTACGATATCTTCACCGACGAGCCGGGCAAGCAGTATGATGTCAAGGACATCATCGCGTGCATTGTCGACTCTCGGGCTGTTCCAAACGCTGAGGGGCACAAAACGCTCGAAGCAGATTTTGATGAATACAAAGCAACCTATGGCGAATCACTCGTCTGTGGCTATGCCAACATCGGAGGCATGCCCGCGGGCATCGTCGCCAATCAATGTAAACTCTCGACCCGCCAGATGCCCGGCGGCAAGGCTGGCCCGAGCAAATCGACGAATATGCCCAAGGTCATTTATGATGACTCAGCGGACAAAGCCTCGCGGTTTATCATGGATTGCAACCAACGCAAAATCCCCATCGTATTCCTCCACGACACCACCGGGTTCATGGTCGGGCGCGATTCCGAACAAGGCGGGATTATTCGATCAGGCGCCAAACTTGTCAATGCGATGAGCAACTGTGTTGTGCCCAAGCTGGTTGTGATCACGGGCGGTTCATTCGGCGCGGGCAACTATGCGATGTGTGGCCGAGCCTTCGATCAGTTCATTGCGTTCGCATGGCCGGGCAGCAAGTGTGCTGTGATGGGCGCGGGTTCGGCGACGGGTGTGCTGGCGATGATTGAAGAACGATCTCGCGCACGCAAGGGCGAAGAGATCGACGCCGAGACGCACAAGGTGATTCTTGATGCGGTGCGTGACTCGTATAACGAGCAGCAGGATATCCGCCATGGTGCCGCGCGAGGCTGGGTCGATCGGATCATCGAGCCTCACAAGACCCGTGAAGAACTGATTGAGGCCTTGCGGACTGCGAATCAAGGGTGGGATTATTCACCGAGTTTCAAGATGGGCGTGCTTCAGGTATGATTTCTCGGTTCTTGTCTTTATTTCGACGAGCTGAACAACCTCCTTTGTATCCTGATACAGAGGACTTTGTCGGACATATTGCTGACCTTATTCGCCATAAAAACATCGAACTCGCAATTCAGCAGCTTACGACTTTTCAAACGGATCATCCCCATGATAAACGAGTGCTCTGCGATGCAGCGATAGAAATTTCCAACGCTGGACGAGTCGATGCAGCGGTTGATATTTTGTCGCTATTGAATGAGCACAATCCGGGGCACGCACCCATTCTTCTCAACTTGGCAGTGTGCTACAGTCGGCTTGACGATTCAGATCAGTCGATTGGTTTTGCCCGCGAGGCGTATGTCACCGAGCCTGACAGTTTCGATGCTGCAGAGTACCTCTCTGATTCACTCTTTGAACTCAACGAAGTAGAAGAATCGAAACAAGTTTGCGAGGACTATCTATTTCGGTTTCCTGAACATGGTTCCTTATGGTTTCGCTTGGGTTGTTGCGGAATGCATTCCGGAGATAGTCATGAAGCTCGCACAGCCTTTCAACGAGCGATTGAACTAGATGAGGACAATTTTTGCTACTTGGCGAACTACGGAGCTTCGCTTGTGGGTTGCAAAGATTTCGATAAAGCTGAGAAAGTTGTATTGCAAGCACTTGAAATACAACCTGAGGATGGAGTTACAATTTGCAATCTAGCACAAATTTACGAATCCCGCGGACAGCACAAGGACGCTTATGAGTTGTTCTTGAGATCAACACAGGTTGATCCGAAATACGAACGGGCCTGTGAGGATGTCGCTCGACTTCAAGAGTTTCTTGAAATCACATAAAGAAAATTAGTTCAAATAACAGGATAGACTGTATTCATGGACACTGTACGGATTACTGATGTTGCCCCTCGGGATGGTTTGCAAGGCGAGTCGGCAATCGTTGCGGCCAGAGATAAGGCGCAGCTGGCGATGCTGGTGCAGAAGACCGCGGTGGCGGAGGTTGAGGTGTCGAGCTTTGTGAGTCCGAAGTGGATTCCGCAGCTTGGCGATGCAGCCGAGGTGTTTGGGTTGCTTGCGCCAACCAAGCCTGAGGGCGTGATCTACTCGGCGTTGGTGCCCAACGAACGAGGATTGGATGCGGCGATTGAAGTGAATCGTGCGGCTCGCCGAGAGCATGGGATCGAACGGCTGATCGACAAGGTGTCTGTATTTACGGCTGCATCGGAAGGCTTCTCGCTCAAGAATACGAATGCGACGATTGAAGAAACGCTTCAGCGGTTTGTGCCAGTAGTTGCCAAAGCCCATGAGCATGGGATGATGGTGCGGGGGTATATCTCGTGTATTGTGCAGTGCCCGTTTGATGGGATAATCGCTCCGGAAGCGGTGGGCGATGTGATGTCGCGGCTGCTTGAGATGGGGATCGACGAAATTGATCTTGGTGACACGATCGGGGCGGCGACTCCTGAAACGATTGAGCCTGTGATTATGGAAGCGGTTGATCGGCTCGATGGCGAGCCGACGAACTCGTTTGGAGATCCGACCTTGACGCTGCACTTGCATGATACATTTGGACATGCTGGCGAGTGTGTGAAGCTGGCGTTGGATCTGGGTGTGCGATCATTTGATTCGTCGGCGGGGGGATTGGGCGGGTGCCCGTATGCCTCGACCGAAGGCTCGCGAGCACCGGGCAATATCTCGACGCTGGCGTTGGTGCAGGCGATCAAAGAAGCTGGGCTGTCTACCGATATAGACCAAGACGCGCTGATCGAGGCGTCTGCATTTGCATCGGGGCTGATCAAATGATCAAGGTTGAACTTCAAGATCAGATTGCGATTGTGTCGCTTGACCGACCAGAGAAACGCAACGCGATGGTGCCGGAGATGCTTTCGCAGCTTGATCAGGAGATCAAGAATTGTGCGCACAAAGCGCGTGCATTGGTGATCCTCGGCGAGGGCAAAACTTTCTGCGCTGGGTTTGATCTCAAGATGTGTGCGAACGATCCCGGCGGCGAAACGATGCGGCAGTTGCTTACTGGTTTGTCAATGGTTGTGCGCACGATGCGGGCGATTGAGGTGCCGGTGGTGCTTGGCGTGCATGGAGCAGCCGTCGCTGGAGGATGCGCGATGCTCGGCGGGGCGGATATTGTCATTGCGGATGAACAGGCCAAGTTGGGATATCCGGTCGTGAAGATTGGGGTTTCGCCAGCGGTGTCGGCAGCGTTCATGATGGCATCAATCACGCCGGGGGCGGTTCGGACACGATTGGTCGATACAGAGTTAATCTCTGGGATTGAAGCCAAGCGGATTGGGCTGGTGCATGAGACTGTTGAGAATCGAGATGATGTGCGTGGGCGGGCAGTGGAGATTGCCGAGATACTCGCCAAGAAACCCGGCTCGGCGATCCGGGCCACCAAGAGTTGGCTCAATGAGATTTGTGAGCCAATGACGAACAATGCGCAGGCGGGGCTTGATGTGTCGCTCTCACTGACTGGCTCACCCGAAGAACAAGAACGACTCGCTGCCCTTTGGGGGTAAGTTAAGGATACTCATATGTCTGCACCTGTGATACTCGAAACCAAAGGCCTGATCGCCACCCTGACCATCAATCGTCCTGAGGCTCGCAACGCGATGTCGATCGAGATTCTTGATGGAATGCACAAGGCGGTTGATGAAGTTGCATCGTCTGATGCCAGTGTGCTAGTGATCACTGGTGCCGGGCGTGCATTCTGCGCGGGGATGGATCTCAAAGCAGTGCTGATTGAACTCTCGGGTGATCCAGGTTTAGGAGAAGAGTTGCTCACGAGTTTGGCGAAGTTGACATTGAAGATTCGCAAGTTGGCTCAGGTGACTGTAGCGTCGGTCAACGGAGCTGCTATTGGTGGCGGGTGTGGGTTGACTTGTGTGTGTGATGTAACGGTTTCGCATGCTGATGCAAAGCTCGGATTCCCGGAGGTTGATTTGGGGATTTGTCCAGCCGTGATTGCGCCTTGGGTGGTGAAGAAACTTGGTGGCGGCGTGGCCCGCAAGGTGATGCTCATGGGCGGGGTGATGAGCGGGCAAGAGGCCAAGGATATCGGACTTGTGGATCATCTGGCCGACGATCGCGATGGGCTTGCCGAACTCACCCAAACGATCGCCGATCGACTCGCAACCGGAGGCCCAAAGGCTTTGGCAGCTACGAAAGGGCTTCTCAACGAAATTGACGGGTCAAACGAGGCTCAGATGGTGCTCAAAGGAGCAAAGCTCAGCGCTGCCGTACTGGCAACTCCTGAGGCACAAGCGGCGTTGGCTGCCCGATTGAAATGAAGATCAAGTGATGAATCTGTGCGGTGTCCCGAGTGTCTAATTGAGACCCGATTGCATAGAATACCGCTCACGCTTGGCTGCGGACTGGCGTGACTTTGGGCATTGAGGAGTCTCAAACCCAAGGCGGTCCTTCGCAAGACTTTGGACATCGCATGACGATTCAATGCCTGCCTGTCGCTTACCAGCGAGCCCCCGATGGCTCGGGTGGCGATTTGAAGATCGCGGTTCTTACCCTCACCCAGCCCGGACGCCCAGTCGTGGTGATCGAACAATCTTTGCTCGAACAACTCGATGCAACGCTCGACACGCTTGATGGTGACATCGATGGATTCATCTTGGCATCGGGCGCTGATCGCGCCTTTGTTGCCGGTGCAGATCTCAAGGCGATCATGGCCTTGGATGACAGCGGGTTGCATACATATCTTGAGTTTGGTGCCAAGGTGTTCCAGCGGATCGCTGATTTGCCATGCACCACTGCTGCCGCGATTCATTCGGTCGCTCTAGGTGGCGGTTTGGAACTGGCAATGCACTGCGATGGACTCATCGCGGTGATCGATCCAGATCCAGAAGCACGACCATTTATCATCGGGTTGCCTGAAGCGGGGCTCAAAATCTGCCCTGGATGGGGCGGCACCAACCTACTCCCAGCGCGGATCGATCCGATGGCTGCGATACTCGCGACCGCCAATGGCATCCCATTCAAATCCACCGATGCCAAAGACCTTGGTATGTTTGATGCAACTTGCAGCACGCGCGATGAGTTGATCGATACCGCAAAGAACTGGATCATCGGACAGAGCAAACCAAACCGTACGGGCGCGCCATCACGGTGTATCCAGACAATGAATACGGACATCATCGAAGATGTGTTGAATGAAGTTTCGAAGGATCTTGATAGGTCGTTGCACACCGACGCGGTGCTTGATGCGGTGAAAGTCGGCATTAACGCTGGCTGGAACGCTGCGTTGCAGGCTGAGCGTGATCATCTTGTCAAGCTGCGAAATACACCGCCAGCCAAGGAAGCGATCGAATCGTTTTTTTCAAAGACATCGAAGAAATCAGTAAAGAAATAAGACATCCATTTGCTGGGCGTATAGCCGAGCGAACGATTGAACATTGAATCAGGAGAAAATACTATGGCAGAAGTCACCAAAGCAGATCTGAAGAAAATGAAGGGCATTTCATCGCGCGACGCCGAGATGATCGCTGATGCAGAGCAGATCCTTGGACCAGAGCCCTCAACGATGGGTGCAGTCAAAAACTTGTTCTGGGGCAACTTCCGCGAGGAGTTGTACTTCCCGTACCCAGAAATCGCCAAGACTTCGCCAGAAGAAACCGCTGAATGCGATCAGCTTGTTGCTCAGGTCGAAGAGTACATGATGAACGAACATCCTTCGATCGAGATTGATCAAGATCAGTACATCCCAGAGTGGGTGATCCAGAAGCTCTTTGATATGGGCGTGCTCGGCATGACCATCCCAAAGGAGTTCGGCGGCTTGAGCATGGGCATCACCAGCTACAACCGGATTCTTGAAACGCTTGGCAAATACTGTGGCTCGACGGCTGTGATGGTCTCGGCGCATCAATCCATCGGGTGCAAAGCGGTCATGCTCTATGGCACCGATGATCAGAAGAAGGAATACTTGCCGAAGCTCGCACGCGAATGGCTCAGTGCTTTTTGTCTTTCTGAGCCTCAGGTTGGATGTGATGCGGGTGGTCAAGAGACAACGATCGATGTCTCTGAATGTGGCGAATACTACATCGTCAACGGCGAGAAGAAATGGGCAACCTCTGGCGCGATCGCGGGTTTGTTTACCGTGATGGGTATCCAGCAGATTGACGGCAAGCCTCGCGTGACGGCGGTCATCTGTACGCCCGATATGGAAGGGATCGATATCTTCTCGAAGAACCGATCCAAGATGTGTATCCGAGGCACCTGGCAGGCACGCATCAAGTTCACCAATGTAAGAGTCCCCCGCAAGAACCTGCTTCACAAAGAAGGCAAGGGCTTGGGATTGGCGTTGACCTGTTTGAACTATGGGCGATGCACATTGTCCGCCGGCATGCTCGGCGGCGCCAAGCGCGCGATGGATCAATCGATCAAATGGTCGCAAACCCGCTATCAGTTCAAGCGTCCAATCGCCGATTTCGAACTTGTGCAGAAGCGTGTTGCCTATATGGCTGCGCTTTGCTACGCGATGGATTCGGTACTCTACATGACCACTGGCATGCTCGATCGCCATGATGATGACATCATGCTCGAAACCGCGGTCTGTAAAGTGTTCTGTTCGGAAATGGGCTGGCGCACAGTCGACAACGCACTGCAAATCATGGGCGGCGAAGGCACCATGACCGAGAACGAACTCGAACGCATCTTCCGCGATTCACGCATCAACACCATTGTTGAAGGCGCCAATGAGGTCATGCAATCGTTCATCTTTGCCTACGGCGGCAAGCAGCTCGCAGAGAAAATGCTCGGTATCAAGGAAATGGCGGACAATAAAAAATTCACCCCGACCATGATCAAAGCATCGATCCCGCTAGGCATGGAAGTGTTCCTTGGGATGCGCAAGAAGGCCCCAACGGTCAACAAAATCCACCCATCGCTTCGTACATCTGCGAGCCAGATGACCAAACTCATCTCGGAGCTCACCTATCAGTTCAAGGTGATCTCCAAGAAGAAGGACGCCGCGATTGTGACCGCTCAGGCTACCCAGGCCCGCCTTGCAGATGCCGCGATGTATCTCCATGCGTGGTCATGCACGCTTTCGTGCCTCGACAAGGACATCCGCAACGGCGAATCGGGCACCGAGTTCGAACGCAACAAGGCGGCAGCGGTTCACTTCTTTGATATCGCAGAACTCGCGATCCATCAGGCATTCCGTGAGCTACATGAGAACGCAGACGACACGATGCTCAAGGCTGCCGAGTTGGCATTTGCTCATTCCGATACGCTTGACAATACGCTCTTCGCGATTCCAGAAAGCTCACCAAGCTCCAAAGGCACCGGGCGTGAACTCAAGCAAGATCACATCAAGCAGTTCCCCGGAACCGGCGGCTCCGATGCGGGTATCAACGGGCGCGCGAGCATGGAAGAGACCATCTCGCAGCTCTGATACACCACTCAAATCCCATCAAACACCGGGTTTATCACCCGGTGTTTTTTATTGGAATTTGAGCAACAACTTTCCCTTTGAATCACCTGTTTGAGACTCGGCTCGATGAAGAATCATGGGAAGATTGTTCCTATACTCATCGACCCCGGTGAGTTGGCTCTTGTTCGCCCCGCCGCCTTTGGAACGACGGACGCGCGATCGTTGTCTGCATCGGGGACAAGTGAATAGGAGACACCATGCCTCACCATACCGTATTTGAAGCCAAGATCGAGCATCTCCAGATCCTCGATGAGACCGGCAATCTCGATAAAAAACTCGCCAAAGACACACTCAACGACGACCAGGTCGTGTACCTCTATGAGCAGATGCGCATCTGCCGGGCGCTCGATGATATCGCTTTTAAGCTCCAGCGTTCAGGTCGCATGGGTACCTACCCGCAGAACAAAGGACAAGAAGCCAATGCAGTTGGTTCAGCACTCGCGATGGTCAAGGGGAACGACTGGATCGTGCCTTCGTACCGTGAGAACGCGGCCCTCTTCATGCACGGGATGCCGATGCACATGGTCATCCAATACTGGATGGGCGACGAGCGCGGCTCGCAGTTCCCCGATGGCGTGAACATCACGCCTTTGAGTGTGCCCATCGGGACGCACATGCTCCACGCAACGGGTATTGCATGGGCCATGAAACAACGCAAGGTCAAGGACGCTGCAGTCATCACTTACTTTGGTGACGGCGCAACCTCGGAGGGTGACTTCCATAACGCGATGAACTTCGCATCGGTGATGCAGGTGCCGACGATTTTCTATTGCCAAAATAACTCATGGGCGATCTCGCTCCCACGCGAGCAGCAGATGAACTCGGCGACGGTTGCTCAAAAAGCAATCGCCTATGACATGCCAACGATTCGCGTTGATGGCAATGATATCTTTGCAGTGTACAAAGCAACCCAAGATGCACGCAAGCGAGCAATCGAAGGCGGCGGCCCGTCGTTCATCGAAGGCGTCACCTATCGCCTCGCCGATCACACCACCGCGGACGATGCGAGCCGATACCGTGATCCAAAGGAAGTCGAAGCGTGGGCCGAACGCGATCCATTGATTCGCACCCGCATGTACATGGAATCCGTCGGCGTATGGGACGACAAGAAGCAAGAAGAACTCGAAACACGCGCCGAGACCATCGTCAAAGAAGTCATCAACACGGCGATCTCGGTGCCAGAACCAGACAAGGCCGATTTCTTCAACTACATGTTTGCAGAGATCCCTGAGGACCTCAAGAAGCAACGCGACACGATGCGGACGACTTCGATCGGACGGAATCCGTCTCAGATCGGCTTGAAAGCTCCGGCTCAAGCAGTGGCTCAAAACGCGTAAACGATACGAACACACACCACATGCACTCGCATGAGGAGACTAGATATGGCAGTACAAACACTCGTCGGAGCAATCACTTCGACCCTTGACCAAGCACTCGCAGCGGACAAGGACATCATCATGCTCGGCGAAGACATCGGGCTCAACGGCGGCGTCTTCCGCGCCACCGACGGGCTCCAAGCCAAGCACGGCAAAGATCGTGTCGTCGATACTCCTTTGGATGAATCGGGCATTATGGGCACCGCGATCGGGCTTGCGATTGCTGGGATGAAGTCCATACCAGAGATCCAGTTCGAAGGATTCTTGGGCCCTGCGTATGACCAACTCGTTAATCATGCGGCTCGCATGCGGACGCGTACTCGCGGTGCTGTGACCGTGCCGATGACTGTTCGTGTCCCTGTCGGCGGCGGCATCCACGCTCCAGAACTGCACTCAGATTCACCCGAATCCATCTATGCTCATTCGCCGGGTGTCAAGGTGCTCATGCCTTGTACGCCTTACGATGCCAAGGGCCTACTCAACAGCGCGATCAAAGACCCAGACCCGGTGATTTTCTTCGAGCCCAAGCGTGTGTATCGCACATTCAAAGAAGAAGTACCCGACGAGTATTACGAAATCCCCATCGGCAAAGCAAAGGTAGTTTCCGAAGGCGAAGACCTCACCGTCGTCACCTGGGGCGCGACCATGTTCCAGGCGCTCGAAGCGATTGACAGCTTGCCTGAGGATGTCTCGGTGGAGCTGATCGACCTTCGTTCGATCTATCCATTTGATATGGACACGATCGCCGAGTCCGTCAGCAAGACCGGGCGATGTGTGATCGCACACGAAGCCCCGCTGACCTGTGGCATGGGCGCCGAAATCGCTGCCCGCGTGATGGAAGAATGCTTCCTGAACCTCGAAGCCCCGGTCCAGCGCGTTGCTGGGTTCGATACGATCATGCCGTATTACAAGCTTGAAAACGAGTACCTCCCCGAGGCACCACGGATCTTGCAGGGCATTACCGAATGCTTGGCATACTGAATTGGATCGAATGACTAAGCACGAACTCACCATACCGTCCGAAGCACTTAATGCTCCTGAATCAGTAGAAATCCTACGAGTTTGGGCGGCAAACGAGGGACAACATGTCTCAATCACAAGTGATTTGTGGAAAGATGGAGAGACATGGGGAATCATGCTAGCAGACCTCGCACACCATATAACGACCATGTTAGAACAACAAACCAAAGACAACCGGGTGCAAATTTTGAGCAATCTTTTATCAGGATTTCATAGTGAAATCACATGTCCTGTAAACGATCCAACAGGCTCAGTGTCTGAAAAATAACCATTAGCTAGGAACTTTTCTATGGCTGGCAAAGTATCATCAGATCCAAACATCTTTATCCTCCCCGACCTTGGCGAAGGGCTTGAAGAAGCCGAGCTTATTAAGTGGACGGTCAAAGAAGGCGACACCGTCGGCGAGCTCGAAGTGATCGCCGAGATGGAGACCGACAAGGCGCTCGTCGAGGTGCCATCACCTCGCGCGGGCACCATCAAAACGCTCCACGGCAACGACGGCGACACCATCAAGGTCGGCGCACCGTTCGTCACCTATGAAGGCGGCCCCGATGACGCACCCGCGGCAACACCGGAAGCACCAGCCGAGGAAGATCGCCCAGACGATCAAGGCTCGGTGGTTGGACAGATGTCCGATCACACCCCGGGCATGACCTCGGCCGATGGCAAGGCACTTGCTTCGCCAGCCGTGCGCCGACAGGCTCGTGATGCGGGCGTAGACATCAACACCATCACCGGCACCGGCATCGGTGGTCGTGTGACAGCCAAGGATGTTCGAGGCGCTGCAAGCGGTTCGGCACCTGCGAAAACTGCACCGGCACCGAGTGCGCCAGCAGCGACTTCGGCACCAGCACCAGTTGCTCGTCCTGCCGAGACTCGTCGCCCGTTGAACTTGCCGACGACTCCTGTTGCTCCAGCGTATTCGCCGCAACAGCCACAACCGGCGCAGTACATTCAGCAGCCGCCAATGCACCAGCCGATGCCGCAACAGCCTGCCTATGGCTATGCACCACCACCGCCGGCGTATCCGTATCCGCCCCAATATCCATATGGCTATGCACCGCCGCCACCGCCTCCGGGTTATGGCTATCCCCAGCCGATGCCACAGCAGGCGCCGCCGCAAGGTTTGCCGTATGCACCAGGGTATCAAGGCCCGGGTGCATATCGCCCGATCCCGAGCCCGGCCCAGCAGAGCATTGTTCAGCCAGGGCACGCCGAGGGACATATCCCATTCAAAGGCATCCGCCGAACGATCGCCAATCGCTTGCGTGAATCAGTCAACACCGCAGTCCACTTCACCGTGATGGACGAAGCAGATGTCACCGCGATCGACGCACTCCGCAAAGAAGTGACGGCACAAACCGGCGTAAAAATCAGCTTCTTGCCGTTCGTCTGTGCTGCAGTGTCGAAGGCACTCGCCGGTCACTTCGGTGCGATGAACGCCATCGTCGATGAGACCAAAGAAGAGATCGTGCAATACAGTGCGGTGAATCTCGGCATCGCAACCGATACCGAGAATGGCTTGATGGTACCTGTCATCCGCGATGCAGATCGCATGAACATCGTCGAGATGGCTCAAGCGATTTCTGCCATCGCCGCCAGCGCACGCGATCGTTCGATCCCGCGTGATCAGCTCATGGGCTCGACCTTTACGATCTCAAATGTTGGCTCGCACGCGGGCAAGTTTGCGACCCCTGTGATCAACACCCCCGAGGTTGCGATTCTTGCCGTCGGCAAAGCCTACGACGGCGTGGTTGTCCGCGATGGCCAAGCCATGGTCGGCAAGATCATGCCTTTGTCCTTGGCGTGCGATCATCGCGTTGTCGATGGTGCAACCGCAGCATTGGCCTTAGCCGAGATTGTAGAATCATTGCAGAATCCTGAATCACTGCTTTAAGGCGATCATGATGCAAAGAAGAGCCGCTGTTGTTTGTGCCCTGCGTACCCCGATCGGAAGATACGGCGGCTCGCTGTCGTCTGTCCGACCCGATGATCTCGCTGCCCATGTGATCCGCAGTGTCGTCGAGCAATCAAAGATCGATCCAGCCCTCATCGACGAGGTGTACATGGGCGCAGCGAACCAATCCGGCGAAGACAACCGCAATGTAGCACGCATGGCCGGCTTGTTGGCAGGCTTGCCCGAAACGGTTCCTGGATCAACTGTCAATCGATTGTGCGCTTCAGGACTCGACGCGATCAACATCGCAGCTCGGATGATCGAAGCAAACCATGGCGACATCTTCATCGCCGGCGGCGTCGAATCCATGAGCCGAGCGCCATATGTACTGAGTAAATCAGAAACCCCGTTCGGGCGGACGCAAGAAATCTATGACACCTCGATCGGGTGGCGATTCATCAATCCAAAGTTGTCGGCGATTCATCACCCATTCCCGATGGGTGAGACCGCCGAGAATGTTGCACGCAAGTACAACATCTCACGCGAAGACCAGGACCAGTTCGCGCTCTCAAGCCAGCACAAATGGGGCAAGGCACACGAACGAGGATTATTCAAAGACGAGATCGTTCCGGTATCAATCCCACAACGCAAGGGCGATCCGATCATCGTTGATACCGACGAACACCCTCGCCCAGAAATGACCCTCGAAAAACTCGCCAAGCTCCGCCCGGTGTTCGCCAAAGATGATCAAGGGACCGTCACCGCGGGCAACTCGTCGGGTGTCAACGACGGCGCGTCCGCATTGCTCCTCGTCGAAGAATCAAAGGCCAAAGAACTCGGGCTTACGCCATTGGCGTTTGTCAGCATGAGCGCCTCGGCTGGTGTCGACCCGGCGTACATGGGCATCGGCCCAGTCCCCGCGATCCGCAAGGCGCTCGATCGTGCGAATCTGACACTTGAAGAGATCGATCTCATCGAACTCAACGAGGCATTCGCAGCACAATCCATTGCATGTGCCCGGGAACTCAACATCGATCAATCCAAGCTCAATGTCAAAGGCGGCGCGATCGCTGTCGGGCATCCGCTCGGTTGCAGTGGCGCACGCATCGCAACAACACTCATTCATGAGATGGTACGAACCGATGCCAAGCGCGGGCTTGCCTCGTTGTGTGTTGGTGTCGGGCAGGGGCTTGCGACTGTTTTCGTAAGAGACTAATCAGCCCATCGCAACGAGTTTCTCGAAGCCGCTCTTGAGTGCTGCGACCAACGCATCAACTTCAACTTCGGTCATCGCTGTCGAGAGCGTTGCAGTGCAGGTATTGATCATCACCATGCCCTCATCAAAGAGATGATCGAGCAACACCAGCAGCTTCTTGTTTTCCTCTGGCGTGAGGTATGCTTCGCGGAAGTTGCGAGGCGGACTAGCCTTCATATGCACACGGAACATTGCTCCGCCGCCGGTGACACATGCGGTGACGCCTGTCTCACGGATTGCTTCTTCGATCCCATCCATCGCCCGTTTGGCCAAGGCATTGAGCCGATCGACGGCTGGCTCATCGAACTTCTTCATCGCAACCAGCCCAGCGGTGATGCTGATCGGGTTGGCCGAGAATGTACCCGAGTGCGGGAACAAGAGTTTTTTCGATCGTGGATTGAGCACTTCCATCACATCAGATCGCCCAGCGACGGCACCGATCGGGAACCCGCCGCCGATCATTTTGCCCATCGCGGTGAGGTCCGCCGTGATGCCATAACGCGATTGCAAACCGGCGTGTTCGGTGCGGAAGGTGATGACTTCGTCAAGCACGAGCAGCGCGCCGTTGCGTGTGGTCCAGTCTCTGATAGCCGTCACAAACTCTTGATCCGCAGGACGCAACCCCACTCGGTGAGGCATCAAATCCAACAAAACACACGCGAGTTCATCGGCATGCTCATCAAGAATCGTGATCGCACGCTCAGGATCATTGAACGGAATAATCACCACATCATTGAGTGCCGACGCCGGCGTGCCATGCGCGAGCGGCACGCTCTTGGGATGGTCGATTTCGCCCCAGGTTTCTGGATTCGGTGCTTGGCTCACCTCGGCGTAGTCATACCCGCCGTGATAGGCGCCTTCGACCTTGGCGATCTTTGCTCTGCCAGTAAACGCTCGCGATGCCTTGAGCATCACCATCAATGCTTCGGTACCAGAGTTCACGAATCGGATCTTCTCGAAGCCCGGGTTTCGATCACACAGAAGCTCGGCATAATCAACCTCAACCTCGGTCGCCATCGTGAACGCAGAGCCCTTGCCCAGTTGCTCGGTGACGGCTGCGACCACATCGGGATCAGCATGCCCATGAATCAGCGAAGCCATGTTGTTGGCAAAGTCGATCCGCGTCACACCTTCGATGTCGGTCAATCGACACCCAGCACCAAAATCTGCATACAACGGATGCGGGTCGCGCAATACGGTGTTTCGGCTTACTCCACCGGCAAGGACTTTGAGTGCTCGTTCATAAAGGGCTGCGCTTTTGCTCACTTCACTTTGCGTATTCATTGTTTGCATCCATTATGATTCTGAAATCATGATTAAGAAATCGGCAACAACTCTGCGCCGGTTCGTTCCTGGACATACTCAAAATCAACACCCGGACTCAACTCGACGAGTTGGAACCCTTGCTCGGTGATATCAATCACCGCGAGATCCGTGTACACACGCGAAATCACACCAACACCTGTCAATGGAAAAGTGCACTTCTCAACGAGCTTTGGGTCGCCGTGCTTGGTGCAGTGCTGGGTGATGACGAACACCGACTTGACACCCGCAACCAGATCCATCGCGCCGCCAACCGCCGGGATGGCTCCGGGTTTGCCGGTCGACCAGTTGGCCAGGTCACCACTCTTAGAAACCTGCATTGCGCCCAGCACACATAGATCGATATGCCCGCCTCGGATCATTGAAAAACTGTCGGCATGATGAAAAAACGCCGCCCCTGGGTTCGCGGTCACTTGTCGCTTGCCCGCATTGATCAGTTCGAGATCACCTTCGCCCTCTTCGGGCGATGGGCCCATACCAAGAAGCCCGTTCTCGGTGTGATAAATCAGCGTGTGCCCATCGGGGACAAACTTTGTGACGAGTTCGGGGATACCAATGCCAAGATTGACATAGGAGCCGTTGGGAATATCTTGGGCGAGTCGCTTGGCCATCTCTTCGCGGGTTCGTCCGATGATTTGAACTTGCTCACTCATGGGTAGGATACTCCTGCTGTGACCAGTTGCGATTCAAACACCGGACTCGCAACTTCAACCACACGATTCACGAAGATCCCCGGCGTCACCACCGCCTCTGGATCAATCTCGCCCGGCTCGACCACTTTGTTCACCTGAACAATCGCAACCTTCGCCGCCATCGCCATGATGGGACCAAAGTTGCGTGCGGTTTTGTTATACACAATGTTGCCGTGGGTGTCGGCGACTCGTCCTTTAATGAACGCAAAGTCTGCCTTGAGCCCGTGCTCCATCAAATAATCCTGCCCATTGAATAAACGAGTTTCTTTGCCCTCAGCCAAAGGCGTACCGACCGCTGCGGGCGTGAAAAACGCAGGAATCCCTGCACCGCCTGCACGGATACGCTCAGCGAGCGTCCCCTGAGGCACAAGCTCAAGCTCGATCTTGCCATTGTTGTACAGATCAGGAAACACCGTCGAGTTGGCCGTCCGTGGGAACGAACAAATGATCTTGGACACCCGTTCAGCTTTGAGCAAAGCCGCGAGCCCGACCTCGCCCGAACCAGTATTGTTACTGGCAATCGTCAGGTCCTTAGCACCCTGATCGATCAGCGCATGGATCAACTCGATCGGGCTGCCGGCTTCGCCGAACCCGCCGATCATGATCGTCGCGCCGTCGAACACATCCTTGACTGCCTCGGCGGCACTCGTGACTTGCTTGTTGATCATGATGTTCTTTCTAATCGTTCTCTTTGGTCACACGGGTGTAATCATACAGCCCCGCTTCGTCAAACAAGACACGATCTTCATAATCATCGAACCATGCCGCTTCAGGATTGCGCCCAACGATACACACCTTGCCACGATCTGGAGCACTTGCAGCGTTCCGAAGAAGCTTAAAGATCACCACACCGTTTTCACTTCCAGCAAGCCCAGGGATCGGCTCGTTGGTGACCGCAACAATTTCTGTCTTCCCCTTGTAATGCGTAATCGAAAGTTTCGCATGGTTTTCAACACCCGACAAACCTTTTTGCGATTCGTTGAGGATGCGCCAAGATTCTTCCATCGGGATATTGAACGCTTTGTACGCGATGATGTCGCGTCCACAGAAGAAGTAATGGTTGTCCGCACCAATGCGCTTCATCTCGCGTTGCATGATCCGAATCGCTTCGACATTGTCATTGATGTCCTTAATGATCGGCGTCTGGTTCTCAACCGTAATCCATCCACGATCGAGCAAGCTTCGCATCGCTCTTCCGGTCTCAGGGACCCAAACGAAGAAACCATTGTCATCCTTGACATAGTCGCTCTCGCTGGTCTTTGCAATGAACTCGTCTGGATGCTCGAAGTGAACCATGAAGTGCATGCCGACTTCTGGGTAGGCTTCATGGAAGCCGTCGAGCATGGCGAAGAATGTATCGTCGAACCGCTGGGGATAGAACGCCATTTCTTTGGTGCCGACACGGATCGATTCGATCCCAGCTTCAGCCAAAGCAGAGAACCACGCCGCGAGTTTGGCATTGTTGAGCACCATCGGATCACCGCCCGAGAGCAGGATCTCGCGGAGTTTTTCGCGTCCACAGACTGGATGGCACCCGCCATTGTCTTTCACAGCATTGTTAAACTCATGGATATACGCAACAATCTCAGGAATCTTGGCGAGTCCCTTCTTGGCAACGGTGCCATCGGCTCGGGCCACTTCCTTGCGGGCAATAAGCTCTTCGCGATAGCAGAATCGACAATGCGCCGAGCATGTCGAGACCACATACATCAAGCCCATTTCATATTTATGCAACAGCCCTTCGACGGGCGAGTAGTCCATCTGGTTGCCCGGATCTTCTGAGCCGGCAAGGTCGAGTGTTTCATCTGGACTGGCCTTGACAAGCTTCTGGATCGGCAAACTATGGCGTGCGAGTTCGGCAAAGTGACGCGTCACCTTCACAGGCATCCGAGACTCAACATCCCGATCAGTCTTCTTAAGCACGCTCAACTGGACAAGTTCATCCGAGCTATAAAAACTCTGGAGATCCTCAGCCACGGTTTCCTTCAAGAACGGAGCGAGCCCGTTGATGATCTCACGCTCGTGACGCACATCCGTCACCGTGTCAAGAAACGCCTGCTCTTTTTCAGTTGGAACATATTTTGCTTTTTCAGACATCAACTCAACTCCATTATAATGACGACAAAGACCATGCTGCTCTGAAACAATGCGTACACTACGCATGAAGGATTGTAATACACTGAACACTCTCGTGCTACCCATGTCCATAAAAGATTTCATCGCAGCCGCCAGCGAAAAGCTGACACCCACCGAGCGACGCATCGCCGAGCTGGTCCTCAATGACCCAACCCTGATCGCCTTCGGCACCGTATCGGACCTCGCAAATCGAGCCGGCACCAGCAGACCTTCTATCGTCAGATTCGCCACTAAGCTTGGATTCGATGGGTATACCGATCTCCAAAGCTGGATTCGCAATCAGTTATCACTCCAACTCTCGAGCCCAAGCCAAAGAATCCGTCAGCAAGATGGCACCACCACCCCGGTGCGCTCAGCGATCAAAGAGGCCATCGACCAAGCATTCGCCGCCCTCGATGAACAACGCCTGCTCGCACTCGCCACCCCCATCGCCGCCGCAAAGAATGTATGGATTCTCTCCGGCGAGACCTCCATGGCCGGCGCGTATGTCCTCCATAGCGGACTCACCATGATCCGTCCCGATGTCCATTTAGTCGTCGAACACTCGACCGGACGCGAACTAAGCAGCGCAGCCCCAGGCGACACCGCCGTTGTGTTTGATTTCGCACGCTACCGCCGAAACTCGATCACCACCGCCCGCGCCCTCGAACAACTCGGCGTCACCATCGTCGCCATCACCGACGGCCCACTCTCCCCACTCGCCTCGCTGACTCAAACCTGGTGCGAACTCAACATCCCCGCCGTCGGCCCGTTCGATAGCTCCATCCCCGCCGTGATGGCTGCCGAACTCCTCGTCGCCCAAGTCGTCCACCAACTCGGCGACCAAGCCCGCCAAAGGATCGACCGATTAGAGTCCCTCTGGCAAGCCACCGACACCTTCCTCAACTACACCCCAAGACCAGATCGGTGACTCTTAATCTGGGTGCCATGTAGGTGCCGTCCCCGGCTCCTGCATATCTTTGTAAGAATAAAAAACATGAAGGAGACTGCGTCACCTCCATGCCACCCAACTCTTTTCGCCTCCCCCACGCTTGTGGGGGAGGTGCCGAACGCAGTGAGGCGGAGGGGGTCTTTCTACTCTTTTCTCTCACTGCACCCAGCGCAAACACACCACCAAAGACCCCCTCCGTCCGCGGAGACGCGGCCACCTCCCCCGGAGGCCCGGGGGAGGCGAATCGATAAAAAATTTGATCCACCTCCGGGTGCCCTTACTCGCCGTCCTCGTCGCAGTGAGGTCTTCTCTTTATCTCACACTAGATCCCCGATGATCAGGCAATTGCCCCATTCATAAAATCTTTGATATCTGTCGGATCTAGCGTGAGTTGTCTATTTCTCCAAGATTCACTGACAGATGGATCTGATTCGATCAATCGCTCAATTGCAAGAGTTTCTCGGTACTCGCGCGCTTCTGATGCCATTGTCCATTTAACTTCCATCCCAAGCTCTTTTTCAATTTCATGTCGAATATCTGAAAGCTTCGCTCTGAAGAACTCTTTTCGATGATTGACTTTATTAACCTGACTCATGACAAAATGCTTGTGCAATCGATTCTCTAGCGCCGGAGCATCATCACTGAGAATCATGGCATGAACATCGAAAGTAAACGGAACACTCGAGTCGCCGAGTTCTTTCACTCGATCTAACGGTTCAAGCCGCCGCGTTAACCCAATCTTGAACACATCCTCGCCAAACGACCCGATATTCGAAATTATATATACATGCCCTCGGCGAGTCATCTGAGCCATCGATACAGCCCGTTTGTTTTTATCCTCCGCAGCAAGCAGTTTGTCTTGCAACTCAGCAAGCTGCAATTCATATTCAGCTCTTTGCTCATCGCTTGCGGCTCTCATTTTGCTTTCTGCCTTAGCCATTGCCTTTTTAAGCACATCCTCTTCTTTCACCGCTTCCTTAACAGCACGCTCGTACTCGCGTCTTGCCTTCTCCTCTTCACGAATCTGCTCTCGTATTCGCCTTTGCTCTTCTCTCTCGAGCAACTTAAGCTCTTGAGCGATTGCTGCCCACTTCAACTCATCTTGCCTTGCTTGATAATATTCCTCTGTAATCCTCGCATTGCGAAACGCTTTTCCGCCGTAATTAACGAGAACAAAAGCATCATGGATTGCCTGTTTCAACTTACCCGCATTGTCATGCTTAACTTTGGAGAGAATCGAATCAACTTTGCCGTTAAAAGCATCGAGCACAAAATTTTCTGCCCCCTCTCTCCTGTTGTCTTCCACATACTCACATTTGGCGGCCATATTTGTTTTGATCAGCAACTTGGTCTGTTTGCGAGCAATCTTCAACTGCTGCCCAGCCTCTTTGTGCTCAAACTCTTCAGCCAAATCTTCAATCAAACCTGATGAGGGGATGAGATATTCATCCCCATAGCCATCAATAATATTCTTCATAGAAATCACAGTACTCTGATACAAATCTGCCTTCTTTGAAATTTTACGAGCCTCGAACTCTATCTCTCCAGCTCTCTGGCGTGCTTCAAGTACAATCTCCCCACCACGCTGATTAGCCGCGGCTACAACTCGATCTGATTGTTCGATTGACTCGGCTTTCCGAATATCGAGTTCTTTCTCTGCTCGTTCGAACATTACTGCATACTGCTTCTCTTTAGCCGGAAAAACTGCTTCCAACTCTTCTAGTTGCTTGGTGGTTTTCTTCAGAGATACAAAATTAATCCCCCAGACAACTGCAAAGCACACGCAACTTGTCGAAGCTATAAAAAATAGAAACCACGCCATATGTACATCCTCTCAATATTCAAATACTCTAGTACTTCCCCACAGGCACCCTAACAATAGTCAATCATTCTTATTTTGTCTTCCCCTTCTCCCCATTGACCTCCCCCCCTCCCACGCCTACCATCACGACCCTCCGGATGGAAACCGGCGGCACTCAAGGATTTACACGATGAAAAACGATACACACCCTACCTACTACCCATCATGCAAGGTCTACTACAACGGCGAGGTCGTGATGACCGTCGGCGCGACCGTTCCTGAGCTCAAAGTCGATGTTTGGTCCGGCTCGCATCCGTTCTTTACCGGCAAATCAGCGTTTGTTGACGCTGCTGGTCGTGTTGAGAAGTTCCAGAAGAAGTTCGCAGGCAACTACTTCAAAGCCAAGAAGTAAATGGTTCGGGTGCCGATCGGCATCTGGGGCTTATTACTCATCGTGCTTTGATCGGCGGTTTTTTACGCCGATTTATACGATCAAAAACCGTACAACTCATCGTCCTATACCCAAGATATACCGATTCTTGGGCGTTTTTTTGTTTTTACGCTCGAAATTTTGACTCAATCGTGTACAAATGTAACACAGGCATATTCTTTGCGTAGAGAATATTGTCGTAGCCGTACGCCAGGGTTGTTTTGGCGGTCTCGGATGCCTGTGGGTCTCTACTACAGGTTGAACCCATTTTACGCAGCAGAGCATTGCTCTGATCTCCATGAGGGCCTCTTTGACGAGGGTGCAGCATTGGCGATTGGGTCTCGTTGTGCTGTCAGTCAGTTCGTGTGTCGCACCGGATGCCTTTGGTATCGCGGTGCATGATGTGAATCGCTCGGCGTGTGCACACGCCAATACCAACTGCCCTCCAAAGACGGAGATGCAGATATACAAAAGGGAATGCAATGAACCGCAATCTAGCTCTAATCGCCTGCTCAACTCTCACGATGATCTCGGGAGCTGCTATCGGCGCCCAAGCCAACAACTTTCCTGATGGCATCGCCAGCCAGCATGAACTGGATATGCAGGATGTTGCCCGCACGATGATCAACTCGCTCCATCCAGACCAACGCATGGCGATCGCCGAGCAAGGTGGTATTGGTGCCGATGCAGTTAATATGGATCAACTCACGCGTAACTTCGATCAGCGTGGCAACACCAATGTCCCTCACGGCGTCACGGCAACCGAGTTCCTCGCGATGCTCTTGAGCGATGATGTCCGAAGTGAACTCAACGAAGATCAAATGACAGTGCTCAACACTGTCGCAGCACTTATGGACGAGGGCAAAGAAATGCCTTACATGTGTTTCGCACCCGGCACCAGCACCAAGTTTGCTTGGACCATCAACGAAATGCTCGATTACCAGTTCGTCTCAAACGACGGCGCCCGTTTCCAGCAGGGCAACCGCTGGTCGCGCACTGCGATCGATGGTTCAGGACTGACCCAAGGCGAAGCAACCAATATCACCTACTCCTTCGCACCCGACGGCTCGTTCATCGGAAACACAGGTTTGGGATCAGGACCATCGACACTCTTCCAATGGCTTGATAATAAGTACGGCAACACCAGCACCTGGCAGGATCTTTTCCATCAGGTATTCGATCGTTGGGAAGAACTCACAGGGATCACTTACACCTGGGAGCAAAATGACGACGGCTTTAATATGAGTTCCAGAGTCGGGATCGTTGGCCTTCGTGGCGATGTTCGCATCTTCGCGTTCAACTTTCCATTCGATGGGAACAATGGCGTCCTCGCATACAACTTCTTCCCGAACGACGGCGACATGGCCCTCGACGCATTCGACACATTCTACAACCCGGTCGGTTCAAACTCTCTTCGCTTGCGCAATGTTGTTGCTCACGAGCATGGTCACGGTTTGGGCATGGCCCATGTTTGCCCTGCAAACGCGACCAAGTTGATGGAACCATTCGTTTCAACTTCATACGATGGCCCACAGCTTGACGATATCCTCAACGGCCAGCGTCACTACGGCGATCCGATGGAACCAAACAACTCAATCGGTCAAGCAAGTGATCTTGGCACCTATTCCAACTTTGGATTCTTCAACATTGACAATGTCAGTATTGATGATAACGGCGAGACTGACTTCTATAAGGTCACACTCACCGAGCGCGCAAAGCTTACATTCATCATCGCACCAAGTGCGGGTGTTTATCAGCAGGGCCCACAGACAATGTCATGTAGTTCAGGGAATACAACCAACTACAACAACATTCACAATCTCAAGATTCAGGTCTTCTCAAGCACCGACCTGTTTACCCCAGTCGCTGAAGCGGATGATAATGGCCTTGGCCTTGGCGAGACTGTCACCTATGATGCAGAAACTCCGGGCGACTACTACATCATCGTGTCATCGACTTCCAGCACCAACAACATCCAACGCTACATCGCGAGCATGGTCATCGCATCGTTGCCACCTGTTGTTTGTCCTGCAGACATGAACGGCGACGGCGAACTCAACTTCTTCGATGTCTCCGCATTCCTCAATGCGTTTGGCAACATGGAAGCAGCAGCCGACTTCACCGATGACGGCATGTTCAACTTCTTTGATGTCTCGGCATTCTTGAGCGAGTTCAGCGCCGGCTGTCCATAAACAATCATCTGTCTGAAAAACAAGAGGGGTCCATGAGCATCACAAGTGTTCATGGACTCTTTTCGTCTATCAAAGGTGTTCAAGAAAACCGCGACCAGTCCGATAAAGCCAATTTTTTTCTAACAACCGGCCGACCAATCCGTTCTCTCTTGCAGCAGAGTGTGTTATTTGGGCGAGGACAAAAAGAGTATGACCAAGTGGCAAGTATTGCCTTGAGTATCAGGCAACCTGTGTCATACAATATGTTTACGATTTAAAAAAGGATTCCAAACATGAAGTACTCAACGCTGAACTTGCCGTTTATTCTCTTGATGAGTTCCATCGCTGGACAGGCTGTCGCGCACACTACGCCGACGGTTGTCGATCAGTACCCAGATGCGATCGCACACCCCGACCAACTCCTCAAGCAAGACATTGCTTCTCGCATGTTCATGATGCTGCCCCAAGGCCAACAAGCAAAAATTGCGCAGGCCGGCGGCGTTGGATCTCAAGGCTATGCCCCCCCCGTTGCTCCATCGGAGCAAGCTGGAAAGCTCAACCCAAGTGAGTTCCTTGATTCCATATCCACTCCAGAAACCAGAGCGAACTTCACCGATGACCAAAATCAAATCATCGACAACATCCTTTCTTCAATAAAACAAGGTGAGCCTGCAACATCCGCAATGTGCTTCGCACCTGGAACAAACAAAAAATTTGTATATATGACCAGCCAGCTTCTCGGCTATCAAACGGCAAATCAAGATTCGTCTCGGTTTCAACAAAATGATCGTTGGACAAGCACGGCAACCGATGGCGGCGGGCTAGGCCAAGGTGACCCAACCACACTTACCTACTCATTCGCTCTCGACGGCTCATTTGTTTCGAGCAGCAGTCTGGGATCAGGAG
Source organism: Planctomycetota bacterium (assembly GCA_024280755.1). Taxonomy (GTDB): domain Bacteria; phylum Planctomycetota; class Phycisphaerae; order Phycisphaerales; family UBA1924; genus UBA1924. Next base: position 74,409 of record JAJRPN010000031.1, read on the forward strand.
CATCGACACTCTTTGCTTGGCTTGATGGTTTGTACCCCGATCGACAAACCTGGCAAAATCTGTTCCACTCAGTATTCCAAGACTGGGAAGATCTTATCGGGACGACCTATGTCTATGAACCCAATGACGATGGTGCATTCATTGGCACCTTTGCTCCAGGAATTCTTGGCGTCCGAGGCGATATCCGAATCGCAGGATACAACTTCCCGCTCGACGGCGACTCTGGCGTGCTTGCATTCAATCGGTTTCCACCCTTTGGTGGCGACATGATCTTTGATGCCTTTGACACATTTTATGATGATATCGGCAATGGCTCATTCAAGCTCGTTCAGGTCGCATCGCACGAACACGGGCACGGATTGGGAATGAATCATGTGTGCCCAACGAATCAAACCATTCTGATGGAACCATTCTTTTCTACTTCATTTTTAGGCCCACAACTCGATGATATACTCAATGGACTACGCCATTACGGAGACATTTCCGAACCCAACGACAGTATCGCACAAGCAACGGACTTGGGTTCCATGCTCATTGGCGACGAAGTGAATGCTGACAATCTCGCGATTGACGACAACTCTGATCAGGATTATTTCCGCATCACTGTTTCAGAACCTGCACGAGTTGTATTCACAGTTACGCCTGATGCTGGTGTATATGAGCAAGGCCCACAAACCCAGAACTGCGACTCCGGGGTTCTCACTGATTACAACAGCATTGAAAACCTACAGCTCATTGTACGGAACAGTGATGGGATCAGTATCGCAATCATTAACAGCGGCATCTTGGGTCAGCCAGAAACAATGGTCTTTGACACACTCGATGCGGGCGACTTCTACTTTGTTGTCGATGGTTCGTTGAATGTAAATAATGTTCAGCGATACCGCCTCAATGCTCGTCTAGAAGATCTGACATTCATCGATCCAATCTTTGCGATTGATCCACCAAGCTCTGTTGATCCCGGTCTTGCATTCCAGTTCCCGCTGACTGTAAATCCATTTATTGACACCGTGATCCCTGGGTCTGAAACACTATTCTATTCTATAGACGGAGGCCCATTCTCGAGCATTCCTCTTGCTGATGATGGTCTCAACAGCTACCTCGCGACACTGCCTGCGTTTAGTTGTGATGAATCCGTCAACTTCTATATCTCGATTGATTGGGAAGTTGCTGGCGAAATTACTTTTCCAGCGGGCGGATCTTCATCGCCAGCACCAGTCAATGTGGGCAGCTTTATCTCAGAGTTTGTTGACGACTTTGAAACAGACCTTGGCTGGACAGTTTCTGGACCAGTTACTGGTACAAGTTCTGGCCAATGGGAACGCGGCTCACCCGCCGGCTCCGCAAATCGCGGCGACCCTGTCATCGATGCAGATGGCTCAGGGAATGCCTACCTCACTGGCAATGCACCAGGCAACACTGATGTCGATGGTGGTCAAACCATCCTTACATCGCCTCAGTACGACCTATCTGGTATTTCAGACGCATGGCTCTCGTACGCCCGCTGGTTCGACAATACAGGCGCAGGCACCGGTTCGGCACCAAATGAAGATGTATTCACCGTGAATATTTCGAATAACAATGGTGCGAGTTGGACAAATCTTGAAATCGTTGGCCCTGATTCTGCAGAATCGAAAGGCGGATGGATTACAACCCTTTTCCGTGTGAGCGACTACATCACTCCAACGAATGCGGTCCGTGTCCAGTTTATCGCGGAGGACTCGCTCAACAGTTCTGTCGTTGAAGCAGGCGTTGATGCCTTCTTGATCTCAAGTGTCTTCTGTGAAGATCCACCACCGGCTTGTCCCGCAGATTTCAACGATGATGGGCAGCTTGACTTCTTTGATATCTCGGCATTCCTCATCGCATTCAACGCGGGCGATATCAGTGCCGATTTGAGCAACGATGGCCTGCTCAACTTCTTTGATATTTCGACATTCTTGCAAGAGTTCACTGCTGGGTGTCCATAACTCGCCGAGTTTCCCAAACCTGAATCACACAACCGGGTCATCGTGACCCGGTTTTTTTTATATTCTACGCAAGTCCTATTCCTTCATCCGCATAATCGGATATAGTCAACGCATGAGCTCGCCCACCAAACCATCATTAATCGAAACACTCAAGAACGCCGTCCTGATCTGGGACGGCGCGATGGGTACACAAACCCAAGGCTACGAACTCGATATCGAAACGGACTATATGGGATGTGAGAACTGCCCCGATGTCCTGTGCCTCTCGCGCCCGGACATCATCCAAGAGATCCACGCCAACTACTACCGCGCCGGCGCAGATGTGGTCACGACCAACACCTTCGGTGCCGCGGCCCATACACTCGGCGAGTTTGACCTTGCACATCGCGCCGAGGAACTCGCATTCGCCGCAGCGACCATCGCACGAAAAGCCGCCGACGAGTTTTCAACGCCCGACAAGCCAAGATTCGTCGCCGGCTCGCTCGGCCCAGGAACCAAACTCATCACGCTCGGCCAGATATCGTTCGATGATATGCGAGACTCCTACGCCGACGCGGCTCGCGGATTGATCAAGGGCGGGGTCGACACGATCCTGCTTGAAACCTGCCAAGACCTTCTTCAGATCAAAGCAGCTGTCGCAGGTATTCGACTCGCAGCAACCCAACTCGATCTCGATCCAGATTCTGTACCCATCTTTGTCTCAATCACGATCGAACAAACCGGCACCATGCTCATCGGCACCTCAATCGAAGCTGCAATCGAAGCCCTCCGCCCGCTGCCAATCGCATCGCTTGGGCTCAACTGCGCCACCGGCCCAGTCGAAATGGTCTCGACTGTTCGCACGCTGGCATCCAAGTGGGATCGATTCATCACCGTCATGCCAAATGCTGGTTTGCCTGCACTGGTCAAGGGCGAAACGCTCTACCCACTCACCTCGCAGGGTTTCCATGATGCGATGGAGATCTTCCTCAGCGAGGGACTCGTCAACGCTGTCGGCGGATGTTGCGGCACAACGCCCGAACACATCAGCTACCTCGCCAAACTCGTCGAAAACACAACCATCGGCGATCGACCGGAGACCACCATCACCCCCGCGTGTTCATCGCTCTACTCCGCTGTTGAATATCGCCAAGACGCGTCGTTCCTGATCGTTGGCGAGCGATGCAACTCATCGGGTTCGCGTGCATTCAAACGCCTGCTCGAAGCCCAAGATATGGAGGGCATCTGCTCGCTCGCAAAGAACCAGGTCAAAGACGGCTCGCATGTGCTTGATGTCAATGTCGATGTCGCTGGACGCGACGGCCCAACGGATATGCACGAGGTGATTTCTCGTCTTGTTCAACAGGCAGATGCCCCACTGATGCTCGATTCGACCTCCCCCGAGACCATCGAAGCCGGGCTCAAAGCTGCAGGCGGCAAGTGCATTATCAACTCGGCGAACTTCGAAGATGGCGAAGAACGATTCGATCAACTCTGCAAACTCACCAAAGATTACGGCGCGGCACTCGTCATCGGCACCATCGACGAAGATCCAGAAGAAGCGATGGCCCGCACCGCCGATCGCAAGTTTTCCATCGCCGAACGCGCAATCAAACGAGCGACGAGCGTCCATGGGCTCGCCGAGTCTGATCTGTTTATTGATCCCTTAGTGCTCCCGATTTCTACAGGTTTGGATTCCGATCGACGCAGCGCACATGCACTGATCGAAGGCTCCAAACGCATTGTCGAAGCGTACCCGAGCGTCCAACTCACCTGCGGCTTATCCAATGTCTCCTTCGGGCTCAAGCCCGTCTCACGCACGATTCTCAACGCGGTATTCTTACATGAACTCGTCCAAGCCGGCATGACGAGTGCCATTGTGCATGCGTCGAAGATTACGCCTTTGAATCGGATTCCTGAAGATCAAAAAAAAGCGGCCCTCAACCTAATTTATGACCGACGAGATCCATCCATCGGCGGCACCGGATTGCCAACAGGCATCACCGACACTGGTTTCGACCCGCTCGATTCATTCATCGAACTCTTTACCGATGCAACCGAAGAAAAAAGCACAACCTCGTTCATGGATCTTGATCTCGAAGATCGGCTCCGCAAACATATCATCGATGGTGAACATGAGTTTCTCGAAGATTCGCTCGGGGAAGCACGATCGAAATACACGCCTTTGGAGATCATCAACAACCACCTCCTCGCAGGCATGAAAACCGTTGGCGAGTTGTTCGGCTCAGGACAGATGCAGCTTCCATTCGTGCTTCAAAGCGCGGGCGTGATGAAAAAATCAGTGTCACTCCTCGAACCATTTATGGACAAGGCCGATGCACAATCCAAAGGCTCGATCGTGCTCGCAACTGTCAAAGGTGATGTCCATGATATTGGTAAAAACCTCGTCGATATCCTGTTGACCAACAACGGCTTCACCGTTCACAATCTCGGCATCAAACAAACGATCGACCAAATCTTAAAATCGTTCGCCGAAACCAAAGCCGACGCGATCGGGCTTTCAGGATTGCTCGTCAAATCGGTCAATGTCATGGAGGACAACCTCCGCGAACTCAATACAAAGGGCATCGATGTCCCCGTGATCCTCGGCGGCGCTGCGCTCACGCGGACATATGCCGAGGGACATCTGCGTTCTGTATACAAGGGCGATCTGCTCTACGCCAAAGATGCATTCGATGGTTTAGACACGATGAACGCCATCGTTGCTGGGCAGATCGCACCATTACAAGCCGCAGCGGATGAACGCCAAGCCATTCGCAAGGAATCCGTCGCAAAGCTCGAATCAGGAGCCATCGCCACACCAACAGCAACCGCAACGCGAACACGCTCGGAGATTGATCGTACGAATCCGGTACCCACGCCTCCATTCTGGGGTTCGACCGTCAACGAGCAGCACAACCTCCGCGACCTGTTCGCCTACATCAACCCCACTGCACTGTTCGCGATCCAATGGCAACTCAAACGCGGATCAAAATCGAAGGCCGAGTACGAACAACTCCTCGACGAAGTCGCCCGCCCAAAGTTCAAAGAACTCTGCGCCCAATGCTTGGCCGAGCCAATCCTCCAGCCCAAAGTCGTCTACGGCTACTTCCCCTGCACCTCCGCGGGCGATGACCTGATCGTGTATGACCCAGACGATCACGATCACGAGATCGAACGATTCAGCTTCCCACGCCAGAACGCGAACAAGTTTTTGTGCATCTCGGACTACTACAAAGATCAAGCCGAGTGCGATGCGATGGGGTCGCGCGATGTGATTGCGATGATGTGCGTGACGATGGGGCCTGCGATCACCGAGTATACAAAGAAGCTCTTTGAAGCCGATGCGTATCAAGATTATCTGTATTGGCATGGAATCGGTGTCGAAACGGCAGAAGCACTCGCTGAGTTCTGGCACAAACGCATCCGCACCGAACTCGGGTTCGGGCACGAAGACGCACATAATATCCCCGAGCTGTTCAAGCAAAGCTATCGTGGTTCACGCTATTCATTTGGATATCCGGCGTGCCCAAACATGGCCGATCACGAAATCCTCTGGCGGCTGCTCGATCCATCACGCATCGGGTGCGATCTCACCGAGAACCATCAGATTGACCCTGAACAATCCACCTGCGCCGTCATTGCCCATCACCCAGATGCTCGATATTTCAATGCGTAATAAGAAGGCAATAGGCAGTAGGCAATGGGAAGATGAAGACTAAATCTGGGTGCCACTGCTTGACCGTCTTCGGCAAGCAGTGTCTTCAGTCATTCTCATCTTCCTAAAAAGCACACCTTGCCCAAGATGGTCAAGTCGCGGCACCCGATTTAAAGTGATCGCCGTTGTTTGAGCAATAAAATCAAAAACACCGGGCCGCCGATGAGTGAAGTCACCACCCCAATCGGTATCCTCCCTGCATCGGTCGCGACCAGCCGCACGAATGTATCTGCGCCGACGACGAGTGCAAAGCCGCACAATGCCGACCCGATCACCAGCGTCCGATGGGAAGGCCCAGCAAGCACACGCACGATGTGCGGACAAACCAAGCCCACAAACCCGATCGGCCCAGCAAGCACAATGCTGATCGCGGTCAATGCCCCCGCACCGACAAGCTGACCAAGCCGAACTGCCCCGACATGAACCCCAACCGAACGGGCCTCATCTTCGGAGAGGGCCATCGCATCGAACGATCGGGCAGCCCAGACTCCCCATCCAACAATCACCAACAGCACCCCGGCTGCAATCCAGACATCTCGAATCTCGATATCTTCACGGAGCATCCCCATCATCCATCTCGATACTGAATACCCGCGATCCGGCATCAATGATGCAACCAGCATGGTGGCTGCGCCGAGAATCACCGACATAATCACACCGATCAAGATCATCGTCACCGGATCGATCAGCCCCCGGCGTTGGCTTAGTGCCCATACAAACACCAGCACTGCAATCGCCCCACCCAATGCCGGGAAGGCGGCCATGCTCGCGCCGATCGCAGCGCCCTGAATCCAAGTTGTCAGTGTGACGGCGAACCCCGCTCCTGCACTCAGCCCCATTAACCCCGGTGCTGCCAGTGGGTTTCGCAACAGCGATTGCAACAACGCACCCGCCAAACCAAGCGATGCGCCAACGATCCCGCCAACCGCAACACGGTTGTATCGCAGTTGCATGATTGTTTCGTTGTCCGAAAACCCGAATCCATCGCTCCCAACCATGAGCCGAAGCACACCGATTGCCATGCACAGCATGATCAGCACCAAGATGGTCATCAGTTCCCGACGATTCATAGCAGAGCCTAGGCCGTGTCTGACGGCTCATTTCCCACACAAGGACATTCTCTTTTCGCCTCCCCCGGGCTTCCGGGGGAGCACCCATAGGGCGGTTGTGGCTGCGCAGCAGACGGAGGGGGTCTTGAAGAAGGCAATGGGCAATGAGGAATGGGGAATGGGGAAGAGAAAAAGAGAAGACCCCCTCGGCCTCACTTCGATCGGCACCTCCCCCGGAAGCCCGGGGGAGGCGAAAAGGATGGCGTTCTTGTATGGAACTGAGCCGTCAGACACCGCCTAGACCCACTCATGCTGTGAGGCTGATATACTGGTGGCATGAATGAACCAACTATCCTCCGTAAGGCCGAGTTCGATCCCAAGGTCAAAACCTACTGGATCATGGGCCCAGCGATTTTCCTCACAGTCCTGATCGTCACCATTCCGCTGGCGATTATCTATGTCATTATCGCCAAGTTCTTCGTCGACAAACACCTCGCCAACATGAGCTGCGACCTCACCGAGCAGACCCTCAATATCAAAAAAGGGATCTGGAACAAGACGGAATCGACCATCCCGCTCGAAAAAATCACCGATCTCCAGCTCTTCCAAGGCCCGATCATGCGCTACTTCGGCATTCACGGCTTCAAGGTCGAGACTGCAGGGCAGTCTTCCCCGACTGGCGGTGCCCTAGTCAACCTGATCGGAATTGTCGATACAAAAGAGTTTCGCCAGGCAGTCCTCGACCAACGAGACCGGACAAACGCGGGGGCAACCCCAGTGGCTGCCATCGCCCAGCCTGCTGCCCCTGTGGTCACCGATACCCAGACTGCCGAGTTATTAACTGATATTCGTGATTCGCTCCACCGAATCGAACAGAATTTCGCCAAGAATGACGACTGATCTCCAAGCATCTCTGGGCTATCATTCCTCCCCGTGATCGGCTACTCGCAATGGATGCGATTGGGTCGTTTGAGCGGGTCTTTGGAAGGATCGTTCGTTGGCTGACAACACCCTCACATGCCGTCTCGTCACCCCAAGTGCCGAGTTGCTCAATGAACAAGTGAACTACGCCTCCGTCCCTGCTTGGGACGGCTTGATTGGTTTCCAGCATGGCGGTGCCTCGATGGTCTCACGCTTGGGTCTTGGCAAGCTCCGTTTGGACTTCCCCGCAAAGAATGGATCTGGCTCACGCGAGTTCCTCATCGAGGGCGGCTTCCTCGAAATGAGCAACAACGAGTTGGTCATCCTCGCAGAGCGTGCAATCGCAGCAGAAGAAATTATCGAGTCCGAAGCTCGCGCCCAGCTCGCAGAAGCCGAAGCTCGCATCGTTCCTGAAGATGCACCCAACAAGCTCGAAGCGGTTGAACGAATCACCCGTGAAAAAGAATGTGCCAAGCTCATGCTCTCGATGGCGAAAACATCGAAAGCCGTAGGCATCTAAGCCGAATCAAAACGACACCCAAAGCCCGTGCAACCGCATGGGCTTTTTTTATGAATGCGTGTATTGAATTAGTTGGAAAACTTCGACATCGCCCGCTGCATTTCTCGCTGATTCTCGCGATCCGCGATTGCTTTGCGTTTATCATGCTGGGCTTTGCCCTTGGCGATCGCAAGCTTGATCTTGACCAACCCTTGCGAGAAATACATTTCCAAAGGCACGAGCGTCACGCCCTTTTGGTCCACCTCGCGGGCAAGCTTGATGATCTCTCTCTTTTTGGCCAGCAGGATACGATCTCGCTTGGGGATATGGTTGAGCTGCCCGGCGGGTTGATAGATACCGATATCAATCTGATGAAGCGTCAGCCGAGGCGGCTCGAGATCAACGCTGATATACCCTTCCTTGAGCGAACAACTGCCCTCGCGAATGGCTTTGACCTCTGAACCCTCAAGCACAATCCCGACCTCCATTGTGTCAACGATGAAATAGTCGTAGAGCGCCCGCCGATTGTTATAACTCGGTGGGCCTTGCTTAGATTTCTTCTTGTTCTTGGCCATATGCACCCAAAGCATAGTCCACGACCTGCCCATACTCTCCCCAAACCCGTGCGTATCATGGCTCTATGGCTTTTCACTCTTTTCTCTTCATCTTGAGCGTGTTGCTATTGAGCGGCTGCACCCAGCCGCTCAATGATCGCCCAACCCTCGGCGGCATCTATCGCTCGCCCACATTTATCACTCAGCCTCAGAGCCATACCGCTCTTGAAAATCCATCACAGCACCTGCTCGCATCGACACCCAAGCCTCGGATTGATTGGTCACCGACTCAGTACATCGCCCCGATGGACAGCGCCGCCCATTCACCAACGCTTGCTCTCTTTGGAATGGTTAAAAAAACAGACCCGCCCCGAATCTATGGCCGATACCCCACCACCAACGATGCACTCTACATGCAACAAAGCGCCTCGATCGCTTGGATCAACGATGCCCTTTTCACCATCTATGATCTCGGCCGATCATTCATCGGCTCACCCTATGCCTTTGGCTATCGAACAGCAACGGGCAAAATCGCAGAACCAATGATCTCTCCGTCTCAGCCATACAAACGAACCCAAACCGCTGATACCTGGTCATCTGGGTTTCCGACGCCTCAACCCATGCCTCAGATAGATACAGAGGAAACAGCCGACAATGACTGATTCAAAAACAGATGCCAACCCACCCCGCTGGCCATTTAAGCCCGAGCTTGAAATCTCCGCGCCCGACGCGGCTGCCCTCCACAACGATGCAGGGACGACCGATTTCCTGCTCATCGACATCCGAGAAGCCAACGAACTTGAAACCTCGTCGATCGCCAAAGCTCTGCATATCCCAATGGGTGATATCCCCGCTCGGATCAACGAGCTCGATGTAGACGAAGGCACCACCATCGCCATCTTGTGCCGATCTGGAAAACGATCGCTTCAGGTCGCCCAATACATGCAACAGCAAGGACTCGCCGGCACCCGGTCAGTCGCCGGCGGGATTAACTGGTGGGGACTCAAGATTGATCCTTCGATCCAGCAGTATTAAACTTACCTATGCAAAGCACCCAAACCATCGAACTCAACCTTGCCCACTCGCCCGATTCTGATGATCTGGTGATGTGGTGGCCTTTGATTGGGGTCCGGAATCCTGACGGGACACCGTTTGATGGCGATCTGGGCAAGCCTCAGGTCGAGACCGGACGATTCACCTTCAACCTGCTCGCCCGCGATGTCGAAGAACTCAACAAACTCGTGATCGGGTCTGAGTCTGCATACGACATCACCGCGATCTCGTGCGCCACCTATCCGGCAATCGCCAATCGATATGTAATGACCGCTTCGGGCGGGTCCTTCGGCGAGAACTACGGCCCACGCATTGTCGTCGCAGCCGACTCCCCATTCCAGACCCTCGATGATCTCAAAGACGCCAACTGCACCAGTTATATCATTGGCATCCCTGGCATCAACACCTCGGCGTACATGGGCTTACGGATGGCAATCGGGAGCTTTGAACACCAAGAACTCCTTTTCTCCGATATCCCCAGAGCTGTCGCAGATGGACAGGTTGATGCGGGCTTGCTCATCCATGAAGCCCAGTTAACCTATAGCGAAATGGGCTTGCGTGAAATCGGTGACATGGGCAAATGGTGGCATGGGCAGACGGGTAAACCCTTACCGTTGGGTTTGAATGTCATCCGCCGAGACCTTGACCAACGCTATGGTGATGGGACCTGCCAAGAACTCGCCGATGTCCTTAATGCTTCGGTCCAGTGTTGTGTGCGAATGGGTGAAGCATCTCGGCTGTATCTCCAACTCAACAAAGGCGACCGCACCGAATGGGACGATCCAGAACTCGTCGATCGCTACCTCGCGATGTATGTTTCTGGACTCACCCTCGATATGGGACGAACTGGGCGAGACGCGATATCGACCTTCCTTGGGCGGGCAGCCGACGAGGGATTGTGTGATCGGGTCGAAAATATTGACCCGCTCTAGGTTCTGATTTCCTCGGCGTGCTAGACTCGTGCTCTTCTGCCATTGATCCACGAGTTCACCGTGATCGGAGCCAGTTCATGTCGACGAGTTTTTCTCTACCCGTCTCATCGAATCAGCCACATCGGCCAACGAAGAACGCATGCGCCTGTGCAAAGCACACGCCCGCGCGAACCGATCAACCCAAAGAAAAATGCGGCGTGATCGGGATCTGGAACGATCCTGGTGCTGTACGAAAAGCCTATCTTGGATTGTTCGCCCAGCAACATCGCGGGCAAGAAGCTGCTGGCATCGCGGTCACCAATGGCGAGATGATCGAAGCGCATACTGGCCAAGGACTCGTCGTCGATGTATTCGACAACGACACCATCGTCAAACTCGAAAAACTCTACAACCACACCGACGCACCAAACGCGAATCATGGCGCAATCGGGCACAACCGCTATTCAACCTCGGGCGGGTCTTCGTCCAAGAACGCCCAGCCTTTGGTCGAGACCACATTCGCCGGGCCGATCGCCATTGCCCACAATGGTAATCTCGTCAACGGGCAAGAATGGCGAAAAGAACTCTCGCGCGCCGGGCGGCTGTTCCATACAACCTCCGATACCGAAGTGATCATCCACCTGCTCGCCTCACCCGAACAACGCGACTTGCCCGATCCTGTTGCAGCAACGATGCGCAACTTGCTCGGTGCTTTTTCATTAGTGTTGCTCTTTACCGATCGAATCGAGGCGGCCCGCGATCCTTGGGGATGGCGGCCTTTGGTCTTGGGCAAGCTGCCCTCGGGCAAGTTTATTGTGGCTTCTGAAACAGTTGCGTTTGATGTCGTGGGCGCAGAGTTTATACGAGAAGTTGAACCCGGTGAAATCATCACGCTCTCTAACGAGGGCATGTCCTCGCGTCGGTTTGCAGCCCCCTCTGAGCCGCTGGCACAATGTGTCTTCGAGCATGTCTACTTCGCCAGTCCGGCTTCAAATGTATTCGGACAAAATGTCCAGATCTCGCGTGAACGCTTCGGCGCCAAACTCGCTCAAGAAGCCTTTGTCGAAGCAGATTTTGTCATGCCAATGCCAGACTCGGGTCGCAGTGCTGCCAATGGATATGCGATTGAATCTGGAATCCCCTATCGAGAAGGCATCGTCCCCAATCGCTATGTTGGGCGTACTTTTATTAAGCCTACACAAGAAGAACGCGCCGCTGCGGTTCGGCTCAAGCTCAATGTGATCTCCGAGGTTGTCCGCGATCAAAGACTCATCATCGTCGATGATTCCATCGTCCGAGGCACCACCACCCGACTCAAAATGATCCAGCTCCGCCAAGCAGGAGCCAAGGAAATCCACCTTCGAATCTCGTGCCCGCCGATCAAGCACCCGTGCTACTTTGGGGTAGACTTTGCCGATCGTGATCAGCTCATTGCACACGAGCGAACTGTCGAAGAAATCCGCGAGTTTCTCGGCGTAGATTCGCTCCACTTCCTCAGCCAAGAGGGCATGCTCAGCGTGATGAATCAAGAACCCAAGCACTATTGCACCGGGTGCTTCTCGGGTGAATATCGTGTCGATGTCGATCACCCGGTCGCGTGTGAAGTCGTGACGAAATCACAGATGAATATGTTTAAAACCTGTTAGCGGGTTGCGGAATATCAGCCGCCCCATGAGGGATCAACAGGCAAATCGCCACGCGAACCACCTGGGCGGAAGATGAAACCAAAGCTGGTTTCGCCTTGAATATTGTTGTACTGGATCGTCGCGCCGAGTGTCCCGATCTGGAACCGACGCATGACCTGGGCACCAAAGGTCTGAAAATCACCGAGATCGAAGTTGTAGTTCAAACTTGTACTCACCGCATATTTATCGGTGATTCGATATCGCGCCGCGAGCGACGCAAAGGTCGCATCCAAAGGCTGAACCTCTCGATACTCGACCGATGTCGTGAACCCTGGACGATGTTCGATAATCGCGCCAACACTCGCCCGAGCGGTTTTGCTCAGATCAAGGTCATAGACAATCTCGCCAGCGAACGCCAATACTTCTGTCGGCTGCCACACCGCGCTCGTGCTGATGTATTCGCCTGGGTTCGAGAGTTCTGGGCGTGATGAATAGAACTGCGGAATCGGCGATGTCCCAGCATCATCACTCGTCCAGACATATTCAGATCGTAGTTTGAGAACATCGACATCGCGCCAACGCCCGACGCCGCCGCGTTTGGTTTGCCATGTTTGATCCAACGCTGCGCGGAACGCGGTACCTTCGATCAAGCCTTCAACATCATCATCAAAGATCGGAACATCGGTTTGTTCAAAGTTCGAGTCGCCGCCCCAGATCGTGATCGAAGGCTCGACAATATGACGCAATCGATGAATATCAAAGAATCGATTTTCGGCAGCGTTATGAATCTTCGAAACAGTCGTCGAAAGCGTCACACCCCCGCCGCCCCAATACCGAATATCTTCATCTTGCCCTGGGCTAAACGCATCGAACGAGTTGTCGTAGGCCGTAGCCCGTCCGACCGCAAACGGCACGACGCGTACTGGTCCGAGATCAAACCTCGCCCGAAGTTCATGGCGAGTATCGAGACGAGTGACTGCCGATTCATCAAGCCCAATCGCGCGAAACTTATCACCTAATGACTCATTCGCCAGCGTGCCGAACGCATCGTCCGCCAACGAGTTGGTCGTAAACCCGTATGCACTCGCAGCAACCTCCGAAAATGCCAAACGAAGAGCCCCAGCCCGTGCCTCGAACGAATAGGTCAACAACCCTGGTTTGATCTCGGGCAAAACATCCTTCGCCAACGAGACAAACCGTACCTCGGGCAACTTATTGACCGAATAGCCCGGCGATTGTAACTTGTGTTCGGGAACAATGAAATCATTCACTGTCGAACTCAACTCAAAAGCAAAATATGAGTCGTCGCTCCGCCGTTCGAGTTGCAGGCGATTGCGAAACTCTTCTTCGTTGCGTCCCAACTCTGGAAACAGCGCGCCAACAAATGCCTCGTCCGAAGCATAACTCAACTCGGTTACCAGCGTCCACGCATCGGTAAACTCCCAGATATCATGGAGCGCAAAGATGCCTCGGGCTTCATTATCGCGTTCGATGCGTTGTCCCGAAGGCATGATGTCGGTCCCGTTGTCATCAGCGAGCAAGTACGAAAAAAGCCCGCCACGATGTTGGGCTGTTTCCCAATCCGCCTGCACACCAAAGCCGACTCCACGCTCCGCATACAGATCAAGATTCAGATCAACATCGACCCCGGGTGGGCCGTCAATATTCAATAGCGAGATCACATTCCAACGCGTTTTGATCGCAAGCCCAGAACGGTTTGAATCGGTAACGGCTACCTGCCGCAACGGGAACGATCCGGGGTTGCCTTTGAATCCGGGCAACCAAAGGATCGGAACAGAGCCGGCATTGAGCGTGACGCTTTTTCCCTCTACATGCACCGAAGGGCGAGCATTGCCGATCAAAGAATCTGAACCTTGCACGAGTGTCACCTTGATATCCGACACGCCGATCGTGAGATCCGGCTCGAAAAACGCAGTGTTTGAAATCTTGGCTTTGCTTGCAGCGAACTCGTGCTGGGCGGTCTGACGGATGCTCTTTGCCCGTACATACAAAGGCATCGCGGTCTTCTGATCGGTCGTCCAGAACACCGCGTCGAGCATCAACGCTTTATTGTTTGCCACATCAAGATACATGCGAGGCGAACGCATCGACCATTGGTCATCGCCCGCGAAGACGCCGCCTTCGAGATAGATACCTTCGATCTGACTGGCACCCAGCCGCGAAACGCCCGTGATCGCCGAATCGCCAGCGGTAAATACAACAACTCGTTCTGCCTTGAAATCGATCCATTTTTGATTCGCAGGATCTTGATACTGGATCGTCACGCCGCCGTCAGCAGTGATGATTGAGCCATTGCCCGAAGTTGCCCCGTCGATCACAACGCGTCCACCGATCGCGATCGAGAACACGCCGTTGGGATGAAAAATCGGCCCGCGTGGATCATCTGGAGAATCATCTTGCACACCGGCATTCGTCGTTGCGGCGTCACCTGTTTGCGAAGTTGCTTGCGAAGTTGCTTGCATCATCGCCGACGACCAAGGGCGGGCCTTTGCTGTGGTTTGTTCTGTCTGCGTGCCCGCTGCGCCAAGCACGCGCTGAGCAAAGACCGTGTTTGTGCGATCGACAAACTTACCGATATCGGTTTTGGACTTTGGAGGCTCATCAAATCGCGCATCGAGTTTCATCGAGATCGAATCACGAATCTCGATCACGCCTCGCACCGGAAGCTGCTTGGCCTTCATCGTAATCGTGCCGTCGGCCGATCGGAGATTTTCAAAAATCGCATAGACCTGATAGCGGCTCGTGCCTGTCGCAGAATCTGATGAGAGCTTGCGGAACCAAAGATTGGCACTCGCTGCGAGGAACTGATGCTCGCCGAGGACTACATCGACATCATGATCGAGGACAATGCGATGGGTTTGTCCTTCTTTCCAGATCCATCCGCCCCGCGCTGCGATTTTGATCTGCCCAGCGACCGCTTCGATCGGGAAGTTGACCGTATCGAACGAACGATCGGCGATGGGTTCTGACTGGTTTGGAGATACTTCGATATATCCAACTTCGCCCGCACCGGCACCAATGGCGATGTACGAGCCCGCAAGGGCACCGATCACCCGAATCCCAAGTTTGCGTCTGCTACTTGTATCAGCCATGCGCCATGCTGCCCTTCCTCGTCTGCGTCCATTTGATTCAGAATCACAAGTGTACCCCATCCGAGATCAATGCTGGGGATCATGGAGAATCTATCCGAGCAGAACTATGCTCACCCTATGAGTACACACACCGCCAGACGAACCCTTTCCGAGATGAAACCTTCCGAGCGCCTTGATGGAATCTATTCCATCGCCAACGCCCAACTCGGGACCACCCAGAAGGGCAAACCATACCTCCGCTGTTTGCTTGGAGATTCGAGCCTCCAGGCTGCCGGCCGGATGTGGTCGATCGAAGAATCAACCTTCCGCCGCCTCCCAACCGACGGCTTCGTCTGGGTTGAAGGCGAGACTCAATCCTACCAGGGCGAGCTTCAGATCATCATCCATCGGATTGATCCACATGAGCCAACACCCGACGAACTCCGCCACATCTTGCCGTCGTCCAAGCGCGATCCCAAGGAGATGTTCGCTGAGGTTGTTGCGTTGCTCGACACGCTCAAGCATCCTGCAATGCAAGCGTTGGCCAAGACTTACCTCGCTGACGAGCATCTGATGGACGGGTTCCGTACCGCGCCGGCAGCCGTCCGACTCCACCACGCCTACCTCGGCGGATTGCTCGAACACACACTGACACTCATGCAGATCACCGATGCCATCACCCCTTTGTATCCAAAGATCAACCGCGACATCGTCATGATGGGGCTTTTCCTTCATGACCTTGGCAAAACCCGCGAGTTGTTCTTTGATCGCGGATTCGGATACTCCGATCGTGGCGAGCTCATCGGGCACCTTGTCGAAGGCGCGATTATGCTTCACGACAAGGCCCAGCAGATGATGGCCGAGACCGGCACACGCATGCCAGCGGGCGCGTTGACCATCCTCCAGCACATCATTATCTCGCATCACGAACGCCCCGAATATGGTGCGGCCAAGATCCCATCATCACCAGAAGCCGTACTGGTCTCGCTCATCGACAACCTCGATGCCAAGACCATCATGGCCCTCTCGGCGGCTCGCCCAGATCGCGATGCACAGTTCTCGCTCGGCGGGAACTTTACCGAAAAGAACTGGGCACTGGGCGTCAAGCTCTACCGCCCAGATCCGCTGGCGGACTAAGAATCTGTTCTTAACGAGCCGCGACCGTGAGGGAGCGGTTTTTTATTGCCAACTCCCTGTGCCCTGCCTTTCCGACCGCCTCCCCCATGCTTGTGGGGGAGGTGGCACGCGAAGCGTGACGGAGGGGGTCTTGAGAACGGTACAGCGCGTAAAATCAGAAAAAGAGAAGACCCCCTCCGCCCTGCGGGCACCTCCCCCGGAAGCCCGGGGGAGGCGAAAGATAGCCTAAAGAGGGAAGCGAAAGAACCCTGAAACTGATTCGGTTCTGGCTTGACAAATCTTCCCTATCGGGCTTCAATCCCCTCTTCCCAGGCATTGTGCCCGGGCCAATCTCGTCGGACCGAAGTCTCGGCCCCCCGGCATGGTCGCTACCCAAACTGGTAGCACCGCAATCGAATCAACTCGATTGCGGACGGATGTTAAAAGGAACGCCATCATGGCAACATACACAGGACCTAAGGTCCGCCTCTCCCGTCGCGTAGGTGTACCCATCTGCGACACCCCAAAGCACACATCAAAGAGAATGCTCAACGCACCAGGTATGCACGGGCATCGCGGTCGCCGTCTGCGTGACTACGGCATCCGCCTCCAAGAAAAACAAAAACTCCGCTATCACTACAACATCCTCGAAAAGCAGTTCCGTCGCACCGTTGACGAAGCAAAGCGTCGTCCTGGTAACTCGGGCGATATCTTGATGCAGCTCCTTGAGCTCCGTCTTGACAATGTTGTTCGTCGTATGGGCGTTGTCCGTACGATCTGGGCATCACGCCAGATGGTCAATCATGGTCACATCCTTGTCAATGGCAAGAAGGTCGATATCCCTTCATACCGTATCAAGGTTGGCGATGTCATCTCACTCAAGGACGGCATCCAGAAGCTCGCTCGCGAGAACATGGAATCCATGGGTGGTCATGAAGTTCCGGGTTGGATCTCATTCAACCCATCAGAACTCAACTCGACCATCTCGTCGTTGCCAACATCGGATCAGATTCCTTTCGATGTGAACACCAACCTGATCATCGAATTCTATCGCTAAATCCAAATCGAACCTCGCGTCGCGTCCATTGGGCGCGACGCCGAGGATGAGCCAAGCGAATCCTCGGGTACATCCTGTGGATTCGTTTTTCATAACTCGGACAATCATTCCAAACACTCGGAGCCAACATGCTTAGGTTCATCCGGAAATTTCAACTCCCCATCCTCGTCATCGGCGGCTCGCTGCTGATGGTCGTGTTCTTGCTTGAGCCGGTTCTTACTCGGCTCTCGCCCTCAACACTCAAGACCAAAGTAGCAAAGCTCGATGATGGCACCACCTATACCCGTGGTGACCAGATGGAAGCAACTGTTGCGCTCAACTTGCTCAAACGCGTTCACCCCAGAGCCTTGGGACCACGCATGGCTGGCGGCATGGGGCTGGACCCTGTGAGCGAGACCAATCGTGAACTCCATTGGCTTATGCTCGTCAAACAAGCAGATAAGGCTGGATTGATCGGCGAAGCTGGCGACGGAGTATCTTGGATCAATGAGTTGGCGTCGACCGAAGCGATGATTCAGGCAAGAACCGAAGCCCAGCAAGGTTTGATCCGCTCGGCTCCAGAGTTTAATCAACGCATCGCCGAGCTTACCCCTCAAATCGCGGGGATCATGGAACGCAACGCAAGGCTCTCGGCTGGCAATGCTGGCGGCACGATGGAAAGTGTTTATACCATCCTCGCCCAAGCCCGAGGCGTCTATCGGCTGCTCTCGTCAATCCAAACACTCCCAGTCTTCAGCGATCTCAACGCGATCCATGCTGCCCACGAAACACTCGATTCGGTCGCTGTGAATGCGGTCATCCTTGATTCATCATTGGTTTCATCTTCGCTCCCAGAACCAACAGAAGAACAGCTCCAAGTGTTCTTCGATATCTACAAAGCACAGAGTGCGAGCGACAACGATTTCCAAATCGGCTATACCCAACCAACACGCATCCAGCTTGGCTGGATGACGCTTGACAAGAATATATTTATGAATGCGGTCGAAGCCGACCGTGTTGAGTTGCACAAGATCTGGCTCCAAAACCGGGATCAATACCCCGGCGACTTCGGGCTCGAACGGATCAATCTTGAGCGCAAGTTCCGCGACGAGCAAGCAACAAAAATGATGGTCGAAGCCGACCGGATTATCCGTGCCCAAATCTTGGCGGTCACCAACGCCTTACCAAAGTCCAACGGCATCCTTACCCTCCCTCAAGATTGGGAAGAAAAACGCCCGCATCTTGAAAATATCTCAGAAACTGTCGTTGAGCGAATCAATAAACAGTTCTCGGTCTCGCTGCCAACCCCAGCACTCACGATGATCGGCGATCGTTGGCTCAATGCAAATGATATCTCTTCATTGCCTGGCTTTGGCTCGTCAAACTTTCGGATGGGATCGCGTCAACTCCCGGCGTATGCCTTGACTCAGTTCTTCGAACTCGATGAAGCGAACACCACCGGGCTTGATGTCCAGGTCGGGCTCCCACTTGCGGATCCAGCAGCGACCGATGCCATCGGCAACCGCTATTACGCGGTGGTACTCAATGTTCGCGAGCAAGGCCCAGCCGAACTGATCGCAGATGCGACTCGCGAGCAGGTCATTGCCGATTACAAAGCTATCGCAGGCTACAACCTGCTCGTCGCTCAAATCGATGAGATCAAAGCATCCATCGCCGGCGTGAGTGATCTTGATACATCGCTGGCACCTGCGATTGATATGGCAATGGCGATGGGGAGTGAAGATGCAATCACTCTGCGTCCGAGCGTTCTCAAGAACATTCTTGTTCGGCGAGACACGATCGATGGCGGAGCATTGACACGCTTTGTTGATCCCAAAATCAATACTGAAGTTTTCCGTAACGCGGTTCTCGAAGCAGCATCAGATCTCCCGCCTTTGATTGCTCCAGAAGCCTTGGCTGCCAATCCGATCCCTGTTGCTGTGGCATTGCCATCGGCCCGGTCAATTGCGGTGTCATTAGTCGTCGCGCCTCGTCCAGTAACGAGCGAACAGTTCTTTTTGCTTGCATCGAGCGTCGCAAACAGTGCTCGCCAGCGTGAACTCACCGAAGCATCCATTGACCTTGATGACCCGTTCTCGTTTGTTGCACTCTCATCGCGCTACGGGCTTGTCGATCTCAAGAAGGATGACAAAGAAGAAGAGGCTGAGGAATCGAAAATTGAATCCGAAGCTAAAGCTGAAGCTATAGAAGGCTAAGCGACTGCCTTTTAGCCGCCGCCAACGAGGGTCACGATTTCAATCGTTTGCCCATCAGTAAGAGTTGTTTCAGATCGTTCCCGTTTGGGGACGATTTTTTTATCGACTTCCGCAGCACAGATCGACCCGGCAAGCCCGAGGATCTCGATGAGCCCTTCGACGGTGGTGTTGTCGGGGAGCTGACGGGGTTGGCCATTGACTGTGCAGTTCATGGGAGAAGTCTACGCGGTCAATCGTTCGCATTCATGATCGAGCTTGTGATAGTCGTTGTTGAGCATCTGGATACACATCATGAGTGATGCCCCGAGTGCGTATTGTCGGATTGCCGATCGTCCATCATTTGGGAAGAGGAACCGGCGACAGTCGTACGAGCCGGTGCTGGTCGCTGTACAGATCCAGACGGTACCGATGGGTTTAATGATACTTCCCCCGCCAGATCCTGCGACGCCTGTGATGGCGATGGAGTTGGTCACTAATAGCTTGGCACACCCGCCTTTGGCCATCTCGATGGCAACTTGCCCACTCACCGCGCCGTACTCATCGAGTGTACTCGCTTGCACTCCCGCTGTCATCTGCTTGGCCATGTTGGAGTAGGTGACCAACCCACCGAGATAAACATCCGAAGCACCATCAGGCTCGACGATCGCAGCCCCTACCATGCCGCCGGTGCAGCTTTCGACGGTGGCGAGTGTTCGACTTTGTTCTCGGAGCAACTTGGAAAGCTGCGTGACGAGTTCTGAGATGGTGCTGGACTGGCTCATCACTTGACCAGTGTATCGAACAACTCAGGGATACCTTTGGAATGGGTCGCGACGGTTTCGATAATCGGTGTCTTACCCGCGATCTCTCGGAGATCACTGACGAGTTGATCCTCGCCGGGATGATCGGCCTTGTTGCACACATAGATATCCGCGATTTCGAGAATCCCGGCTTTGTCCATCTGGACTGAATCGCCCATGCCTGGGGTCAGCACAACAGCGGTCGTATCTACATATTCACGGATCATGGTTTCGTTCTGTCCTGCGCCGACGGTCTCGATATAGAGCGTGTCGTAGGCATCGTTGCCGGTGCAGGCGCCGCCGATGAGTTCGATGATATCGTTTAGGCCGTGATAGTCTTCGCCTCGGATGGCGAGCGAGTGGTAATACACATGTTCGCCGATGTTGTTGAAATCGACACGCAGGCGATCGCCGAGCAGTGCCCCGCTGGTGATCGGGCTCTTGGGATCAAACGCAAGAACCGCACAACGGCCGATTGATGGATCTTTCTGTGCCCGCACGAAGTGTTCGCGGGCGAGTTGGGCGACGAGTGTACTCTTGCCTGCGCCCGGCGAACCTGTGAAACCGATGACACGCTTTGGTCTTCGCTTGATAGCATCAGGACGCATGGGCTTCTCGTTGTGCATCAATGAAATATCGCGTGAGAGTTGTGCGCTGGCATTGCCAGAAGCTACAACCTGAGCCTGTGCATGAACCGTTGCTTTCACCGCATTGACAATATCGATCAATCCGGTGCCGGTCGGGAAGCATTCTCGTACGCCCATATCGAGCAGTTTGACAATATCATCCTGAGGCAAGATCCCCCCCATCAACACCGGGATGTCCGGGCGACCAACCGCATCCATTGACTCGATCAAACGCTTGCCGAGCACCAGGTGCGAGTTGGACATCATTGATGCAGCGATCACATCGACATCTTCATCACGGGCGGAGATGGCGAGCGATGCGGGGGTCTGCCAGAGACCGGAATAGATGACATGGACGCCGGAGTCTCGCAGGGCGCGAGCGATGACCTTGACACCACGATCGTGCCCGTCGAGTCCCATCTTGCCGAGCAATACGCGGGGACGGTGATCGAGATCGGCGCACCGATCCTTTTTTTCAAAGGCACTCGTCGCAGCTTCAAGTTGATGGGCCATTGGTTGATTCCTTCCGTCGAGTCCAGTTTCGAGCCATATAGATATGGATGGGATTCTATGCTCCACAACCCGACTTTGCCCTCATCAGTTTCAACCATTGAGAGCGACATGTTCGCCTCCCAAGTCTATCATTTTGACCCTGTTTTACACCAACTTCATAGGAGATAGACGATGCACGGAATCAATAAAGTCGCGATCATTGGCAGCGGACAAATGGGCGGCGGCATCGCTCAAATCTCGGCCGTCAACGGGTTTGAAACCATTATCTACGATCTCAACAGCGATGCGCTCACCCGATGCGAAGGGTTCCACAATAAGCTCTTCGCTCGCGGCGTTGAAAAGGGGCGCATGACCGAAGCTGATGTCGCGGGCGCCAAAGCAAAGCTCAACTACGCCAACGATATCAACGCGATCTATGACGCCGATATCGTGATCGAAGCGGTGGTTGAAGATGTTGATCTCAAGAAGAAAATCTTCGCTGGGCTTGCTGACAAGTTCACCGACAACCAGATCCTTGCATCGAACACCTCTTCGATCTCGATCACTGATCTCGCAACGAGTGTGGGCGATGCGGCAGACCGATTTATCGGGATGCACTTCTTCAACCCGGTGCCTGTGATGAAACTCGTCGAGGTCATCAACGGCTTGGCAACAAGCGAAGAAACCACCAAACGCACCATCGCACTCTCCGAGGCTATGGGCAAAGTCGCGGTGCCTGCGAACGACCGTGCGGGGTTTGTATCCAATCGTGTATTGATGCCGATGATCAACGAAGCGTTCTACGCATGGATGGAAGGCGTCGCAGAGCCTGAGCATATCGATGAGATCATGAAGCTAGGTATGGCGCACCCGATGGGGCCATTGCGGCTGGCCGACTTCATTGGACTCGACACCTGTGTCCATATTATGGATGTGATGGCCGACGGACTCAACAACGATCGGTATCGTGCGTGCCCGTTGCTCAAGCAGCTCGTCGTCGCGGGAAGACTTGGCAACAAGGCCGGACGCGGCGTGTTTGATTACTCGAAGTAAACAACTCATCAACATAATTCTACACAACTCCATCCGCATTCGGATGGAGTTTTTACTTATCTATTCAGTCCATTCATGCGCAAACCTGTGGTATGATGCGCTCATGCCAACGATTGCCCAACTCGAAAAACTACTCACACTCGATCCAAACGACCCGTTCGTTCACTATGGACTCGGACAAGAACACGCCAACGCAGGCGATCATGAGCAAGCGATCATGAGCAAGCGATCGTGTGCTATACCAAAGCCCTCGAACTCGATCCTGATTACCTCTACGCATACTTCTTCAAGGGGCAGTCGCTCCATGATCTTGGAAAAACCGACGATGCGAAAGTGGTCATCCAAGCTGGAATCGCCGCAGCCAACAAGATCAATGATGGGCATGCTGTTTCTGAACTCTCGGGGCTGTTAGAATCAATGGCATGAGTACCTATCAGCGCAACTCGTACGGGCAACGGGGCCAATACCCCAACAGGTATCCTAAGAAGGAGCTTGAGCCATTGCTCCTTGATGGGTCGGCATCGATCAGCTCGCTCCACCCATGCAAAGATGACCCCGCTCGCGTCACGCTCTTTGTTGATCGGCGTCGGCTTGGACGAATCTTGCTCGACACCAAAGGCGATCACAAACTCGAAGCTGGTACACCTTGGACAGAAGATCTGGCATCCTCGCTCGGTGAAGAACTGGCCCGGGGCAATGCGTACCGCGCGGGGATTCGGATCCTTGCTAAACGGGCGAAATCTGGTAAAGAACTCGGACGCAAACTCAAGCAATATGGCTATGAACCCGACGCGATCGAATGGACTATCCATAGGCTCACCGAACTCCAAGTGCTCGATGACGAGAACTATGCACGCAGTGTCGTGCGAAATCAACTCATCCGAAAACCAGCCGGGCGAAGATTGCTCGAAGGCAAGCTCCGCGAGAAGGGGATCGATTCATCGCTGATCACCCTTGTGCTCGATGAAGCACTCGAAGACCGCGATACGATTGCGGATGCTCGCAAACTCGCCCAGTCGGCTGCCCGTTCGATCTCGGACCGTCATGAACCCGAGGTGCGGATTCGGCGGATCACGGGTCGGCTCGCCAGACGCGGGTTCGACTTTGATGTCATCCGCAAGGTGGTGGATGAACTCAAACTCAGGTCGTGATATGAACCCGATGAAGAGTTGATATAAAAAAGGCTGGAGGCTCGTCAGAACCTCCAGCAAAGTGACCCCAGCGGGATTTGAACCCGCGTTACCAGGATGAAAACCTGGTGTCCTGGACCCGGCTAGACGATGGGGCCAATGACAGTAGTCAGGGGCAATAGTACGCCTGCGATCTGATTCGTCAAGTCTGCACGAACCCCATAAGCCATGAATTCAATGAAAAATGTGAATCCTGAGGCTTCTGCTCAATAACTGGGAATCTTGGCGTGTGTTTCTTGGTACAGATTCGTAAATGCCAAGATCGATGCTTCTTCCCGAGATCGCCCATGCACCGATTGTCTGCCTCGCTTTGGCGAACACCAGAACACCTCTACAGCCGATGAAACTGAGGATTGACGGATCGTCGGGCGAATGATTGATTGGGCGAAGGATTCGAGCATCAGGGCTTCTGATGGATACCACCGACCGTCACTGCTTTGCAGGCACCGATCGCCATCTTTTGGCCACCAGCCGCTGGCATACAAACCGTCAAGTGCGAATCCGAGATCTGACATATCGTCATCCCCTATGCAGCGTCATCGCTGACAATGTAACACATACGAGTTCTTGATGTCCAAAATTATTGAGAAGAAATCAAAATGCCTGTTCGGGTGGGAGTTTATTATTCAGGTGTGAGATCAAGATTGATCCTGAATCCCAGGCATGATCACAAAGACGAGTAAATCGTACATCAGATGGGCCCCCACCGCGATTCCGAGCCCTCGTGAGAGGAACAGGATGCCGAAGTATGCTCCTGCGAGGGTATAGAAGACCGCGAGCCTGATGTTGAGCCCACCACTTGCGGTATACACCGAATCGTGAAGCCAGGCGAACGCAATGGCTGAGAGGATCACCGCTACAACCTTGCCGGTGCGGTCTTTGAAACTCAGGACATCGGTAATCATAAAATGTAAAATGGTGATCAGGACGAGCCGAAAGAGCATTTCTTCATACAGCCCTGCGCCAAAGGCAAGGAATATCCCTTCCCAAAACGAATCCGATGCACTTATCACCCCAGTGGCAGGACCAGCGGTGTCGGCAAGCACTTGCATTGCGGGGATCATCATCGCTTGAGATTGTGGTTCGAGAATAATGGCAATGACAATGAGCGGGCCTGTAAGAAACGCCGATTCTGCGATCATCGCCAAAGGCACCATCGGAAAGATCTTCCACGAAGCCCGCGATAGAAACTGCTGAACAAGAAGCGTAACAACTAATGCCAACGCTGGTAGGTGAAGCCCAAGAACTCCAAAGAGATCGAAGAACCGCACAAGCATTTCTTGAGCTTCGAGCCGAGACGAAACACCATTGCCCAACAACCCCATCGTGCCGATTTCATAGATTGCAATGATTGGAAGAAGAAATATCAGCGTATGCAGAGGCTGAGACGAAAGCCAGAAATAGCCGCGTTGCCCCAATGGCAACCCGCCACCGATTTGGTTCGGAAGGATAGCTGGTTGATTCTTCTTTCGATCCTTCATAGTCCCCACTACCTGCTCGCACAATCGCATTCGATCGAGTAGAAAGATAGGCAACGAATTGAAAAAGCTCGACCTTGTATGGCCGAGCCGATATCAATCGCTTGATTCAAACAAGCTGCAAAGAGCAGCCGCTCTGACAGCTCGCATTAGCCCAATACTTTGGCTTTGAGCCGAGTATTCATTCGACTCTTGCGACGAGCAGCTTGATTGCTATGGATCACACCAACTTGAGCGGTCTTATCGACCAATGCCGAAGCATCGCGATATGCTTTGGTCGCCTCTTCATTCGAGCCATCGATGAGTGCAGACTCGAAGCCTTGGATGGCAACGCGCATGCTCTTGATGCGCCAGCGATTGCGTGCGCGACTGGTGATGTTCTGGCGGATGCGTTTTTTAGCCGAGTTCGAATGAGCCATGTGGTCTTTTTCCTATAAGGTCAATCCGGGAAAAGTATCCCGTTGGGAGGATATTGTTGCCTCCAAATCGAAGAAATCAACCTCTGATGGTGTATGAACTTGCTATTTGGGTCAACCCAGCTTATCCTTTTACCCGCCGAGAAATCGGTAACTGCGTGCGTAGCTCAACTGGATAGAGCACCTGACTACGGATCAGGAGGTTGAGGGTTCGAATCCTTCCGCGCGTGCTTCACAAACCCCGTTTTTGACGGGGTTTGGTTGTTTTTGGGGCGAATCTTGCTCCTAATGTGCCTCTGAACGAAAGAAGCGAAAGAGCCTTGACTTATTTGGGCTTTGAGTTGGCAACTTCGAGTTCGGTGAGCAGGCCGTCGTCCATATGAAGAATTCGGTCAAAAACTTCGAGTGAGCGTTGGTCGTGGGTGACGACCAAGACGCCGGCTTGGTTTTCGTGCCCGATCTCACGAAAGAGTTCCATCACCTGGCGTCCGAGTTTGCTGTCGAGGGCAGCCGTGGGTTCGTCTGCAAGGAGCAGGCTTGGCTTGTTGGCCAATGCACGGGCGATAGCGACGCGTTGTTGTTGCCCTCCCGAGAGGGCCGAGGGCAAGTTCTTGGCGCGTTCGGCGACGCCGAGCGAGTCGAGTAGTTCCATCGCTCGGCGTTTGGCTGGTCGCCCTTCGATCCCCGAGATCGACAACGCGATCATCACATTTTCGATTGCTGAAAGAAATGGGATAAGGTTGGATTTTTGGAAGATGAACCCGAGGCGTTCACGCCGGTAGCGTTGCAGATTCACGAATGGCTTTGGGCCGTCCATGACGACCTTGCCATCGATTTTGATCTGACCGCTCGTTGGCGGATTGATCAAACCGATCGAGGACAACAGTGTCGATTTTCCTGAACCACTCGGACCGAGCAGTGCGACCACCTCGCCGCGTTGAATGGTCATTGTTGCTTCGCGCAGCGCGATGACTTCGGTGTTGCCCGAGCCGTAGATCTTTGAAATCCCGATAGTCTCGATTGCGGGTGCGTGTTGTGTCATGAGAGCACCTCGTTGGGTTCGACGCTCATGGCTTTTCGAATGCCCAGTGCGCTCCCGACAATGCAGATCACCATGACAGCGAATGCGAGCCAGACGAGCATGTCGTTGGTGACGATAACTCGGCGAGGGAAAAACGGAAAGAGTTTTTTGCCGATGAAGTAGGCGAGGACATACGCGATCGCGCCGAGCAGGAACGCTTCTTGAAGCACCAGTCCAAGGATCACGCGGTCTTTGGCGCCCATGAGTTTGAGCAGGGCTATGTCGTGGATCTTATCGAGGGTCATGGTGTAGAGGATCAGCGACATGATGATCGCCGAGATTGCAACGAGCAAGACTCTGAAAAGCCCGATCTGTCGACGGGCGCGATCGACTGGCCCTTGAAGCAAGAGCTGTCGCTCTTGTTCCCCGCTATATACCGTCACATCCGCCCATCCATTCATGACTTCTCGTACGATCTCGATATCGACACCGGGCTTGAGATTCACCAGGATCGCGCTGACCATTGGTGATCCAAACGCTGGGTTCATGCTTGCTGGCATGTTTGCTCGTTCGAGCATTCCGGGTTGGGATTGAGTGATGTCATCGTCCTCAGCGCGGCCGCGTCTGGCGGCGCGTTCTAATCGTGTCGCTTCGCCCGCAGCATCGAACTGGATCGCTTGCGAATCGGCGATGCTCATGAAGGCCAAGCCGTCGCCGCCGGAGCTGATCATGTTTTTGGTGATGCCCACGACATGGTATGTGTCTTTGCCCAGCGTGATGTGTTCGCCAACCCCAAGCCCGAGGGTGACATCAGCGACCATCTCGTAGTGCCCTTGGGCGATGGTTCGGCCAGAAATAATTGGCAGCCACTCGCCTCGATCGGTTGGCCACGACAGCCCGACGATAGAGATGCGGATGGATCGTCCCTGGTATTCGCGCTGGACGGTGTGGGTGACGAATCGGCGTGCGCTCGCGACTCCGGGGACTGCCCATGCGCGGTCTTCGACATTGGCAGGCAGACGCGAGAGCTCGGCGAATGGCCCGCGCGTGTCGCTCTGGACGATCCACAGATCGGCGTTGAGTTCATCGATCAACAGCACCGCGTCTTCTTCGATGCCTTTGTAGATCCCGCCCATCCCCATGACGATCATCAACAACAGCCCAAGACCGACGGCGGTGAGCAAGAACCGTCCCAAGTTAAACCGGACATCGCGGATGGCCAGATTCATTGGACCACAACCTTCTTCTGATCAGGCAGCATGCCCTGCTTGGGCAGCCGGAGGATCGTATCGCCCACACTGATGCCTCCACTGACTTCGATCGAGTCGCGTCCTTGTGCACCAAAGGTGCAAGGTGTCCAGCTCGCGCGCCCTTCACGCAAGGTATACACGCCGCGTTTTCCTTCGACCATTTTTACGAAACTCATAGGCACCGTGAGTACATCGTCTAAACGCGCGGTTTCGATATAGACCTCGCCGCGTTGCCCGATCGCCCAGTGTGTAGGGAGTTGTTCGATCATCACATCAACAATAAACTCGCGTGTTTCTGGATCGGTTTCGCGTGCGAGCCGAACAACATGCCCGGTAAATGGATCGTTGGGTTGTGAACGGAGAATGACGCGTGCGGGTTGATTTGGCGAGAGCGATGCCATCGCGGTTTCGTCGACCCATGCGGAGAGCCAGATTTCATCGAGTGAGATAAGCGAATAGATCGAAGTTCCTGGCACAACGATCGAGCCCTCGTCGCGGTCTCGCCGAACAATCAGGCCATCGAATGGTGCCTTGATGATCGTGTCATCGAGCCGAGCGTTTTGGTATTCGAGTGTTTTCTCTGCTGCGATGCTCAGCATCCGTCCTTCTGCGCTACCCGCTTTGGTGCGTGCGAGATCTGCTTGGGCAATGGCGACTTGTTCTTCTGCCTTGTCGATCTCGGATTCGTTGGCTGCGCCCTGATCGAATGCTTTGCGGACGCGAGCGATCTCTCGTTCGAACTGGCGAAGCACCGCTTGTGCCCGGACTTCATCAGCCTTGAGCCGATCGAGCCCGGCGGTTGCTGCGTCAAAGTTGGCTTTGGCGATTTCAACCAGACGGAGGGTGTCCGCATCGTCGAGCCGAGCGATGATCTGCCCGGCCGTCACGCGATCGTCTTGATCGACACTGAGTTCAACAAGTCGTCCTTGGATCTTTGGCGAGATGGCTGTTGCGATGCGTGCTTGGACGGTGCCGGTGCCCATGACCTCGACAACGAGTTCACTCGCTTTGGCTTCGTATCCGATGACGGGGATCGGCTTGAGGACACGGGTATAAATGAGGAACCCGATGCCAACAGCGAGGATGGCGATGAACAATACTTTGCGGACGATGCCCATGGTGCCGTCCCTTTCTTCTCATTCCTGAGTATTCGTCCTGCCCACTATTGTAGCATCGGAATGCGAAATAAAATCAAACCCAGACACCGCTATACACACAGTATATACGAGTGGATTGTTCATAGCTCGATAAGCAGTCGGCGTCGTCCTTTTGGATCGCATCCGACAGGAATCCAGACGAGTTGGACATCGCATGATCCCATCTCGTTTTTGCGAGGGCTGAGCACTATTTCTTCGATTTCGAGTTCATCGATAGTAATGTCATTGCGTACTTGCGTGAGTTCTGATTCGAACTCCGCTTCGAGTGTAGCGAGTTGTTCGTGCAGATAATCGAGGCTGTCCTTTGCGCGTCCGATGTCGCCGCGTTCTTTGGCGGTCCTCGATGCCCGGCTCGCGGTGGTGCCCGCGCTTCGCACATTGGTTGCGTTCATGGCTTTTCGCCCAAGCAACGCCCCTAAGAGGGTCGCGCCGAAAGAAGCCGCAGTTGAGATCCTGCTGGACTTGTACTGTGCTCTTTGTACATCAACCTTCTGCTCGGCCTTCATAATCCGAGTCTTAAGTTTCTCTACCTTAGAGCCATATTTTCTGCGCAAAGCATCGAGCTTGTCATCGCGGTGTTCGCGAAGTGTATCGCGGAGTCGCACACGAAATGCACCCTCTTCTTCACCAAGATCTGAACAAGTTTTTAGCAGCTTACACTTATACACACTCTTGGCATTCTGACGATAGAGATGAGCCTTCGCTCGTGTCCCCCAAGATTTGTATGAAGATTTTCGCGACGCCTTCGAAGGCAACGGGTCATATGAACCGTCCCCATCTGGTTCATCAAACACATCAGTCTCGATGGGAATCTCGAACGAATCCCCCCAAGGATCTGCCCCGACAGAGTCTTCAAGCATTGTGACCAAACGAACATCACGCCATTGATCGATCTTCGCGCTCACACGAACATAGTGCAATGAAGCATTCGTACACAACGCCGGCGTGAAGCAAAGCCGCTCGTTTGCGCCCAACGCTCCCACCATCGGCAGATACCCAACTGAAACGCCCGACGCGGGGATCGGTGCTGCTTGGATAGGCTCATGCTGAGCAATAGCCCGTGTTTTTTGTTTCGGAACAGATGGCAATGGTGATGTGGCTGGTTCGATCTTGTTTGCTTTTTTATCTTTCATCAGCGTGCTAATCTGCGTGCGCGTCATCGGCCCGCGAAGATAACTCATCACCCAGCGTGTATGAAAAATCACAGGCCCATCTTCATGCACATTGTGCATCAAGAACACCCGCTTACCCAACCCCGCGAGCATCTTGTCCATCGCTCTTCGATTAAACTTTGATGATTGCGTGAGCGCAGCACCCTCAAGCCCTTCGAGCACGCGTTTCTTATCGCGCTCTGTTTGTAGCCGACCAAGGAACCATGTCCCGGCGTTGCTCAAGCCCTTATAATCTAGGTCAACCGGATTCTGCGTCGCGAGTACCACGCCTACGCCGTAAGCACGGGCTTGTTTCATCATCGTCAGCAACGGCTTCTTGCTCGGCGGGTTCTTTGTTGGCGGAAAATAGCCAAAGACCTCATCCATATACATCAACGCCCGCAGCGAACTCGTCCCAGGTTGGGTCCGCATCCACGCAACCATCTCAGAAAGTACAAGCGTCACAAAAAACATCCGTTCACTCTCTGACAATTGAGCAATTGACAGAATCGAAATCCGAGGTTTACCTTCCTTTGTATACAACAGCTTGTGGATATCGAGCGGCTCGCCTTCGAGCCAGCTCGCAAACTCGGGAGATGCCAACAGGTTGTTCAGCTTGATAGCAAGCGCAGACCGGGCTTTGGCGGGCATGAATGTATCGACATCGAGCACACCAATGCGATCGAACGGCGGATTCTGGATCATTGGAATCAATGAACTCAAGCTCACGCTGTGCCCGCCTCGCCATGCCCGTTCGAATATTGTACTGAGCAAAATATGCTCCGCACTCTGCATCGGATCAGCCTTGACACCGATCAGCGAGAGCACCCCGGACACGCTCGAACTCACCCGATCACGCAAAGCCTCGGCATCGTCAATCACCGCTTGACCGGGTGCATCGAACGACTTTAAAGGCGTTAATCCAACGCCTGCGCTGCTGCCCGGAGTGTAGATTGTCATATCGACCGCATCTCTGAGTGCGGAGATTCGCTCGCCGGTTTGGCCCCAATCTTTGAGTCCCTTTTTCCAGAGCTTTGCCTGGCTTGTGGCGAACTCTTTGGCGTCCATCCCCTTGCGTTGGGCAGCACCGGGATCAACCCAAGGCTCGAAGTCTTTGCCTTTGAGATTCGGGAAGGCCAACATCAAGTTGGCAATGTCACCCTTGGGATCGATCACGATCGCAGGAATCTTATCGAGCGCAGCCTCTTCGAGCAAACCAATGCACAACCCGGTCTTGCCTGAACCTGTCATCCCCACACAGACTGCATGCGTCGTCAGGTCCTTCGAATCGTACAAAATCGGATTTGGTAAGAGTTCCTTCTCTGGCAAGGTCGTACTCGCGGCCGAGATAAAAGGCTCCGAGTTTTTCGTAGATATCTGGTGATGGTGCTTTGGACATGTATTCCTCCAAAGGAAGGATAGCCGAATTCTCAGTTGATCGCCAACGAAAAACAAAGCCCCGCGAATGCGAGGCTCTGTCAAGAGAAGATTTGCACTTCAGATGTATCTCAAGTTCTGGATCAGAACTTGTAGACAGCCTGGAAGTAGAAGAAATCAATATCTTCATCCGTGCCGGTGTCGGTGAAGAAGTCGCCAGCGAAGAAGTGTGAATATCCGCCCTGAAGAGTCAGGTGGCGATCAACAAGATACTTGACAGTCAGGTCAAACTCTTGCCCAACATCACTCGATGCGCCCGCTGATGTTGCACGGAGGATACCGCCACCAGCGTTGTAGACCGAATCAGTATCTTCGGTGCGTGTGAAGTTGTGAAGATCTGCCTTGACAAGGAACTTCTTGTGTGGTTTGAACGAGACACCAGCCGAGATATCGATAATATTCTGACGCCCGATCAGGTCCATGTACCCGTTGTAGGCATGCCCGAGGGGGAAGAGCTGGTTGAAAGTTTCGACATTGTTATCACCAGCGGTTTCATCGCCAGAAGCAAGATCGAAACCCAAGTAGACCTTTGGCTTCCATTGAGAATCAAATGAATAGTAAATCTGTGAAGCAAACATGTAGGCATTGATATCAGCACTACCCACATCGCCAAACTGGTAGGCGCCTTCGAAATCGTACCCGAATCCAGAATCACCAAACTTACCAAAGAGCCTGGCACCGATGGTCTGGCGTTCTTCTACGCCTGATGTGCCGTTGTATGTCTTTGAACTATCGGTTTCTAAACCGAGATAGTAGAGGTCGACACCGATATTGTGATCGCCGCCGAACTTACCTGTCGCATACACACCATAGAAATCTGGTCCTGCATTCCAATCGTTGAAGCTATACTTTTCAACGGGTGTATAGCGGGTGTAGAAAGCGTCTGCACGCCAGCCATTGAACTCGATGATTGCCCGAGCACCATCCCATGAACGCTGGGAGTTTGACCATGGGAGTGTCGAGACGAGCCTTTGTTTGCCAAAGAGCAAGCCCTGACGACCCAAGCGGAAAGTCACTTTGTCATCCGCCTCACCAAATGGGAACGAGATATCGACAAATGCATTCTGGAGATCCAACGCATCAGCATCTAACCCGCGAACCCCCCCGGGGAGGTCTCTGTCAGTAGCGAGAGCACTTTCGCCTTCAATGAATACCCGGAGGTTATCGCCGAAGTGCCAATCGCTATAGAGTTGTGCCCGTGTGAGTGTAAATGAATCATCCGCAGTTGTTGCAGATGAGAAACCAAAGGATTGCCATGCTTCGGTGCGAATCCGAAGTTCGCCACCCACACCAACCCAGAACGAACCATCGTCGTTGAGCTTCATGTGCTTGATGTCATCCCAATAATCCGAGCCGTCAACTGGGTTGAACTCTGACCAGTTTTCATCAAATCGGAGTGTCTTGAACTTGGGATAGGTTACACCGGATGGTTCATCATCATTGGCAACCGCGAATCCTGCGCTCGCAACAAGTGCGACTGTCCCAGCCAATGCGGCAGCGGTCAGTTGTTGAATCCCATTCCTATTACTCTTGCGTGTCATTGCAGCCTCCAGGCGTACAAGTGTGAAAACCCGCGCGGTGCACGCCGAACATTCGACGCCGATCGCCCCGCGAGCGAATTGGTCAGAACTTTGTTCTTTCGCGTTTCATCCACACCCCCCACCACACCCCAAAGCATCTGGTGCACCTGGGATCGAATCGGCGAGTTCGCAGAGCGCTTGGTAGTAGGTTTCGGTCTCAAGCCCAACAAGCGTTGCACCAAAGTGTTCGGCATCCTCATTGGAAACGATCTCGCCATAGTTGATGGTGGGAATGTGGTACGCAATGAGCAACGGCCAGGCTTCTGGCTGTTGCTCAAAGTATGGATGGATACACAGGCAGAACCCCGCCGATGGATGATCACCAAGGGCGATCGGTGCCGCGAACTCACCGGGCTCAAGATGCTCGGAGTCGAAGCGAATGCTCACCGGATACCGTACAAAGTCACTGTCATCAAGCATCTTGAGAATCGTCTCGGCGTCGATATACATCCCGTGCGATAGCCGGGCGTTCATCGCTTTTTCACCGAGATGATCTTTGAGCGCGATTCGTGCGTCTTGTTCGGTTAGCTGGCGTGCCATAGGAGGAATCCTGTTGTAGAAGTACCCACTTCTTTGATGACCGATTTCTCGATCGAGTATATATCAAGATTGATCACTCAATCCTTATATCTATTCTGAAACTCTTCCTGAGCTTTCTTACGCGCAGCAGCTTCATCAGGGTCCATTTTTCCAAGGATCCATTTGTGATCGTCGTGATTGAGGACTTCAGTGATCTTGGCATCGAGTTTCTTCGCTGCTTCGATCAGGGCGGGATCGCCAGAATGCATACCTTCTTCTACAAGTTCACGAAGTTCAGGGATGTACTCTGAGTAGAAGTTACGAGCAATCTCGTAAGTACCGTGCCAATGGGTGTAGTCCGGTGCCATCATTGAAGCACCATGACGAGCACGGCGACCCTCGTGATGCCAGATTTCAAACCATGTGAAGTCGATCTTGTTAGAGAACTTCACAGGGTTCTTGAGTGGAGCCGCCAATGCGTAAAGCGCCTTGCCGGGCTTAGCGAACTTATTATTGTACAGATCAATAAGCCCATCATACTGGATATAGAAATTATCAACCCATTGTGTCTGATGACAACTGAGGCAAACATCCTTCATGTTATCACGACGAACCTGCCAAGGCACATTCGCACCCGGGAGCCCCATCTTGGCATCTGACACCTCAGGGCGAATTGAAACCGCCGGGCGGTTGTTCCAACTGATCCGCATGCCGATGTCATGGGTAACCTCCTGGTTCTTGGTCTGCGACATGTGACATGTTGCACATGTTGGAGCAGCCCAGTAATCCTCGCCAACGATCCACTTTTCATTGTCCAAGTTCATTTCATCAATCTTCGAGAAGAAGTTGATGCCATGCTTGGATTCCTCGTAGATTTCCTTCTGAGGATGGTCAGGACCAAGGTGGCACTTGCCACAGGTGTCAGGATGACGAGCCTGTGCGACCGAGAAGTCGTGGCGTGTGTGACACGCATTACATGAACCTTCCGAGCCATCTGGATTTAAGCGGCCGATACCTGAGTTTGGATAGGTTGCCGGATCGAGCTTGCCGCCCGGGAGAACCTTGATTTCTGAACCATGGCACTGCCAACATCCGTTGACTGCTGCTGCCGAAACACCACCGGGGAATCCCTGTGTGATCATACCCCTGTTGCCTTCAACAACTTCGGCAAGGACATTGTCGAGCGATCCCAAAATCCGCCCAGCCTTGGCGTGGTGAGAGCTGGCAAACTCTTCAACCTCTTTGCTATGACATCGTGAGCAGTCCTTTGGAGTCACCAGAATAGCAATCGTGAATCCTTCGTGCTTAAAAGCATCGACATCATCTCGATCAGCCTGATGACATTCGTAGCACCCAACATTGCCACGATAATGTTTACTTGAACCCCACTGCTGATACAGACTCGGGTTCAACTTCTGATGACACTCTAAACAATCTTTGGTTTGGCGTGACATCTCTGCCGGAGCGAAGATTTGCCCCATAGCCGACGAGGCTAAAGCACAGAACCCTGCAACCAACAACAGTTGTTTTCGTCTCATGACCATCTCCTTTATCACGGCGAAACGCTCGCCGCGTCATTCATTTCCTGTTTCTTTGCTTCAATTAACGCTGGATCGGTGTGATACACCGTGTCGATTGTCAGTTCACCATACAGCACCGGAATAGTGATTCGGATCAAGATCGTGTAGATCAACGCTCCGAATGCCCAGATGCCAGTGCAGACCAATACTTCATTGAGAGTTGGCACATATTCAACGATCTCCCCGATAGGCGAAGGAATAAACGCTGGAACAATCAACCCCATACCTTTTTCAATCCAAATACCCATAATCATTGCTATGCACGCAAGGTTGAGTACCCAGCGTCGTTTGCTCATCGGAGTCAACAACGCGACCAAGGCCAGCGAGTTGAGACCGATTGCTGTCCAAATCCAAGGGACCAGAGCGTGGTTTCCATGAACCCCAAAGAACAAATACTTTGCGGATACAGAGTGCGATGCACCCGTATAGAACTCGGTAAAGACTTCAGAGATCAACAAGAACATGTTGACGCCCAACGCGACTGTCACGATCCCCTTGAGTGTCGAGATTGCTTTTTCCGATACCGGATACCCCGTCACTCCACGGATCACTTGGAGTGTCAAAATAATCAATGCAGGCCCAGCCGCAAACGCTGATGCGAGGAACCGCGGCGCGATGACGGCACTGTTCCAGAATGGACGAGCACCCAAGCCTGAATAGAGAAATGCGGTCACGGTATGGATACTGATCGCCCAGGCAATCGCAATAAATACGAATGGAATGTAGAACTTCCTGGTTGGCTTACGCTTGTTGTACGCACACCAAATCAGGTATCCACAAATGTGCAAATTCAGCAACAAATACCCGTTGAGTGCAATGACATCCCAGGTTAAAATCGAAATCGGAAAGTTAAACCGGAGCAGCATGTGATAAAAACGATCTGGACGCCCAAGGTCGACAGTGATGAAGAGCAAGCACATAATGATCGCAACAACAGCAAGGAGCTCGCCAAAGATCACCAGATTGTGCAGGTCTTTGTTCTTGTACACATACACCGGAATCACCAGCATCACCGCAGCCGCAGCCACGCCGACAAGATAGGTAAAGTTCGCAATGTACAGCCCCCACGAAACTTGATCCGTCAATCCGGTGGTGCCTAGCCCTTGCACGAACTGCTTGGCATAAGCATTGAGCCCGAAGAGGGCGATCACCGAGAGGGCGAACATCCAAGAGTAATATTTCCAGTTGCCCACAAAGCTCAGCCGAAAGCATCGCCAGAGAAACCGGGTATATTCTTGTGTGATCGTTTTCATGTGTCACCTCCGGTCGGTCCGGTCGGAATTTTTTTATTGATCGGATCGCGTTCATCGAAGTAGTAGAAGAACCGCGGAAGCGTCCCCACTTCTTGCTTGAGCACAAAGACCCGCTTGGTTTCGAGAATCTTGCGGACATCAGAGTTCGGATCAAGTACATTGCCAAACTTGCGTGCGCCAGTCGGGCAGACCTCAAGACACGCGGGCATCTTGCCTTCACGCGTGCGATGCAGACAGAAATGACATTTCTCCATCACGCCCTTCTCGCGTGGACGGTTTGAGAGATAGCTCATATCGGGGTTGATCTTGTCTTTAGGAATCGAAGGCTTGGTAAAGTTAAACCGTCGAGCCCAATATGGACATGCCGCTTCACAGTATCGACATCCGATACACCAATCATAATCGATCACAGTGATGCCATCTGGTTCTTGCCATGTGGCCTCAACTGGGCACACCTTTACACAAGGAGGATTTGCACACTGGTGACATTGGATCGGCATGTAGTAATGATCTTCCGAAGGCACGGTTGCGCGTTCGTAATGATGATTCCCCTGCTCGATATCGTTCGTACCTCTTGGCATCTCAAGCACACGAATATACTGGATCTCGGGGCTACGAGATTGGTTGTTCTCTTGCACACACGCATGGACACACTTTCGACAGCCAATACAGCGTGTGAGATTCAACGCATACACAAACTCAACACCATCCATAGGCTTGATATCACGAATATTCGGACGCACATCGTACCGCTTCTCAACCTGTGCCGATATGCCAGCGAGTGCTTTGGCCATATCCTGGCCATCCATCTCTTTGTAGTGCTTTTGGATGAACTTGGCAACTGTAAAATCATCGGTATCCGTGAGTTCACGCAATGGATTGAGCGATGCCGCGATCGCTGCAACCGCACCCGTCGCGGCTGTCCCCCGGCGCAAAAAGCTTCTCCTGGTCATGCCCGGGCGAGATGTGTATTGACAAGTCCCGCACCCGCACTCACCATCGGAAGAGTTCTGAGAATCAGTATTCATAATTGGGAGTTGCATCAGTGGTCTCCTCCATGTTCAGCATCATGAGAAGATGACCCTTCTTCAATCAATCGCCAGCGTTGGAGTGGATTTCGTTCATCGATCAGTTCGCCATGTCCAGAGTGCTGATCACCCATCCGCAGGGTGTTTGGCCCTGGCAGCGGCGGCATCGGGGCATACGCTGGATGATGTGGATCGTGACATTCGGAACACTTGAGCTTGACAGCTTCGCCCAGATCAGTGTTCCAATATCCGATTGTCTTGCCGTGGGCGCCGCTTTGCCAGTCGCGATAGATCGGCCCATGACATTCGGCACAGAGTTTCTCGACATGGTCGTAGCCGACTGTCTTGCCACCACGGAGTGTGAGTTTCTCGCGGTTGTCTTTATCATGACAGTTGAGGCAGGCATCGTTATTGCCATGCTCAAGTACGATGTTGGTATGCTGTATCAACGCGCGATCATCTGGGCGTTCGTTTTCGAACAAACTGTGACAATCGTTACATCGCTGGTCATAGGTCCCCAGATTGACAATCGGCGGATCGGTCAGCGCGACGCGAAACGCGCCGGGAACAATTTGTTCCGAACGCACCATGGGTTTCTCGACTAGGGGAATATCAACGGATGAACTGGTCGCTAACAAAGCTCCCGCAGTGATCAGAAATCCGATCCCCACGAAGAACCCTGCAACTGGCAGCTTCTCATTTTGTGTATTTGACTGGGTCACTTTCAGTTTTCCTCCTGCTTGGAGTGCGAAATCCAGAATTGCCGTCAACCTGCCACACAATAATATTTACCATTGGGCAATAATTTCTCTGATTTAACAGAAAAAGGACTTAAATATCCTTATTGAAATTCCGTCTCATCTGCTCCCATTTCACATGAAGTCGGTAATTAAAAAAATACCGCGACCAGCGTCAAGAAAAAGACCAAAAATAAATGTTCACAACACCGCTATCTCCATCTTGAATTGCCTGATAAGCTCGCCCAAATGACTCACTCGTAATGGACTTGTGCATGAACGAAAAAGATCCAATCTCAAGACGAGACCTCTTGCGCTCAAAGCTCGGGCTCGGATTGGCTCAGTCAATTGGCTACGCAATGGGTCAAGCCCGAGGCGTCCGCAAACATGTCGAGCAGGCTATCCGCGAACCTGTTGCCCCCGCTTCGTCACGACCAAAGCCAACTGCCTCCCACCGCCCGCCGGGTTCGGTTGATGAGACTTCGTTTGCTGCTCAATGCACAAAGTGCAACGCATGTATAGAAGCATGTCCACCCAAAACCTTAACACCTTTAGATGGTGTCCTTGGCAATGCATTGGGGACACCCATAATTGATCCGAACCTCGGCGGCTGCACCATGTGCGAAAACCGTCCGTGCGCAACCGCTTGTGCTGTTGATGGAGTGGGCATCATTGATGCCTTATTGCCAATCAAAATGGGGCATGCAACTGTAAATCGCAACACCTGCCGATCGCACATCGGCGAAGAATGCACACTCTGCATTGATGTCTGTCCGATTGAAAATACGATCGCTCATGATTGGCGAAAAATACCAATGATCGATCGGAGTACATGCACAGGCTGCGCCTTGTGTGTCAATAGCTGCCCAGTTGAACCCGCAGCGATCTCGATTATCCCACTAAATGGTCGCCCGCCAAAGCCAAGCATGCCGGATTCCAATCATCCCCAATCTACTTAAATCGCACGGATTCGTTTGATTGCTTCTTCAATCATCTCGTCATCAAGGTCCAAATGTGTTACAAACCGGATCGTGCCGACGCTCTCGGCATAGCACAATACGCCGCCAGCTTCAAGCTTGCCCTGCCACACAAACGCATCGCCGACGGCTTCAATCGCCTGTGCCGAAAGCTTGGCATAGACAAGGTTTGTCTCGACACTTGTTGGATCAAAATTAAATATTGGTAACTCTGCAAGATCATTGGCCATCTTCGTTGCACGATCATGATCCTCTGTTAATCGATCGAGATGATGGCCGATCGCATATAGCCCGGCAGCTGCGAGTATCCCTGCTTGCCGCATCCCGCCACCGAGCATTTTGCGCTTGTGACGAGCGATATCAATGGTTTCTTGATCGCCGATGAGCAATGACCCCACCGGGCATCCAAGCCCTTTGCTCAAGCATGCCGAGATGGTATCCGTATCTTCAGCTAACGATGCCAAATCAACACCTACGGCACACGCAGCGTTCCAAACTCGGGCACCATCTGTATGCACACGCAGCCCCGACTCCTTTGCAAATGCGCAGGTCTCCTTGAGCGAATCCATCGGCCACACCACCCCACCTCCTCGGTTGTGCGTGTTTTCAATCGTAAACAACTTGGGTATTGGAAAATGGATATCACTTGGCCGAAGGGCATTGCGCAACGCATTGGCACTCATGATACCAGACTTTGGCGAATCACTATCGTCTACAAACTTGATGCTGCACCCAGCGATCGAAGCGTAGCCGCCGCCTTCATAGTAGAAAATATGGCTCTCGCTATGCGTCAAGATTTCATCCCCCGCCGATGTCTGGGCCAAGATGGCCAACAAGTTGGCCATCGTTCCTGATGGCACGAACAATGCTGCCTGTTTTCCAAACAACGCCGCAGTTCGCTCTTCGAGTGCGATCACCGTTGGGTCTGTCCGCATGACATCATCGCCAACCTCTGCCTTCGCCATTGCTTTACGCATTGCAGGTGTCGGCCGAGTGACGGTATCGGATCGTAAATCGATAGGCTGATTCAAAGCATGCTCCTTGTCGTAGACCCCAGATTGATGCTGGTAGTATACGCGGACTCATGCGCTGATTAAAGCATTTCCTTAGGCTTTGACTATCCGAGCGTTCACACCCTCGATGCCGTGCATTGCATTGCGCGTATCGATCACCAGCTTGGCATGCTTACCAATCATTGACCAATCGATTCGCGCATGATCGGTCACAATAATCACACAATCGGCAGCCTCGAGCGTTTGCTGATCTAATGCGACAGAGTGCATATCAAAGGAGTAGTTCCGCATCTTGGGGAACTTCTCGACATGCGGATCGTGATAGGTGATCTCTGCGCCTCGTTCAGCGAGTAACTCGATGATCTCGGCAGCCGGAGTCTCACGGGTATCATCGACATTGGGCTTATACGCCAAACCGACCACAAGCACCTTCGATGCTTTGACCGATTTACAATCGTCATTGAGCGCCTCAGCAGCTTTATCGACCACATATTCAGGCATCCCACGATTGATCTCGCCTGCGAGTTCAATAAACCGCGTGACACATCCATGCTCGCGTGCCTTCCATGTCAGATAGAACGGATCGATCGGGATACAGTGTCCGCCAAGCCCAGGACCAGGATAGAACGGCATAAACCCGAATGGCTTTGTAGAAGCTGCGCGAATCACTTCCCAAACATCAATATCCATTGCATCGAAAACGGTTTTGAGTTCGTTCACCAATGCGATATTGACCGCACGGAATACATTCTCCAAGATCTTCGCTGCTTCTGCGATCTCGGCAGAAGACACAGGCACGACTTCGCTCACGCCATGCGCATACAAATCGCACGCCAACTCAGTCGAGATCGGATCAGTCCCGCCGACGAGTTTGGGGATTGTGGTCGTCGTGTGTGA
Source organism: Planctomycetota bacterium (assembly GCA_024280755.1). Lineage (GTDB taxonomy): Bacteria > Planctomycetota > Phycisphaerae > Phycisphaerales > UBA1924 > UBA1924. The sequence goes on from JAJRPN010000031.1 coordinate 115,782, forward strand.
TTTTCGGCCCGGATCTTCTCGCTCTGGAGAAAATGCGACGAACAAGTTTTCGCCAAGCACATACTCACCACGATTATGTTCGCTCGCCGCTTTGAGCATCGCAGGCACAAAGTCGCCGGTGGTTGTTCCAGGATAGGTTGTCGATTCAAGCACCACCAACTGCCCTGGACGGAGTTTGGCACCGATCGCCTTGGCGGTATCAATCACATAGCTCAGATCTGGCTCGAGATGCGTCCCGACAGGAGTTGGCACACAGACCAAAATCACATCCGGTTCACCAAGCCGATCAAAATCGATCGTGGCATCAAACTTGTCCGATGCACTGAGCCGCTCGGTCATATCTGCCCCGAGGTGCTTGAGGTAGTTGATCCCTTTTTCAAGATTCTCGATCTTCGTCGGATCAACATCAAACCCAAGCACACCAAGCCCGCCAGCATGGAGCGCGTCGGCAAGCGGAAGCCCCACATAGCCAAGCCCGACGATGCCGACGGTTGCGGTCTTTGATTGAATCTTGTCTTTGAGTTCTTGTGCGTGATCAGTCATGGTGTGTGTCATTGTTGGTTCCAAAGGGGAAACTTATTTTCGTCCGATATCCTATTCGACATCAGAGCGATTGGCATTGATACTGCCCAATAGATCGGTCGTATTCTTGTTCTTCGCCAGTGCTTGACGGCGTTCCGCGCCAGCATCGAGTGAAACAGCCCCCCCAGCCGTCAGATTCGATACCTGCTCAGGTTCCGCTATCCATCCTGCTGCCATTGCGCGTGACTCTCGCAAAGAGTGCAGTCAAAAACAAGACCATCGCAAACGGGATCCCATCGATAATATATCGTCGAAACAGCCGCTTTGGCTCTTGCACGAGCCGATGGAGCCACTCGATCCCGAGTTTCTGAATCCACACCGGCGCCCGCTGAACCTCGCCGGTTGCAAAGCTTAAACTGATCCCAATCCCCACCCAGATCGCGTTTGGAAGCACATCGCGCAACGCACGAATAAGCACTTCTTGCTTGGGTGACCCAAGCGCGACATAGACAATATCTGGAGATGCCTCTTGGAGCATCTTCGAGATCGTCTCCATTTTCTCGGCGTCGTTTTCAAACCCAAACTCTGGGCAATGCGTCCCCGCGATTTGAAGACCTGGATATCGAACCATCAAGGCATCGCCGGCTTCTTTGGCGACGCCTTCGGGATAGCCGCCGAGTAAGAATATCGAAAGCCCGTCTTTGGCCGCCCGTTCACACATCCCAAACATCATGCTCGAACCCGCGACGCGCTCGGGAAGTTGATTCCCGCCCTGCATCCGCGAGGCCCACACCAAAGGCATCCCATCGGCGACCACAATATCAGACCCCGCAACCAATGCACGATAGTCCGAATCCTTTCGGCACCTGCGCAAGTGATCGAGATTCACAGTCACAACAAACGAACCCATCCCGGCCTTCGATCGAGTTGCCAGTAGATCGATGGTTTGCGCCTCACTCAAGCAATCAATCGACACGCCGACAAGTTGTGTTCTGAGCGGTTCACTCTGCGCGGCATCACTCATTGCGCGTCTCTTTCCGACTTGGATTGGGCATCGAGTTTGGCATTGAATCGTTCGAGCGTCCGCCCCTTGCCTCGCAACAACGACGACCACTCATAGCGATGAAGATTCTTCAAGTATTCCCTTGTTCCATAGCGTTTAAGCCCGCTTTTCCATGCGCCGACATACCCAACGAAGATACCAATCCCACCAAGAACAAACGGCCGCTCTGCCATGCGATACACCGAAACGGCGAGCACATAAAACACCGAAGACCCCATGTAATACTTCCCAAGCCCCCACCGCTTGCGCCCTTCCCAAAGCCCAATGTGCGAACTGCCCATCGGGCGATAATGACTCAACCGAAGCGATTCCTTATCACGAGAAATCGCCTTCCATCCCTTCATTCGACATGTATGCCCATCAATCCCATCCCAGCACACCTGCGAAACGAACCCGCCGATATCTTCAAAGCACGCCCGGCGATAAAACTTCGCAGCTCCAATCGCGTTCTCATCACCCATGCGCTCAGGGACCCACTTGTCACCTTGTACATTGATGTAGGTCTTGCCAGACATGTTTCCCAAGAGCGGATCGGCCTCCATGCACTCGATGATCTCTTCAAAGTACCCTTCGAGTATGCCCAGATCTGCATCAAGTTTGCAGACATAATCAAAGCCCTTGAGATCAATCGAATCGAGCCCATCGTTGAACGCTTGGATCACGCCCGGGCCGACAGCCCGCTCGCCGCGATCTGCACGCGCGATGACTTTGATAAATGGGTATTGTTCACTTGCAGCCTTGAGAATCTCGGGCGTGCGGTCGGTCGAACCATCATCAACGATCACCCAGCACGCAGGCAATACTGTTTGCGCGACAATCGAATCGATCGTCACCTGTAGATAATCTTCCTCATTTCTACAAGGCGTGATTAACACATATCGTCGACCAGAAGCCTGTTCAGTTGTAGATGCTTCACTCATATCAGCCCCCTTGATGACAACGCATCCTTCATCCGATTCGCATTGAGCATGAGATCAAACTCATCTTCAAGCCGACGCCTTGCAGCCATGCCCAGATCATCGACCCGAATCCGGTTGTTCGCCAACTCGATCAATACCTTCTCCAACGCTTTTTGATCTCCAGGCGGAATCATCACGCCCGATATCCCGTCTTCGATCAACTCACGAATCGTTTCCAAATCTCCCGAGATCACACATCGACCGCGTGCCATCGCTTCCATCAACACCACCGGAATCCCATCGCGATCTCCGCCTTGTGCAACCCGACATGGGAGTGCAAAGACATCCGCCTGGGTCATCAACTCCATCACTCGATCATTGTCTGTGTCGCCGAGCAAAACCACTTCAGCAGTTGGCGGCAATGCCTTCACCAATGCCTTGAGTTGAGCCTCGTCGGGACCACCACCGGCGATCGTTACGCGCATCTCCGGGCCGCCGGCTTTGGCGATCTCGCCAACAGCTTTGATCAATACATCAAAGCCCTTCTTCTCGATCAATCGCCCAACACTCAAAATCTCAAGCTTCTCGCCCGATGGAGCAAGCGTCGATTCGTACAGACTTGTATCGACCCCGCAACGAACAACTGGACAATCTGCATCGGTTCGAGCCACGATTGCCTGATAAAACGAGCGATGCCAATAGCTAATGCAGTTGACAAACAATGCCCGTTCAAGCTTTTCGCCAAGCAGTGTACGATTTGGGAAAATATCATTCGCATGCCCAGTGAAACTAAACGATATCCCAAGCTGCATCGCCCCATACATCCCAATTGTCGTCGGGACATGGGCCATATGCGCATGAATATGTCCAATATTCCGAGCACGCACGCGCCGAGCCAACGCAAGCCCTGCAATCCCCTGCCAGAGCACCTTGGCCCGCTTGCGCGAAGGCACATCAGACGAAAGCGCCGCGTCGAGCACGCATCTTGCCATGGTCGAAACGGTCTGAATCGGATGGGTGATCAGTTCAATACCAGCATCGATCATAACCGAGACTGCGCCTGATGAATAAAGCTCAACCGTCGACTCTGCCATCTCTTGAAGATCACCATCATCAAGCCCGTGCGTTGGCCCATGAACAGAAGCAGTCGCAACATCAAGCCCTAACGAACGCAGTCCCAAAATCTCTCGATAGACAAAGGTCTCTGATCGTGCAGGCAAAACCCCTGATATATACAAAATCGTCTTTGTTTGCTTAGCCATCAGCCTCTCCTGCTTCTGCATCCGAAGCAGATTTGTATTCGATCAGCGTTGCCTGTTTCTTCATGATTTTGCGATACCAATACAACAGCACGCCGTTGGCCTGGGCAAACTTGGCGATCATGATAAACACTGCCAGCAAACTCGCGTCGTGCTTGGATCGCCCAACTTTGATCTGCCCAGACCGAATCCGCCATGCTTGTGCACACACCATCAGGAGATACACCACAATCGAAAGCCCAAAGGTAAACCATGAACTGGCCAGTGCAAAAATCGGAAGCACCAATCCCCACACGATCGCTGATCGTGTCTGCTTCACGCAATGGCGTTCGGGCGGCGAGCCGTGCATATCGGCGCCCTGGGCATACGCATGTCCTGCTCGCTTTGCCCGCTGCCAATACTGCCCAAACCATGTCATCGACGCATCGTGCAGCGTCATTTCATAATCGAGCCGATGCACCGTATATCCCTTACCCCGAATCCGAACGCAAAGTTCTGGCTCTTCACCTGCGATAACAGACGAGTTGTATCCACCAACTTCATGGAATGCTTTGAGCAAGAACAACGCATCGCCGCCGCACGATCTGGCTTGCCCGATTGGGGTATCCCATTCGAGATCACACATCAGATTATACTTCGAAGCCCCCGGCTCACGCTCACGCCTACGCCCGCACACCACCGCCGCCTGTTCGTGCGCACACATAAAGTCATACGCGATCTGAATCCACCCATCTTGAAACTCACAATCGCCATCGAGCACATGCACACACTCGATCGTCTCCCAGCATTCAATCAACCGAGCGATACCCTCGTTGCGTGCGCGGGCAGCCGTAAACGGAATCGATGTATCAAGATTAACCACCTCAACACCAATCGACTCTGCGAACGCAACCGAGTCATCTGTTGAACCAGAATCGACATACACCACGCGCGGGGTCTGCGCTTTGGCAGACCGCAAACATCGCTTAAGCCGATCGCCCTCGTTGCGCCCAATTGCGACAACCCCGACCACTTCTTGCAAATCATTCCTGTTATCCATGACCTGCCTCCGATGGAACAACCCACTCGGGAGCATCTCCAGCACATACCTGTTCCTTGAATGAAGCACAACTCAACTTCATCCCAAGCATCTCCCCAAGGCAGTGTAGGTCTGGATCGAGTTGCTCATGCAAGTACGCAAGCGAATCTGCCGAAAGCACTGGCCGCGTTTTCTTTGTCCACAACGACCTCACCTTAGACCGCATCGCTTCGGGCATGAGTGTCCGCCTTGCTTTTTTGATCGGCCCATATTCAAGCACCGCACGAAGCGTTGGGTTCATCCGCTGGCGCTGTGAAGACACATTCTGAGCATCCTCTTCTACCAGCTTTGCTACTCCGCCATATCCGATGTGCTTGGTAACTCGTTCGAGTTCTTGCTGAGGATTGGTCATCCACCGTTCGAAGAATACAGGCAATATGGCTTGAGTCCCAAACAACTCAACATACGGCTTCAACTGCATCGCATACCGGGAATAATCGACGAACATTGGATACTGACGAATCGCCTCATCAATGCTGCATTCTTTTCCAATCACGCGCTGCGACCACTCATGGATATACTGCGACACAATCCGATTCACCGGATCTCGCATGACATAAATCAACTTCGCATCAGGAACACACGCATGCAAGCGTTTGGCACATTCTAGATAGGTCGGCAGCTTGGTGTAATGTGTAGAAGATTCTCCTTTGAGATCTTCGCTCGGCATCGCATCAAACAACGACTCATACCACGACATGCCTTTGGCCCATTGTTCCTCATCCGAGAAAAAGTTCGGCTCCTTCGGCTCGGACATCGATATCCCAGGCTGATGCGCCAACTGATCGTGAATCGTACTGGTCGCACATTTCATCGCACCAATGATGATACAATCTGGGCGTGCTCGCTTATCCATTGCCGCCACCAATCTGCACCTTGTGCGTTGGTGATGACCAGATATCAAAACACTCTCGCTTGACAACACCAGCGCGCCCTCGGACAGAACCAATCACCCAACCCATGAGCCAAAGCAGGTTGGCTACGACGAATCCGAATCGCCCATAGTAGCTTTGCAGATAGTGCGAACGCGCTGCGTAGTAATACGCAGGTCGGCGCTTGCGTTGGCGCGTTTGTTCTTTCACCGGCGACGATCCACCACGCAAATGCACAACATGCGCCTCCGGCTGATATGCGATCGTAAACCCACCCTTTGTTGCCTCTCTGCACAAAGCCATGTCCTCGAAGTACATAAAGTATTGCTCATCAAGCAGCCCTACCGAATCAAACACCTCGCGCCGAATCGCAACGCATGCAAAGCTCACCCAATCAAGCCCGGTCGTAAACTCATGAAGTTCTCTTCCTGAGACATGCCGAGGAAACATCTTCCAGATCAACCCAACATTTGAAGCATTGAGTAACTCTGTAATCGGTGTACGATATCGAAAGGTCGATGTCTGGTGCTCCTCATCCATCCACTCAAGCTGAGGGCCGAGCATCGAAATCTCAGGATGATCATCGAGTGTTCGCATCAATATCTCAACTGCCCCCGTTCGCACGACTGTGTCCGAGTTGAGCAGCATATAGACCTTGGCGTTCGATGCCTTGATTCCAACATTATTCCCTGCTGCAAAGCCGGCATTGACTGGCGATCGAACAACACGCGCCCACTTCGACCAACCTTTCGCTTCAATCGCAGCCTCGATCAGATCTGCTGAATCGTCACCAGAACAGTTGTCGACAACAACAACCTCTTGCGCTGGCGATTCGATCTGTCCATCGAGCGATCGCAAACAATCAACAACCAACTCAGGCGTCTTATAGTTAAGCACAACCACCGCGAGTTCGATCAAATCTGAGTTGTACTGTGATTCGTCAGGCATCAGTTCCAATTTTGAGTATGAACATTATGGTGCAAAGAAATAGGGCCCCGTGAAGAATGACAGTGTACCGATCGCAAGGTATCCAGAGAATACTGCCAGATCAAAGATCGGCAACCATAGCCCCTTTGAATGCAAACGCCATGCTTCAAACGGGTAGATAATCGCTTGAGCAACAATGTCGGCAATAAGCATACCGACCACACCATTGATCGAATACCCAACAAAGATCGCTCCGACCCGTGCGAAAGCGGTGACGCCTTTGATCAAAGCATGCCCAAACACATCACCCGTTGCAATCAACACCATCCCAAACGGTGTGCGCTGGGCAGCGATCGCTGAACTCGTCGCTGAAATCACCAAAAATAATCCCGCAGCATGATACCGATCGTCATACATCACATGAATCAGATCTCGCCCCAACACGATCAAAATAGCAAAGAATGGAAACGATAAGAAGAACAGTTTGGTTCTTGCCTCACGCAACTTGCCGGCAAGTTCATCAGGGCGATCCTGATAGATCTGCGAGAATGCAGGAAAAAGAATCACACTCCCCATCCGCTTAATTAACTGATCAACCACCATACCCAGCATCACCGCAATCGAGATCAATCCAAGCACATCGATGGGCACAAAATACCCCTGCACGAGCCGAAGCCCTTGCCCGCCGAAGTAGGTCATGGCAGTAGCGACAAAGACCCATTTGCCGAAGTGGAATATTTCGAGTGCTGCCGAGCGATCAAAGCGGAATCGGTTTGCGGATGATTTGAGTAATCGATGCCCAAGAGCCAATCGTGTGAGCGATGCGCAGATGCCGCCGATGACCAATGACCACACGGTCGGATACATCGACGCCCACAAAATCATCACATATACACCCACGATCTGTGAAAGAAAATCAATAATGGTAAGTTCGCGGAGTGCCATCTTCCGATTAGCGAGTGCCATCCCGATACTCTGAAAGCCTTGGATAACCGCACCAAAACCAATCCAGATCAAGACAGGAAAAAGCATAGGCTCTTCATAGATTCTCGATGCCGGGTATGATAAAGCGACCATCACCGCGAAAAGAATAAACCCACGGATAATCTGCATTGTCCAAGCGGTCGCAAGAAAATCAGGATCATCGCCACGCTTGTTCTGAATAATCGAAGGCCCAACACCAATATCACTGAGCATGCTCAGCCCTTGCATGAACACCTGCGCCAACGCCATCAGCCCGAACGCTTCAGGGAACAACAGCCGAGTCAAGATCAGGTTTGATCCAAGCCGAATAACTTGCCCTGTCCCAAAGCCCACAATTGTCCAACTCGAACCACGCATCGCTTTGGCCCGAAGCCCATCGCCCTGCATCGATCGCCCAAGCCGACTGGCTTTGAGTTTGGACAACGCCCCACGCTCATCTGGAGCGCCATCACCGTTCGTCAAGTTTGTACCCGATTCACTCATCAAATCTGCCCATACAAAGGTTGAAAATTGCGAGCCATATCGTTCAGTCGCTCACATGCTCGTCGTCCTTCTCCTATCGGCAAATCTGATCCAACCGGTTGACCATGATTCCCCCAATCTACCGGGTTCTTTGCCTATGCCAGCCTCTCGCCCCTCCGATAATCACTTTGTTTGCCAAGAATGCCGAGATCGATCTTGATGAAATCGCCTTGGGCATACCGAACATTGCCTCAGTACGATGCCAAGCTATGAACCAGTTCGCTCGCTCACCATCAATACCCATCGAAATTCCATGAAAATTCGATGCCTCTCACCTGTCCGAGCGTAGAAAACCATACCAACAGACCGATACAGAACCTACGCTTAGGGACTAATTCACAAGCCCAGTTTTCCTCTTTCTCGACCGAGGGTACACGATGAAAGTACATCAGCCAGAATCACTCAGTGTCCCGCTCAGCGAGGCATTCGAAATTGCAACGACACAGAAGAAACCAATCTTTGTGCCGACAACACATTTCACAGACGATCGCGGCTGGTCGCTCATGAACCAACTCCAAGGCGTCATGGGTCCACAAGGACAAGTCAACTTCTCGGTGCAATACCCCGGAGTCGTCAAAGCCTGGCATCGGCACATGCTCCAAACCGATTTCTGGATGGGACTCGTCGGGCATCTCAAGGTTGGGATCTATGACCAAGAAAATGACCAAGCATGGTCCCTGGTCATCGGCGAGAAACGACCCGGAACACTGATCATCCCCCCGCCGCTCTGGCACGGCGCAGCAACAGTTGGCCCAACACAAGCCGGGCTGCTCTACTATGTCACTCACAGCTACAACCCACAAGCACCCGATGAAGAACGAATCTCGCCAGATGCCTTCCCAGGTTTCCCGTGGGGAGTCGAACACAAATGACCCATGAGTCAGCTATGAGTTGCCAATCTGTCGTTGATACGCGCCCAAAGCCCAAGCGGGTGCTGGTGCTTGGATCAACTGGCATGGTCGGACGATCTTGGCTTGAGCTTCTTGCACAAGAACAAATCGAATGCGTCGGGATCTCTCGACCAGAGTTTGACCTGATGGATCCGAGCTCAATTGCTCGATGCCTCAAGAACACAAACTATGACCTTGTCGTCAACGCATCCGCGTGGACGGATGTCGATGGCGCAGAAACAGACGAACAAGGGGCAACCCGCGCCAATGCGTATGCCGTTGATGAAATCGCAAAGCTCTGCGTAGAAATCGGCGCGACACTCATCACCTACTCAACGGATTATGTCTTCCCAGGCAATGCCAACAAGCCCTACACAGTTGGGCAGGCAACCGACCCAATCAACGCCTATGGCCGATCCAAATCGCTCGGCGAATCAATGATTGCCCAATCAAAGGCATCACATATCATGATCCGCACAAGCTGGGTCTATGCGCCTTGGGGAACCAACTTTGTGCGCACAATCCGTAGCCTTGCACTGACCCGAGACGAGCTCAAAGTCGTCGACGATCAGCGAGGAAATCCAACAAGCGCACAGCACTTGGCCGACTCTTCACTCAAGCTCTATTTAGCAGGAGCCCAAGGCATCTGGCACTTGAGCGACGAGAACGAATGCACCTGGTTCGATCTGGCAACCCAGATCGTTCGATATACAAAACTCGGCTGCACCATCAATGCCTGCGACTCAGATGAATACCCACGCCCCGCTGCTCGTCCGGCCTACTCCACACTGGAAATCACAGAATCCACAAAGCTCATCGGCTCGCTTGGATCATGGATGACACACCTCCACCAAGTCCTCGATTCCATCGCAGCGAACGATTAAGAGCCAGAGGCGATACTCAAAACCGAATAGACATTAAAAAACGAGAGAGGACGAATCCTCTCTCGTTTTATTGTAAACTAAACTGAAACAGTCTTAGCGACGGCGGATTCGTGAGAAACCAGCGAGGCCACCGAGTGTCAACAAGCCAGCAAATGCTGCGGTTGGAAGTGGCACGATGAAGAGCTGATCTTGTGAGTCAGCATTGAGCATCGCACGAAGACCTGCAACGCCAGCGGTTGGGTCCATTGCGATTTCTGCTTGCAGGTTGCCCATTTCGATCCCAACTTGGCCGTTACCGGTTACAACTGAGTTATCGAGAACAACAGCCCAGATCTGGCCTTGGATTCCAGCCAGTTGGTGGTTGGTTGCTGAAGCGATCGAAAGATCACCGTTGATCCAGCCGAGGCGGATTGCAGCAGCAATGACCGCATGCACTTCTGCCTGGTCGGCAGCATCATATGCTGGGCCGCCAGCACCTGGCGATGGGTTTGGGCCGTCGCTGATGTTTGTCACATCGTAAACGCGAGCACCGCCAAGTACATTCTGAAGTTCAATACAGAAAGTGGTGAACGAGCCGCTTGCGAACTGGCCAGCACCGCGTTCGCCACCATCAGCCATGCTGTTGGTGTATGCGAACTCAAGAGCACCAGCTGCAAAGTCTTGATCGACGAAGCCACCGGAGCCAGTGTTGTTGATGTTCACGGTGCCTGCACCGGTCAAACCAATGTAGTCGGCTTCAAAATCAGCCATTGCGAATGTTGACGAAGCAGCAAGTGCTGCGATTGTGATTACAGTAGTTTTCTTCATTTTATTTCCCTCGGTCTTTCAATGTGCTTTGCATCTCACCGCGAAGCATTTACCCTTACTGAACATATACGAACATTGATCGCGATACAGAAATGACCGCAACCAATCCCTCCGCACCAAGATGCTCAAACAAAACACCTTGAATCAGGTATAGAATAGCACAATAATCAAGTAGCAGACGAGGAAAATGGAATATTGAGGCTCATTTTGAAGATTCCGACGCGTTTTACCAAACAAAATACTATCTACACGCCAAATTCGTCGGAAATCACTACAAATATCGCCCCTACCTCAGGGCTGTAAACCGGAAAGCCATTGAGAATCACCCTCATTGAGCAGTCGATTCATCAGATCCTCGTTCAAATCTCTCGATTTTGCGAGTTCGAGGACCCGCTGGAACGAACTATTGGCCTGCTCAGTATGATCGGCTCCGGAGCGATGATGTGTGATTGCAAGCCCTGTCCAACCTTCAAGATTTTCGGAGTCGATCTCAACAGATCGCCCAAATGAGACCAATGCCTCATCGAGTTTATTGAGCGCAAGTTCGATCCAGCCTCGCGTGCCCCAATAGGCTGCGATACCTGTTGTCTGTTCGGTTGCCTGCTGACTGAGTTGATAGGCTTCTGCGAGCATTGCTGAATCAGCACCCTGCCGTTCAATTACTGTCGCGAGGTTGTTTCGGATACTGGCAACGAATCGGCTTGGAGGCAAATCTCGATCGAGCACCTTGCGGAAGCGAACCTCAGCCGCTTGGAACTTGCCACCTTTGACAGCGTACATTGCTCCTTGCACAAGATGGTTGAGGTCATTGGGATCAAGCGCACTCGCCTGATCCGACAACGCAATCGCTTTGTCGGTGTTGGCCGAGCGGACTGATGGATCCTCAACACATCGCGCCAATGCACCGTGTGCCCGAGCAAGCAGGCTCAGATGAGCGATATCCTCGGAGCCTGCCAAGGGCTCTGTGACGAGTAAATCGATCGCGGATTGAGCATACTGTTCAATCCACGCATCGTGACGATCAATAAGCACCAGCCACGCACCGGCAAGCATCGATCGCTCGTCGTCTTGGATGTACTTGGCAACAATATCTAACCATCGTGAAGCTTCTTGATGTGTATCGAGTGAAGACACCGCAAGATTTATCCATGCTTGGCGGATCAATGGGCCTCCCGAATCAGCATCTGCCTCCAAAAGCGATTCGAGATCCTGGGCAACAACCTGAGGATCTACACCCTGCATGATTCTTGCGTGCGAAAATGAATGAATCAGCCCAATCGCCTGAGGCTCAAGCGTCGAGTTCATCGCATCGAACATATATGGTTCAAGCGTTTGGATTGCGCCGGAATAGTTTTCGAGTTGGCTCATTGCTCGCCCAATAATTATATCAGGCTTCATCGGCGAGCCATGAATATTGGCACGCCAGAGCCGAGCCATCGCCATCGCATCGAGAGGCTTCGACGCACGCAAGAACGATGTCCCCGCGATCTCCATAACAACCGCATCACCAGGCATATGCCGGGCAGCCCGCTGAGCATAGATCGCAACCTGCGCAGGATCCGTCCCCAGCCCGACGAGTTCTGTCAGCGCGAATCGTTGAACAGGTGCAAACTCAACAAACTTGTCCAGCATCGTGACGAGCTGAGAAACCAATACATCAACAGATGCGGATGCCTTCTTTGCATTCGTATACGCATCCACACCTTCAACGGCTTCGACAAGACTTTTATCTGAGCCAACCCCTTCGAGTTCAAGAAGTTCAGCGGCCGATTCGAGTTCGCCTTGAGCCAACACAGACAAGAACTGTAGATCTTGATTTTCTGGCGATTCCAGAAGCCCTTGGGCTACATAGCCTTGAGCCTCTTCAAATCGCTCTGCACGAATCAAGAACTGAATCAGCATTACCAAAGCATCTGCATCGTTTGCATCAGACGACAAAACTTCTTTGAGTGTTGATTCGTAGACCTCGCCAGACACAAACGCGCCGGCATATTTGGCATAGACCATTTTGGATTCTGATGATGTCAGGCCATACTGCTCGCCGCTCTGTGCGATGGTGGTGCCCAAAGGCGAACCATCATCTGCCCTGTTCCCAGTCTTGGTGTAGAGGGACGCGAGCTCTAAGAGTTGCTCCGCGTTCATAGCTGGCTGAGCTTTGAGATCGCGAAGCAACGCTTGGATCTGCGAACGCTGACCGAGCGCCATGTACACATTGACCAACGCCAACCCAGCGTCGATTCGCTGATCGACGAGCCGAGCATTGCGATAGATACTGGCATAGATCGAGCGTGCGCTTTCGATCTCGTTGATGTTTTCGAGCCTTGACGCGACTTCGGGTAAAATCGCGTAATCATACGCGAACCGAGACTCAAACTCCAACAGATACTGTCTTGCTGAATCTTCATCATTGTTCTCAAAGCTCAGATCGACCGCTTCGAGCAAATAGTTCTGGGCCGATCGCCCTTTGAGCTGTCGCGAAATTGAAACGAACTCTTCGATTGCCCCCTCCATATCGGGCACAAATGTATCTTTGGGATCGAGCGTCGGGAGCGGCCGCAACGAAAGCAACCGAGCGAGCATGTTGCGGGCTTGAATATTACGCTGCTCGTTTGCCACCACAGACCGAACAATCTCCAATGCCCTATCGCGGGTGCCCTTGGTTGCGCCTTGACCAACAATCGCAGATGCCCGAGCAAGGCGAAGCCGAGACGGGAGTGTTTTTCCTGCTGTCGCGGTTTTTTCGACAATGTCATCGATCACACTATTGACTGTATCGAGATCTTGTCCGAACGATTTAGACTCTGCGATCTGGAAGAGCAACTCAATATCATCAGGATGCGATTCTCGCAGCTTGGTCCATGCCTCACGCGCACGCTCGTCTTCAAAGCTATCGAGATAGCGTGCACGCACAAGATCCCATGAGTACACAGTCTCAGTATCAGCTTGAGCAACACCCTGGTTAATTATCGTTAGCCCGCTCTCGATGTCTTGGGTTTGTGCATACGCGTTGAGTGCGTATCGGAACGCGCTCTCAGGCGATGCGCTCGCGAGTTGTTCGGTGGCGATGCCGACCGATTCTGCGATCCCGAGTTCGTATCGCTGATCAACCTCAAGAATTTCCAGCATCAGCTGATCACCAGGAGTCGTCTCAATCGCATTGACCAATACCACCCTCGCCTGCTCGAGTTGATCGATCGACGCATACATCGTCGCGATCTGAGGCGAGAACAACGCGAGCTGCTCGTGTGTAAGTTCGCCAGAGTGAGCTGCAAAGGTTGCTAAAATACCCTGTGTCTTTGTATATTCCAGATCGTTGATGCGCGCCAGCGCAGCATATGACTTGAGCCAGATCATGACAGAGACTGGGCTTTGAGGCGCTAACTTCACAAGAGCATCGACATACTCAATACCCTCTCCGAGCCGACCCGCATTGGTATATGCGTTAATCACACGAACGAGCGGATTGATCCACTGGACATTGCCGACGCCACGCGCCAACTCATCGGCTCTGAGCCATTGCTCTCTTGCCTGTTTCACCCGCCCTTGAGAAGCATGCAGATCCCCCATCGCCATATGGAATGCGGGTTCGCCTGGATAGTTCTCGATTGCACTAGTAATCATCGGGCGTGCATCGACCGCGTTGTCTGCTACGAGCAAATCCAGCCCGTCGATCATTGACCGCCAAGCCTGTGCTCGGAAATCCGTATCGATCGAATCAAGTTCAGTAAGCAAAGCCGAGGCTGCCTCGGTATTGTCTTCGAGCCGACGAGCCAATATCTGATATCCAAGTACATCAGGGATCGATTCACCGTCGGTACTCACTGTTCCGAGTTGATAGAGCCCCTCGAAATCATGAACCCAGAAAAGCCGACGAGCAGACCAGATCATGCTCTGTGCATCTTTGATGGTACGGGCAGAAGCGAGCCGGACCTGCAACGAGAGCTCAGGATACCCGAACGCATTAAAAAGTCGATCGATAACAGGAATGAGTTGAGGCGAAAAATATGTCGGCTCGCTCTTCCATTGCCGGCTCTGGACATCAAGCCCGAGCACCGAAGCAAGACCGTGCGCGTACGCCTCAAGCTGCGCCTTGTCATCAAACCCGCCTTGGGCTTGCATTTCGATCCAAAACAATACGATCTGCGCATTGACATCTTGTGGATGCGCTTCGATTCGAGCAGCGATCATTGCCCGGGCATCATCCCCTCTGCCCTGCTCGGTCAACCATCCATTAAAGCTAAACAGATCTTGAAACTCCACTTCTTCATACTCAAGAGCAGCGAGGTAGAGTTGCTCGATGAGTTGCTCATCATCTTCGAGTTGCTGACGAGCGTACCGCTCTTCGCGGAGTACTTCAATCGACTGTTCATTGTGCTTTGTCCGCAACCCTTCCGCCAATGAACGCGCTTCGAGATACATCTCGGCCGTGTTAAAGAGAGGCAGCAGTTCTTTGGCTGCAACGACATCATCTGGATAGGCCTTGAGATATTCACGATAGTGATGGATGGCGACTTTCACATGGCCCCAGTCACTCGCTATATACTTCACTCGGGCACGAGCAAATGGAAGGTGATACTCCGGATCTGGATTATCCGTACGAAGATACCGTCCGAGATTTCCAACTGTTGCGACATAATCGCCAGCCTCAACTGCTTCCATCCCTTTTTCACGCATCGATTCAATTGTGCGTCCCCGCTGCCAAGGACGCACCACAAAGTTGCCGACTAAAATCAGCAAGACAACCGCCGAGAGTGAACCGATCAAAATAATTCGCCGGAATGTTCTTGGTTTTAATGCCATCATCGACCTTTCGAGGGTTCTTCTATCGTCTCGCAAGTGCAGCGAAAATTAATGAAACTGTTTTCCAAATGATATAGAGATCAAGCAAGAAAGTGGCCTTCTCTACATACTCAATATCATACCGAATCCATTCTTGAAAATCTGCACCGTCAGAACGCGTTCGGCGGATCTGCCAAAGCCCCGTCACACCCGGGCGAACGCTCAGCCTTGCCTCGCGCCAACCTGGACAATACTGATTTTCTGAAAATGGGCTTGGACGCGGCCCAACGACGGACATATGCCCAGCGAGCACATTAAAGAACTGCGGCAACTCATCGAGTTGGAGTTTTCGGAGCACGCTTCCGACCTTGGTAATTCGTGGATCTTTCTCCATGAAAAACTGAGGGCCGTCCGCCTTATTTTGGGATTGAAGCTCCGCCTTCATCGCTTCTGCGTTCCGATACATCGTCCGAAACTTATAACACTTAAACTCTTTGGCATGGATCGATTCTCGCTCATGACCAAAGAAGATCGGCGATCGATCTTCGATCCAAATTGCAAGAATAATAAACGGATAGAGCGGCAGCGTAATCGCCAAAGCGAAAAGCGAAAACACGATATCAAACAATCGCTTGAGCGTGCTCGATGTGTAAGTCGCAGCAACATCGATCCGACGCTCAGGGCGAGCCTGAACAGTCTCGATGTCTTTCCAGTCGATCTCATCGGGCACCGGGCGCATCTGGGGATCATCCCAAAGCACCGCAGGCCCAACGCCTGACTTCCCATCAGGAATCGATCGCCCTGCACCGATCCAGATCGGACCAGTCAGTGCTTCGGGGGCGGTTGATTTTGCATTGATATCTCCCCAGCTCTCTTTGCCAACGCGTTCGATGCGTGAAATCGTAGATAATGGATGCTTCCAGGTTTGAGCGAGATCTCGAACAAATCGTGCGCACTCAAGATCTGAATCCGAGTTGTACACATGCCCCTTGACCCGAACAGCACCGATGAGATCGGCGGGTACGATTCTGCGAAGTTTCGCCCAAGGCGACTCCTCATCAACCATCGAGGCCCAGTCGAGCGCAAGATCTGGGTTCGAGGTCAACCCGACCCGCGCCTGGTGCTGCCCTTTGCCAGCTTCATACACACGACGAAAACGAAGGAAGTGTCCGTCAGGGCGCGCGTCGACAACCTCGCGATAGTCTCGCTCTGATCGGCTCGCCAATCGAATCATCAAAATCTCAGGGTCCATCCAGCACATCAGCTCGAGCGCTTTGGGCAAAGGCATCATCACAAGGTGTGCATCCTTGACAAGCAAATACAACTCGGCATGCTTATCGATCGTAATGCCCGGCGAGTTATTCGAGACAACCTGCACCCCTCGAGATTTCCAGTATCGCGCATGCAACTGTACCGGAGTAAGCCCCCACAGCGTATGAACAGAATCGTCAACAACTTGTGCGCTCATGACCCCACGCTCTCTTTATCAGAACTCTTTTTCTGCTTTGCACTATTCAATGCACCAGCTACCGGGCCGCCCCAAAGCTGCTGCTTGTTCTTGATATCTTCTTGCTGACGCGACATCTGACGCGAGAAATGCACAGACATGCTGCTCGATGATTGGCGGAGTTCTTGGATCAAAGCACGGTTGAATATTGTTGCAACAATCTCGCCATCAACCCCATGAATCTGGTCGATCGCCTTCTTGATCAAAGGTTTAAGCTGCCCACGCCCAACAACCAAAATCACACCATCAGATTGTGGAGCGATAAACGAAGCTTCAACACTGCCCAAGATCGGACCTGAATCAATCAAAATTGTGTCAAACTCTCCACGGAGATAATCAAGAAATCCACCAACAAGTCGCGGCGAGAGTCGGCTGATTCGTTCATCGTCGCCAAAGCCCGCTGGCAAGATGCTCAGGTTCTCAAAGTCCGTATCGCAAACGAGCGAATCAACTTCATCCGGATCACTCAATGCCTCTGCCAAGCTGGGCGCATCAGGATATCCAAAGTGGATACTCAAGCCCCGCCCAATAAAGTCCATATCAATAAGAAGCGTCCGCTCGCCACTTTCAGCAAACGACAACCCAAGCGCGATGATCAAACTCGTCTTTCCATCTTGCGATGCCGGACTCGTGATGCTATAGACCTGTGTTTCATTGATAGTGCTCTTGATTTGGAGTTGCGAGCGGAGCTGATGCACCGCAAATGCAGACGCAGCAGCCACTTCATGATCCGTAAGTGAATCACCAAGATCTGGAAGCATTCCAATAATTCCAGCCCCTGCGCTTGTGAGAATATCATCGTCAGAATACTGAACACGATGGCTCATGAATCCCAACGCAAGCACCGCCATCACAGGCAACGAACTCGCACCTACAAACCCAACGACGGCCATTTTCTTGCGAGGATCAGATGTCGGTTCATGCGAGGCCTTGGGAAACACAGGAATGCTGATCTTACCCATATCTTGAATCTGTGTTTCGGTATTGATCTGGTCCAACCGAGCATTGACTACCGAAATCGAATCTTGAACATTCGCACGATCATCTTTCAATGTACGAAGTCGAACATTTGCACCATGTAAGTCATCTGACTGATCTTTGGCGTCTTGGATTTGAGCGTCGAGTCGAGATATTTTGTACTCAAGCACGCTCGAAGATGCAACGGGAGTCCCATCGCCCCCCGGGATTGGCGTAGAAATATCACCAGAGCGGAGTTCGAGAAGCCGAAGGTTGATCTTGCGTTGAGTACTCTCGATCATTGCCGTCACACGCTGCACATCGCGGTGCCCCATCCGAAGCCCATCAGACTCCATCATCTCGTCACGCAGGTTTTCCAACTCATCTTCACGCGCCACCATCGCAGCAATCTTGGGATCGAGCCCTGCTGCTTCCTCGATACTCAGCCCATCAGGATTCTCCTCGCCATCTCTTTGGAACTGTGTATACAAATCTCGCTGATCAATCAGCTCGTTGCGTTGAGCCTCGAGCAATCGAATTGTGTAGAGCGCATTATCAATTAACGGCCCAAGATTATCTGTACGATATTTCTCAGCAATCGTGGTGATCTGGTTATCAAGCGTGTTTCGCTTGCTCGTCAAGTCCTCTTTCCGTTTATTGAGCGCACCAAGAATCTCAGGGTTCTTAATGCTTCCTTCGTCGCGGTATTCCTCAATATACGATCTCATCACTGCACTCACGACCGTCGCCGAGACGAGTGCATTTGCATCGCTAAATGACACTTTGATAATTTCTTGTGCTTGTCGAGATGGACGAACCTGCAATCGCCTTTGTACATCAAACGCCGATTGGATATTGGTAAGCCCATCGATCTTGCGCCATTCATCGCTCTCCATGGCCCGTTGAATGACACGCCCGTTTTTGATCAGTTCTGCCTGCGAACTCACAAAGCTCGAGAACATCTTGGGCGCGACGCTTTGCTCGCTCTCAAAGAGAACCTTAGGAAGCGTCGGCTTGATTCGAATAAGCCCCTCGCTCTCAAACTGAGGCTGACGCGACATATAGCCAAGCGAGCCCCCAGCAATCCCAAAGACCAAAGCCAAAACAATGGTCAAGATATATCGACCACGCAACAGCCGATGAATAATCATCACCACATTGTCTTGATGACCTTGTCCTGAGTCCCAATCCATTTGATTCGCATTCATGATGTGCCCCCCTCGCCATGATTAGGCTTTAGCTGTGCATCAAGCACCGCATCGATCGCAGGGCGAGCGATCTTCAACATTTCTTCCACAATCCAAGTATGGTCTTGCTGATCAACATCCCCACTAATCATGACCTGAAGCTGGGCTGCCCCATATTTTCGATACTCATAGTTCGCACTCAACTTCCGAACATCACTCATCGATGTGGAAAGCGCCCCTGTTGGGAATGCAAAAAGGTTATAAATCGTAATCTCTCGCTCGACACGCCCGGCCACACGGTGGAAGCTATAGACGCGGATCAACTCGTTCTCAATTGTTTCGTTTCTTGCAGGCTTCTCAGGATACTGCATCCAGCCATTCCCCGGATAACACACCGGCGGGTAATGCCCGCCCATATCGCGTGCATCGCGGCATTGGACAATCATCAAGGTCGCAAAGATACCTCGGTCCTTGTTAAAATATTGACGAGCAACAAGAGCATTGGGATGGAGCAAGCTCGTCGCAGCATTCGGGAGATCAACCTTCTTACTCACCCAATCGCCAAACTCGACAGGAATAGAGTTGATCTCTAAAGCAACCCGTTCATGATACTGGTCGATCTCGATGGCGCTCTGCGGATTAGCACGCAGAATAGCAATCACTATCAGCGTGATCAATGAGCATGGAATGGCGAGTCGTGAAATCAAATCAATACTTTCTTCAAATGGTTCATCAAGAGGACTGGGTCGCCAGTGTAAAACGATAAGTCGGTACCATCGCCCAACGCAACGCCCGCGTCGCGCCCATGAGCATCAGAAACGCAAGAGGGAGCATGAGCCAGCCGGCAATGTCGTGAAAATTATTCGCGACATTCTCGGGAGCGTTGCCGTACAAAATAACAGTTGGTACCAAGCGCAGTACATTGCAGATGATCGCTGCGACAGGACTCAATACAAGGACCATGATCCTGACCGAGTTCCGCAAAGGCACCGAAAATGCAAACGCATACGAAACAAGCACCAACGCAAAGACCATCCGCATCCCATTACATGCTTCAGCCACCGCAACAGGCATATCGTTGATATTCACCAGGTTGCCCGAGCGTTCGACATAAAACCCCAGTGTCTCAAGAACCAAAGTCGTCACCCGAGCCGTCGCGTTCTGCAACGGCCCAGCAATCGCAAGTCGAATGTTGCCAGGAATCGGAACGAGCAGCACAAGGATCATGATCGCTGGGAAGAAGTTGGCGACCACTTGTGTGCCCACCACCGCAGTCACCGCACCAACGAGCATTACCACAGCCCCGCCATGCCAACCCGCTTGGAATGTATTCTCGTTATACCCCATGCTCATATATGAAAGCATGAACCCAGCGATGATCAGCAAGAACCCGATCCAACTCGCCCGAGGGCGACACCGCCGAAACCGGACACGCCGAATCCAAATAAGCCAGATCGCGATCGGAAAAACTAAGAAAATATGGCTCGATTCCTCGTCCTTAAACGCAATCGTCGCGATATCAAGCCATTGGGTCAGCGATGCAAAAAACGCCCCGATCACCATCGCAGTGACCAGCACAACATGCTTATATCCCCAGCCATATCGGAGCGCAAACTTACTCATCGCACACGCTCCTTCTTCGCAACGCCTGTCAGCACTTTGTCACACACCCGTGCCCCTGGCGCCACTACAGCCCCGGCGCAAATCACCGATCGAACAACCACCGCGTCTTTGCCGACAGTTGAACCCGCCAGCGCGATCGAGTTATGCAACAATGCCCCATCTGCAACCTTGGCGTCTGGTTCAATGATCGAAAATGCACTCTCCCAGTCTTCACGATATGGATCTTCATCAATCGTCGAGCCAGAACCAAAGCCGGCAGCAGCAGATCGAATCGCACTGAGGTATTCCATCAACGAACGAGTCGGATGGGTATACGCGCGAGATCGTTCAACAACACACACCTTGTGCAACTGTTTCCACTCTTCGAGTGATTGTTCTTTAAGATCGACATACCCGATCGACTTGATCGATTTGAGCACTCCGCAGCGAATCAGCCACACACCAACCGGAGCACCTTCTACCGAAGACACAAACGCAACATCTGCTTCCTTCTTGGCCATCGCATGCACAAGATCGTCCAAAGACTCAAGATAGATCTGTGCCCCCGATGAAACAATAATGTATTCATCATCACCCATATTCTTAGTCGCATCAGAAAGCACGCCCGCCACCCCACGGATCGGTGAAGCATCCTGCTGAACAACATACTTCACACCCTCGACCGCAGCATACTCTTTGGGAGGCAAACTCTCAGTGTCGACCAGAACACGCATCTCGAAATCCTTGAGATCAAACCGACGCGCACATGCTTTCGCATTCGCAAGGTGATGCGTGGTAATCGTCCCCGACACCAAAGGCAAATCCAGAATGCTGCGGTCAATCTTCCGCGACAACGAAGTGGTACGGACTGAACCATACAGCACAATCATCGAACGGATCGATTGGAGAATTTCAGCGGACCGAGATGGTGATTGGGTAGTTGCCATAGCGATATGTACCATCAAACTCCTGTGATTCACTCACAAAACAACAAACTGCAATCAGCACCGAGCATGACCGCCCACCCGTATAACCAGGAATCTACCTGTTCTATCGGCCGATCCGTCACGCCGCTTTCAGGGGGATTTGAGATCAGTCTAGGGTTCAAACAATTCATGGTTCGCGCAAAGAATGCGCACACCAACCGCGCGAATCACAACCAACCTCATACGGTCCCAATAACTGACCGGATCGCGCCGTGTTTCAGTTTTGCAAACAATGTGACAAAGATGCCCCACCAATGAAAAAACACGGCTTCAAAGCCGTGTATATCGAGATTCACTTGTATCAGCTCAGACACCCATCTATCGAATCCGAACCGTCCATGTGCGCTGTTCACGAATCGGATCACCAGGGTTTTCTGGATTCGAGAGCATCACAAGGTCTACTGTCGTACCCGATTCGAAATCAAGCCGAATCGTACTGCTCGCGGTATTGCTTGTACCAAGCGGATTTGAGTCTCCTCGTCCAAGACGCCCCTCTTGGCGAATCGCAGATCCCTCACCGAGCCGAGTGCCTACCACTATACCAAAGGCTTGATTCGCCTGAACAAGCTGAACACCTGTGAAGTACGCCGTCTGCCCAACGATTGACGCGCTGATTCCTGCGTCAAAGAACTCGACTTTTTGACCCCCAACCGCACCGAAGTCTGTATAACTCGCTTGACCAACCGTAGGCACACCTCGTGACGCATGCGGCGCCCGCACTTCTGCTGATGAAGATGCCTTTACACTATTCGACCCGCCGCCCGAGTGCCCCCCGCCAGTTCGTAGGCTGCTACTCCCCCCGCCCGAACTACTCGCTGATGCAGATGCACCACCACCGCCGCTGCTGCTGCTGCTCGATCCTCCACCGCCGCCACCGCCACCGCCACCGCCACCGCCAGAATGACTCCCACTTGAACTCACCCCCCCGCTACTCTTTGAACTTCCAAAGCTCACGCTCGACCCGCCGCCCCCACTGCTTGATGCCGATCCTGCTGAACGATGCGATGAACTCGCACTACTCCCAAAGCCATGTCGAACATAACTCATCCGTGAGCCATCAGCCAGTCGTTTAGAAACCGAGTTCATACTTGATGACGATTGCCTCGCCGATCGTGCTTGCGCCCGTTCATACCGAACAATAACCTGGCCATCGGGCATAGAAATGCGTACCGCAACCATGCCCTCTCTCTGCTCAATGTCACTTGCTTTGGATTTTTCCACATCGACGAGTTTGAGAACCGGCGCTTGGGCATCAGCCTTCTCGGTCTCTTCGCCAAACGCGAGCGATGTCGATAGGCCGGCAACCAGTGTGATCGCTCCAAGAAGAGCAGCGTGATGATTTGTGTGAAGTAGCATGGATCTGATTCCTCCGAAAGACAACGCGCAATGCGTGTGCATACATTGTCAATTTGAGTTTCGTTCCAAACGAGCAAAGCAAGAGAAGAGCGTTGAGATAGGTCAACAAAACCGTCACCCACGCCCGATAGCCCGCACGACCAGCCATAACCTCATCTCTTAGCATGTATAGAATAGATACAAAACCGTACGCGCACAAAAATGCCCGCCGAAGCCGACGGGCATTGTGGAGTCTGATAACGACTCAGCCAGGAACCGAGCCTTTTCATACTTAATCGACCTTGAACTTACCAACCAAGTTCATCAACTGCTCAGCCTGATGGGCGAGATCGCCCGCAGCTTGCGATGCCTGACCGGCACCTTCGCTCGATTGACGAGTCACGCTCGAGATACCTTCGATCGCACGAGCGATCTCATCGGATGCCGAAGCCTGCTCATTGGCAGCAGCCGCGATATCTTGCACCATGCCCTGCACGCTCTGGCAACCAACAACGATCGCTTCGAGTGATGTACCAGCCTGGCTTGCGAGATCTACACCCTTGCCAACGCGTTCTGAACCCGCTTCAATCTGAGCAACCGCCGAGATGGTTTCGCCCTGAATCCCGCGAATACTCGATGAGACTTCTTCGGTCGCCTGGGTCGTACGCTCAGCGAGTTTACGAACCTCGTCAGCAACCACCGCGAACCCGCGTCCATGCTCTCCAGCACGGGCAGCTTCGATCGCTGCGTTGAGTGCGAGCAGGTTGGTCTGATCTGCGATGTCATTAATGACTGCAATAATCTCGCCAATCTTTTCGCTCTGCTCACCGAGTGCGTTGATGGTCTTGGCTGAGGCATTCACTTCTGTAGCGATGCCTTCCATTTCCTCGACAGTCGAACGAACAACACTGCCACCCTCTTCGGCGAGGTGCTGGCTTTCTTCCGATGATTGTGTCGCATCTGAAGACTTGGCTGCTACTTCAGCAACCGATTGGCTGAGTTCTTCAACCGCAGCAGCGACCTGCTGAGTCTGGGTTTCTTGCTCTTGAAGACCATTGGCCATTTCATCTGCCGATGCTGCGATCTGAGTAGATGCCGAGGCTACAGCCTGTGATGCACCACGGACTTCACTCACCATATTGGAAAGGTTGTCAAGCAATGTGTTAAACCATGTTGCGAGCACGCCCATTTCATCGGTGCGATGAAGATCCAAACGCTGAGTCAAATCGCCCTCGCCTGCAACCTTCATGATCTCAACAACCTGAGCCAATGGGCTTGCGAGCAACTTACGCATCAGCACCATAAAGCCACCAAAGGCAATAATAACAATCGGCAATGTCCAAGTCATACCCTTGGCAAAGAACCCGGTAACGCTTGCATCGAGCGGGCCCAATGGCATCTGCACTTCATACGCACCGTGCATGTAGCCAGGTGTCCAGCTTTCAAACCGGAATCCAAGCGCATCCTTGCCATCAAACTTGCCATTCTCATCACGATCATCGTATATTGCTGGATCACCGTGACATGTCATACATGATTCATCGAGAGTAATCGCACGCATATAGTGGAGCGTGTTTGTTTCTTCATTAACGCGCGACATCACTTTCTCGCCGTTGGCATTATACTGTGCGGTCAGATCATGAATCATCTGATCGCGGAATCCACCAGCAATCGGTGCGTTGTCTGGGTTACGAGCTTCAAGAGAAACAACCGTAAAATCGATGTTCTCTTTTTCAGCAGCTACAATGCCTGCATCCCACCCAACGACAACTGGAACTGACGCGTAGTAGCGTGTGTCCGAGTAGTGCGTGCCATTGTCGATCTGCTCGTATGCTTCTTCAAGGAGCTTGTCTGTATTGATTTCATTATTAATGAACTTCGTTGAAGCAGAGTTCTTTGCTGCATCTGCAACAGCGGTAAACGCCGACGCACGCCCGATGTACGACTGTTCCATATCGGTGCGATAGCCCTTTAAGAAAACGACATAGTTAACCGCGACGACTGCGACGAGAATCGTAAAAGTGATCGCGATGATCTTGGTTGATAGTCCAAACGAGAAGTTGAACTTTCCTTTTTCCTTGCTCATGATGCTGACTCCGTTTCAATGCCCTTTGGCATTTCCTGATGTTGGTAGGTATCGAATCAAGGATCGACGCTCCACGCCTCCAACTTTTGTAGCTGTACAGGATTTCTGCGAATCAACCACTCTGACAAGCAAAATAGACCAAGAATAGTGTTTTCCTGCATGGCTCCACGATAAAAAGCCACCCGATTGCGGTGGCTTTTTACTGGTTTATCTGAAATCATCGGCTCTATCGCAATGTCAACAACTGGCTATACACAGGCATCGGCCAAAGCTCCGCCTCGACATGGGCTTCGAGCCGATCGCCAATCTCCCGGAGCGATTCCATCGCAGGTACAATCTGATCTCGGCAATACTCGCACTGCATCATCGCCTGCCCGTCAGCAATTATTCGGACCTGTTCGAGCGACTCAATGCGATCCTTCAACACACAGACCATCTCGACAATGTCCTCTAACTCGCCGCGTAACACGCTTGAATCGACCCCGACGCCCTCCGTCGCTCCCACGGCCTCCGCGATATTCCGCTGATGCTTGATCGCTGCGGGCATGATCATCGTCCTCGCCATCGCCGCCATCTGCTCGGCTTCGATCGAAATCTCAGTGATGTACTTCTCCGCAAAGATCTCCGATCGGCTCTCGAGTTCAGTATTTGAAAGTACCTTGTACTTCTTAAAAAGTGTCTTCACCTTCGAACTCTGCAATGCAGGAAGCGCATCGGCGGTCGTCTTCAAGTTTGGTAACCCACGCTCGACCGCCTCGACCTGCCAGTCCGCTGCATAGTTATCGCCATTAAAAATGATCGCCTTATGCTCTTTGATCAATCCCGCAAGCACCTTGCGCACAAGCTGATCCCGCTTCTCAGAGGTCGTATCATCACCTACCGACTTCTATATATTCGTAGCGATGTAATCCAAGCTCTCCGCCACAATCGTATTGATCACGGTGTTGGGCCACGCGACAGAAGCAGTCGATCCCACCGCACGAAACTCGAACCGATTGCCAGTAAACGCAAACGGGCTTGTCCGGTTACGATCCCCCGAATCTCGTTTGAGCGCGGGCAGTGTTCTCGCACCAAGATCGAGCTCGCCGCCTTTGAGTGTCCGATTGGGTTTCCCTGATTCAAGCTGATCGATCAAATCTGTGAGCATATCGCCAAGGAAGATCGAAATAATCGCAGGCGGCGCTTCGTTGGCACCAAGCCGATGATCGTTCGACGCGCCCGCGATGGTTGCCCGAAGCAGATCACCATGAATATGCACCGCCCGGATCACCGCGCACAAGAAAGTCATAAACTGCGTGTTCGTATGTGTTTCATTCTGTGGATCAAGCAGATTCACGCCGGTATCGGTCGAGAGCGCCCAGTTGTTATGCTTGCCCGAACCATTGACACCAGCAAACGGTTTCTCGTGCAAACACGCAAAGAACCCGAATCGTCCAGCGACCTTCTTAAGCGTTTCCATCAAGATCGCCTGATGATCACATGCGATATTGGTTGATTCAAACAACGGTGCGATCTCATACTGTCCAGGCGCGACCTCATTATGGCGCGTTTGCACGGGGACGCCGAGTTTGAAGAGTTCTTCCTCGAACTCGGCCATAAACGCGTTGACCCGTGGCGGAATGGAACCGAAGTAATGATCATCGAGTTGCTGATGCTTTGGAGGCACAAGCCCAAAGAGGGTCCGACCACAGCTCACCAAGTCTGGACGCGCAAAGTACAAGTTGCGATCGACCAAAAAATACTCCTGCTCGGCCCCAAGCGTCGAACCCACAGAGTGCACGCCGAAATCTGTCCCGAATATCTTGAGAATCCGCATCGCCTGTTTTTCGAGCGCATCAATCGACCGCAACAAAGGCGTCTTCTTATCAAGAGCCTCGCCGTTCCAACTCACAAACGCTGTCGGAATACACAGCGTCGCATAGTTCTTCCCTCGCACAATAAACGCCGGCGATGTCGGGTCCCACGCGGTATATCCACGGGCCTCAAAGGTCGCACGCAACCCACCCGATGGAAAACTCGACGCATCAGGCTCGCCCTGGATCAGGTTCGATCCCGACAAACGATACACCACCCCCCCGCTGCCGTCGGGCGTGACGAGTGAATCGTGCTTCTCCGCCGTCAGCCCAGTCATAGGCTGGAACCAATGCGTGTAATGGGTCGAACCGCGTTCGATTGCCCAGTCCTTCATCGCTGTCGCGATAACCTCGGCGTCATCCGTCGAGAGCTTGCCTTTGCTTTCGATAGTGTTCATCACCGCCTGAAATGGGTTCTTAGGCAGCCGCTCGCGCATCTTGCGCTGATCAAAGACATCGCACGCAAAGATCTCGTCGATCCGTTTGTGCGATGAATCAAGCCCTGCGCTCAAAGACTGCCATCTTGATGATGCAGCTACCGCTTCTCCGTGAGGATCACCCGTTGACATGGCGTTGCTCCCTTGCGAAACTTCTCGTGTGTTGATCTGATTTTGGATCTGCGAAAACGACCTGGCTCATTCTTGCCTCTCCATCGAAGATTGCCACCCCAGACTTTGACTCGGTCCGTATAAACCCACATTTCTACCCGAATCTACCTCAGATACACCATCGGCAGATGAATTGTTCACCCGGCATTCCCCTCGGCTATAAATAGGATAGAATCCCAGCACGATTTCCCAAATCCGGAAATCGCACCACGAGCCTGTGGCGGAATTGGTAGACGCAGCGGACTTAAAATCCGCCGGGGTAAAACCCATGAGGGTTCGAGTCCCTCCAGGCTCATTTCTGTTCAACAATACAACACACACTCCTGTTACAACCAACATTATGACTACCTGAACATCTTGTATCTACATAAAAACACACAGTACACCCAAACAGGGGGGATTGCGTCGTTCATTTATATCCGGTAGGATACCAAAATGAAACGCACTTTCCTCAGCCGCTGTTGCCTCCCGCTGTACATCATCGGAATACACCTACTCGCAGGCTGCGCGACGCAACAGACAAACAACAATCCACCGCCTTCCACCATAACCGTTCCCACCGCAGTGATTTACGACCGTGCTCTCGACAAGTTTCATGTCGAGGTTATCGAGGTGCCCGAAGGCGAAACACCCGTGTATCTGGATAGGCTGGGTTTTACCACACTCATTGACGGCGAGCGGCGTGGAGGTTTAGTTCCACCACCCACGCGCTACGAAAAAAATGGGCGAAAGTTTGTGCGTCTTTGGGCTGCACCAGTTATTGTCTATCGAAAAGACACAAAGGATACAGAATGGCATGTAGAGAGAAAGAAAGCTATGATTTCAAAAGAACAAGAACCCGAGACATCTCTTATGCACACAGTGCATATATACAACAGCGATTCGTCCGTGTACCCTGTGTATTTCATCCACATTGAGCATGTTCGCTTCTCCTTTGAATCTAGCCAGTAAGGAAAACAAAATGAAACACACTTTCCTCAGCCGCTGTTGCCTCCCGCTGTACATCCTCGGAATACACCTACTCGTAGGCTGCGCGACGCAACAGACCATTCCAATCGTAGTGATTTACGACCGTGCCTTGGACAATTTTCATGTCGAAACAGAGGCCGTGCCTCAAGACGAAACACCCGTGTACCCAGATACACTGGGTTTTATCACACTCATTGATGGTGAGCGGCACGAAGGGTTGATTCCGCGATTAAGTGCGTATGACTACAACATGGGTCACAAATCAAAACCGCTCTGGCGAGGGCCATATTGGGTTCAATACAAAGATTCTAAATGGCGTATGTATCGGGCTCCAACAACTCTTCCAAATATTTTGAATCGAGATAAACGCGTGGTGGTGCAGACTCGTATAAACGCGGGGTTTTCACCACCATATCCTGTTTATTTGTTCCAAATTGATGGAGCATATCACCACATCACCAGATAGGAACTTTTTATGAAATGTCTCGCACTAGCAGCATTAGCATTCTTTCCCAGCATCCTAATCGCACAACCAAACAGAGTAGTTGTTCGCACGAACGGGACTGCTGAACTCATCCAGAATGTACCGACCACAAATGGCAACTCGATCCTGCATCCAGACAATGTTCCAGTTTTTACCGAACAATCTGACGGAAGTCTTGTTCCGGGCGCAACTTATCGAGGGATCAGCGAGAGCGGGTTTCACTACATGGACTATCCCGGAGCAGTGGTGCGACAATCTGATGGAACCTATGAAGTGGAGATGTATACATGGTCAGTGATTCATGGACCAGCGGGTCGCATTTGGAGACACAAAATTCCGGGATCAGAAAACGCACTGATCTATGACGCGGTTCCTTCCAATCCAGCAAATCATAATCGCGGCGGATCTAGTTTAATTGTAGTATACAATCACTCTGGCGCACCTTTAGGCATGCCAGAATCAGTGATCGCTCGAAGCATTACCAATGCCGTCGATAGTTATAGAGAGCTACTGAAGGATGATGTGATCTTTGCCGTATTTGAGTTCTCATGGATAAACGATGGTTATGACGATTCAAAGGATGCATTAAATACAATCGCGTTCGCAGAGGTTATTCATAGTACGCAAGGATACAGTTTTATTCGCAATGGAATCCTCAATACCTATGCAGCAAACTCGCAAGATACAGACTTCTTTGAGAACGGTCTCTATAACAGTTTTCCACTCGGGAACTCTATTGGATATGCTCGTCCAGGAAACGCAACAGACAATACAAATGCGATCAAAATAACTTGGCCACTCCGAACAAAGCTAATCGGCGCAGGCAATAATCTAAATTTGCAGATTAAAATGAATGCCGATTTCCCAGGCCTAGACCCCGATCCGTCTGATGGGATTTCCGGCACTGATCTTACAGGAACATTGATTCACGAACTTGGACACCATCTCGGATTTACTTCACATGTGGAAATATTGAATAATATTTTTGAGGACGCGATTACGGTGTGGGATATTTTTCGTATGAATGCTGGGCTTGGCGGGGTTTCTCCGAATGAGTTCTCTGGGCAACGCCGAGAATTGCGTCATCTTGAAGAAGCAAATGCAGCGTTACAACTGAACTCCACGCTTTGGGCTCTGGGATTATCAAGGGGTACTACTTTCGGCGGTGATGCTCGTCAGTCAAGCCATTGGAAAGATGATCTTTTAAGTTTTCCAGATCCTAACACCTATTTTTTCCCAAACGATTTTTACATCGGCATAATGGACCCCACTGCCGCAGGCGGAAGTGACATAGTTGGCACAAGCTATCTCCAACCTGCTGACATCCGCGCATTCGATGTCATGGGCTATACGATTGATGCTGGCGATTTCATGCAAGTTGACATACCAGTAATCACAGATCCTACCAGCGACCATGTAGAAGACCCTGCACTCCCACTCCATCTCAACTGGGTTCCCCAATCTGGCACAACCTCTTCAGATATCCTCATCTACGACCTTGGCACGACAATCAATATCGTCCCAAGGCAAGGCACCAACCAGCCTCCAGTGTTCCGCGCCGACAATATCACCGGCGGCACGCTGACCATTACCACCGCCCAACTCCAACTTCTCCCAGGGCATCGATACCAATGGCACGCTGCGGTCTATAACCCAATGGGCGTTGCCCTGACCGATCCCGCAACATTCATCGCCCAATGCGCCGCAGAGCGAACAGGGGATCTATCCATAGACTTCTTTGATATCAGTGATTTCTTAGCAGACTTTGGAGCGATGGACCCAAGTGCTGATATCAACAACGATGGCCTCTGGAACTTCTTCGATGTTTCCACATACCTACAAATATTCGCCGACGGCTGCCCGTAGCGCAACTAGGCCGTGCCTGACGGCTCGGCTTTCTCTTCTCTGGGTACCCCGTCGGAGCCGTCTTCGGCTCCTTCGCGTTAAATAACAAGAGTTTCTGACCCCGAAGGAGGATAAGAATCCTCCTTCGGGCCACCCGGAGAGAGCCGTCAGACACGACCTAGCCGATAACAACCGGCGGAGAGCCTAATTCCTGCACCAACGACCATCTCGATTCCACGCCGTTGGCGGCATCAAGCACACCCCACCGCCACAGGTATCGCTTGAGCAGAACCCAATGTTCTTCGAAGAGCCTCTGCGTTTGTCGATCGTCAAAGTCGTGCCCTTCTGGGCTCATCTCGCTCAATGCAAGAAACGATTCTTCAACCCGAACCGCATCACGATATTCAAAGTCGAGTGCTTGCGAAAAATAACCTTGGATCTCCGCCGAACTGATATCCAGGCGAAACAACTCCATCGCAAATGCAGGATTTAGCTTAGCGAATCCGTAAGCCGATCGCCCCAACAAATACTCTCGACGAAGCACATCCCTTGGGCAGTATCGGTGATCATGCACGATCTTCGCGCCAGGGGCATACCACAACTCTGCCCCTGCTTGCTCAAGCCGATATGCAATCTCGATATCCTCATACCCATAACAACCGGGCATCTCAGGAAAGCCACCGACCTCAAGTGCAAGCTTCTTTGGGAAAGACATATTGAGCCCAAAGCAGTTGCGATAGTCCGTCAATGCCGGGCGCGTTGCAGGCCCAGGTTGAAAAAAGAGCAGATTGGATTGCTGGAGGATCAAATCAAATAGGCTTGGTGTATCAACTAGTTTCCATGTTGACACACCAGAGACAACCTTTGCACTCCCTGATTGATGCAGATCCATGTGAGCTTCAAACAGCTCTGAATCTGCATAAGAATCATCGTTGATCGAAAGCACGATCTCGCCTTGGGCTTGTTCGAGCATCGCCTTGCGAATACTCAACAGCCCGACCTTCGCAAATCGTACGAGCTTCGTATGCTCTTTGAGGCATTGTGGAACCCGTGGCTCAGGTGTTGCATCTTCATCGCCATCGAGACCAACGATGATCTCAATCGGCCCGCGATAACTCTGTTTGGCGAGCAACGCGAGGCAGGTATTGATGGCTTCTGGTCGACGATAAGTTGGAATGAGTACACTGAGTTTCATCGGTACCGATTGTAGAGTCGATCAGACCTCTTGTGCATGATTCCGCAAACGGATATACTTTCAACACTTGGCCCCTCACACACAGCACACCAAGGCCCATGATGCTCATTATTCTCCCTACAAATCTCCAAGTCAGCGGCATCACCACATGGGCAGCAAGAGCCGTAGACGGGCTCCGCAAAAAATCAATCCCCGCAGGCTTGCTTGTGCATCTTGCCCCCGGCGAATCTGTCCCATCATTTCTCAAGCCCTCTGTTGTGGCGACCGTCGAAAACGCAACTCCAATAGACCAACTCAATGGCGATCTAGAGCATCTCGCCAAGATCTATCTCGATGCAATCAAAGCGATGCACGCAATCACCAACCGCCCGGTTGTTGTCTCTCCAAACGCTCACGGCGACTGCTACGGCACTATTGCCATGCTCACCCAAACCCACCCTCATCTCATCCGCATGGCATGCTGGATTCATTCTGATAACGAATATGACCTCGCGCTTGCAAGAAGATACGAGCCAATCCTTCATACCATTGTCCCTGTCAGCACAGAGCTTGCTTCCAAAACAAGGCAAGCGATCCCACAACGATCGAGCGATATTTTCCATATCCCCTACTGTGTCGATATCCCATCCACATATTCATCTCGTGAGTCAACACGAAATCGCCCAACAAGAATCCTCTATACAGGGCGCATTGAAGAACATCAGAAACGAATCAGCACTCTCCCCCACCTCGCCAAGGAACTCAACAAAAGAAACATTGACTTCAAACTTCGTGTCGTCGGCGACGGCCCAGAGACAGAATCCATCGAGCGTGCTGCCAGATCTGTCCCAAACTTCAACTTCCTCGGCCCTGTGCCTCCAGATGAAATAAGTAACCATCTCCGTTGGGCAGATCTCTGGGTGCTCCCATCAAGATTCGAAGGGCAAAGCGTTGCCATGCTCGAAGCACTCGCTGCCGGGTGCCTTCCGATCGTGACCAAGGTTCAATCCGGCGCAACCGATGCAATCATCGATGGCCAAACCGGAATCTGTATCGATGCTCACTGGGATACTCCCGTCGAAAAGATCGCCCAACGGATGTGCGATGCCATCGTGTCTACCCAATGTATGGACACCCAAACGATGACTCGCAAGGCGTATGCCTATGTCTGCAACAATCACAGCATCGACACCCATGTCGACAACCTCGAATCCCTCATCGAGCATGTTACCGCTCAACCTGATCGATCGTGGCCGAATCATTTGCGTGCTTCATACAGCGCTCCAGATGGAGAACTCGACGGCTCAACCCCTCCAGATGCCGCCCAACGCATGACAACGAAGCTCAACACACTCACAGGAAAAAACACGCTCATTTATTGCTCAGGGCAACACACCAAAGACATCGCCCACAGCATCCAAAGCTCGCCGGCCAACATCATCGGCATCATCGACGACAACCCAAGCAAAGTCGGCACACATCTTCTCGGCTACCCAATCTACACACCAGAGATGATCCCGAACCTCGACGCAACCGATCTCGTCATTAGCAGTTGGATCTACGAAAATACAATATGGTCAAAGCGAGCCGCACTCGAATCCAATAGCCTCAAGCTTCATCGCCTCTACCCACCAGATCAATCCTGAGTGAGCTTGTCCTGAATCATCTTGAGCATACGCTCGGCTATCCCATCGGTGGTCAATGCCTTGGGCATGTGCTCTACGCCTTTGCGTATGCGTTGATTACGAGCAGCCTTATCACCAATCGCCCGCTCGATGATCATTTCGAGTTGGGATTCATTTGTAAAGTAGAGATCCGACATGGACACGACCATTTCAGCCGCATCTCGCTGCTCAGAAATACTCAGTCTTTCACGCGCTAGAGTAAGCGATTCGTCAGACCACTTCATTTTCCCGTCAGCATAAAGCTGCTCGTCACAAATCTCAAGCCGACGCAGATGTTCAATAAGTTCACTCGCCTGAGGGCATGAATCAATCTCAACAGACCAGGGCGTACTCACACCTTGCGTCATCAAATCTTGATCATACCCAAGATCCGTATTCACACACACCATCGAGTGTGCATATCCAAACGAGTTGCTAATCGCCCGACACAACGGCAGCCCACCAGACAACAAACATTCACTCACCCGTTGATGCGTCATCTGATTGATCGACGCATGAAGTTGCACCACCGAGTTGCGATAGCACGCACCGAGTTCATCGCCATGTTCAAGTGGACCCGCTGCAAACTCGGCAAGCTGCGGATGCTTCTCCCAGCCCTTCCCATATATCTTGAACCTCCACCCCCGACGCATGGCGATGTCCGCTACCCACTGCGCTGTTTGGTGACGATACACACGCTCAGCAAACGGATTCACCATTTCATTGTGCATGCTCGCCCGAATCGCCCCCGCCCCCTCGGGAACCCCACCGGGGAAGAACGCTCGATCGATTAACGAGTCAATGTTTGTACGCAGGTTCTGAGTTGTAATCGTCCGTACCAACTGCTCAACATCATCGAGCAACTTGGCGAATGTCTTCGCAGCAGCCGGAGCATTCACTTTCATATTCCCAACAAGCCGATCTCGAAACAAATCTGGATGCTCGCTCTGGTGCGTCACCCACGCGATTTCAGAATCAAATCCCTCATCAATCGGTTCATGCCCAAACTTCGATCTCGACGCCACCATCGGCATCCATCGGGTCTGCTCCGCAGGATAACCAAACAAATCGATCAGCTCTGGCTTGACCATCCCAACAACAAAGTCCATTTCGCCAATCGACTCACCAACCGAGCTGTCAAATAAATGCGGCATCGCATCTTGCACCCAACACATATACGGAATATCTTTGGGCACATGCTCACCAAGCAAGCACCGCGGATAGTTGATCGACACAATAAAATCAGGATCGAACTCATGGATCGTTCGCAAATGCGTCGCGCTCGTTGGAATCACAGAATCATCATCTTCTATCTGAATCTTACAAATACAACCAAGTTGCTCAAACGCTTGGGCAAGATCCGCTGCTGAATACTTAAGATAGGTTGAGTGCCTCGCGGTTGGAATCAACACCCGTAATGGGTCTTGCTCTTTGCCGGCCTGTTCATAACGCAACTTCCACCAAGCCTTATTTCTCACCGGACGGCTTTGATTTTTGTGCACAAACTCTTCCATGTTCTTGAGCCAGAGCGAATCAATCTTCTGCATCAAAGCGGCTCCGTCTGGCGTCGTCTTTACCTTAATCATTGGGTTTTGAATCGCCATCGCAGGCGGGGCATCTTCAATCCGATCGCCCACCCAACCCAACAGCCGCTGTGATGCCCCATCGCCTACAAACCACTGGAATCGTTCATCTCTAAGCCCTTCGCCAAGATCTACATAGGACAAACCATCAAGAAACTCATTCCAATCCGCCTGCAACACAAGCACACGCTGGCGAAAATTTGGATAATCATTGGGCGCATGAAGATCAATCATCCCTTTGAGCGTCCAGGGAGGATCGATACCCTCAAGCAAAATCGAACTTTGACATCTCGACTCAAGATCATCAACCAAAGGCTCGACAGCCAGTTCATGCGCACGCCGCGTGTCCCGACTCATCGCCTCATTGCAACGATAAATCAATCCATCATCCGCCTGAAACCATTCAGAAAAATTCGTCGCCTCACGCCAAGCTTCAATCTGAGCCTCACTCGGTTGAGCATCAGGACAAAGCCGAGCGAGATTTGCCCGCAAAATTCCTTCACGAATCGCCCGGATGTCCAACACCCCCTCAGCTTCCCTTTGTGAATCCGGCTCGACCAACTCTGATGACATCAGCTACTCCAAGGATGAAAAGACTCGTATCTACCGACCATATCGTCCATTCACATCAAAAAACATCAACCATCCCCGATAGCAAAAATGCCGATGGCGCACGATGCGAACTGACGCACCATGCCACCATCGGCCCCAAACCCCACTCGGGTGCTTCTGGAGAACACAAAGCAACACCCTCGTGATGATCTCTGAAAAACATCCCCTTTCGAGCATGCTTATTTGTCATATCTGTTCGATTCTCCTTTTCGAGAAATGCACGCAGAAAAAAAGCCTCGGGTTTCATACCCAAGGCTTTGATCATCGACTCTCTTCAGATTAAGTACTTACACCCAACCATTCAAAGCCAATACAATCGCCCGGGCATGTTTGATGCCTTTGCTCTGTTTGGATTTGAACTGTTTCAGTGTCATATTCATGAAGTACATTCCTGTGCTGCGAGTGTAGCAGACTCTACTGCACCTGTCAACCTTCGACCATCTCGCCCAACTCTCTCCACAAGCAAGTATATTTTTTATCGAACGAATCGACTACATCATCTGTTGCCCTATGCACAGCACACAGACGACGGAGCTTCTATACTCACCACTATGCAAGCACATATCATCCAGCTCAATATCGCTTGGGAAGACAAATCCGCAAACTACCAACGCGTGAATGAACTGCTCGAAGCCGCGACGATCTCCCCCAACGACCTCATCGTTCTCCCAGAACTCTTTGATGTTGGCTTCACACTCAACGCACAAATCGCATCAGACGCCGCAGGCACCACGCGTGTATTCCTTCAAGAACTCGCAGACAAAACAAACTGCACAATCCACGGCTCACGCGCCGTCCCCGATCCAGACTCGGGCAAACTCCACAACTGCGCCACCATCACCACGCCCGGGCAATCCTCCCCAACCTGCGAATATGCCAAGTTTCATCCGTTCTCGCTTGGACGCGAAGGCGAAACCTATGCCGCCGGCAATGAACTCAAATGCTATCAGTGGGTCTCGGGCGACCAAGCCCTCACCGTCGTCCCAACAATCTGCTATGACCTGCGCTTCCCCGAACTCTTCCGCATGGGGCTCCATCACGGCGCCCAAGCATTTGTCATGGGGGCCAACTGGCCGACAGCAAGAATCGAACATTGGCGAACCCTCTGCATTGCAAGGGCCATCGAGAACCAAGCCTATATCATCGCAGCCAACCGCACCGGCAACGACCCGCACCTGAGCTACCCGGGCAACTCGATCGTCGTCGATCCAAAGGGCAAAGTCATCGCTGAACTCGGCGACGAAGAAACAGTAGTAAGCGTAGAGATCAATCCGCAAGAAGTCATCGACTGGCGAATGGCATTCCCAGCACTCAACGACATCAAGCTGATCTAAATCTCCCCAACGAGCCACGACCGTAAGGGAGTGGTCTTATCTTGAACGATCACCAAGACCACTCCCTTACAGTCACGGCTCGTAACACCAAAGCCAAACATCAAAAAACAAGCCTCCATGCGGAGGCTTGTCAGTTTCAATCTGTATTCATGCACGCTTAGCGATGAACGGTCGTCATGCCTTCGATATGCTTCATGCCGCGTCGGCGATCACGAAGACGACGGGACTTACCAACGCGATCACGCAAGAAGTAAAGCTTCGCACGACGAGCATCGCCACGGCGAATAACTTCAAACTTTGCGATCAATGGCGAGTTGATTGGCCAGGTCTTTTCAACACCGATTTCGCCAACCATGCGGCGGACGGTGATGTTCTCATCAATGCCACGGCCCTTGCGAAGGATCACTGTGCCCTGATAAACCTGCACGCGTTCCTTCTCGCCTTCGACGATACGGATGTGTACATTAATAGTGTCGCCAACATCAAAGCGGGGAATATCCGATTTGAGTGATTCGTTGTTGATCGATTCGATGAGTTTCTGGGTGTCCATAGTCGTAAATCCTTGATCTCCGCACGGATACCCGCGCTGGGACGGCAACGATAGACCCGCCAACCCCAAATGTCGAGGATTTCATCACCTACAAAATCACCCTCAACACCAAAATAGACGCCCTACACTCCCCACATGAAAGCAATCGTCGTCACCAAGCAAGGCAACCCAGTCTCCCCAAACATCACCCTTCAATCCGATTGGATTGATCTCCTCTCGGCCCGCCCGGGCGAAGCGATTATCCGCACGCACGCCTCCGCATTCAATCATATGGATCTCTGGGTCGGGCGAGGAGTCCCCGGACTCAACCTCGAATACCCCCGCGTTTCAGGCTGCGATGGCTGCGGCGAGGTCGTCGCGGTCGGCAAAGATGTCGACGAAGCATGGATCGGCAAAAAAGTCATCTACAACGCTGCCATTGTCGTCCCCGATCGCGTCCATCCAAACGACCCGCCCGCATCGAGCATGTGCCCCAACTACGAACTCATCGGCGAGCACCACTTCGGTGCCCACGCCGAGATGTTCGCATGCCCAGTCGAAAACCTTGCCAGCCTTGCCGACGATGCCGACCCTATCCAAGCGGCAGCCTTCGGATTGTGCGCCCTCACCGCCTACTCCATGATGATCACCAAAGCTGATCTCCGCCCAGGACAAACCGTCCTCATCACCGGCATCGGTGGCGGCGTCGCAACCTCCGCCCTCGCGATCGCCAAACACATGGGTTGCAAGGTTGCCGTCACCTCACGCCATCAATGGAAGCTCGACAAAGCGATCGAACTCGGTGCCGATCATGCCATCCTTGACGAAGGCCAAGATTGGTCGCGCGATGTGCGCACATGGACCAACAAACGCGGCGTAGACATGGCGGTCGATTCTGTTGGCAAGGTTGCTCACCTCAACTGCATCAAAGCCCTCGCCCGTGGCGGCACCTATGTCACCCCCGGCTGCACCACCGGCCCAGATGCCAAGACCGATCTCGCACGCATCTTCTGGAACCAGCTCAAAATCCTCGGCTCAACCATGGGCACCAACGACGAGTTCAAAGAAGTCGTCGCGTTGTTCAATGCTGGCAAACTCTCGCCGATAGTTGATAAGGTGTTCAAACCAGAAGAATGCACCCAGGCGTACGAACGCCTCGAAGCCGGCGAACAGTTCGGCAAGATCGTCATCGACTGGCGATAGACCGCTTCTAGAAGGCTCAATCTCCCCTCTTTCGCCTCCCCCGGGCTTCCGGGGGAGGTGTCGAACGAAGTGAGACGGAGGGGGTCTTCTCTTCCCCATTCCCCATTGCCTTCTTCAAGACCCCCTCCGTCTGCTGCGCAGCCACCTCCCCCGGAGGCCCGGGGGAGGTGATAAAAATGTGTATATCGAGAACCAATCCGTCACACTCCTCCAAGCACAGACCATAAAAAAACGCCCACTCAAAGGTGGGCGTTTTTAATATCAAATCTTACACAACTTACTCAGCAGCTTCTTCAGTTGCCGGTTCTGGCTCTGGCTCTGGCTTGGCAGATGCGTCAGCCTTGGTTGCTGCATCAAGTGCTTTGGTTGCTTCAGCAGCAAAGCCTTCAGCAGCTTCGACACGAGCAGGACCAACGGTCTTCTTGACCATGTTGAGCACACGCTTGGCGGTGTTGCCAAACGCAGTCAGATCAGCGTCTGATCCTTCAGCCATCTTATCGATTGCTGCGGCGGCTGCTTCGACAGTCTTGAGCGCTGTTTTACACTTGCCAACATTCAATGCGTGTGCACGATCTGCGAGCCATTGCGCTTTCATCTCGCCTTCGAGAAGACCTTCGCGCCCGAGCATGTCACGGACAGTGTCCGATGGCTGAGCGCCTTTGGCGAGCCATGCCTTGATTTTTTCAACCTTCAATACGATCTGCTTGTCCTCGTCCTTGACCATTGGGTCATAGTGACCAAGCGCTTCGAGCACGCGACCGTTTCGGCGGGTGCGCTGATCGATTGCGTTGATACGGTAGAACGGGCGGTGAGTGCGTCCAAGACGCTGCATGCGGATACGAACCATAGTGGTTCTCCTTTTCAAAGCCCGTTCAAATCAAACGGGTGGTGACACCGGCACACCAAGACAATCTCAAATGACATAGCATCTGACATCGCATCAGCTTTTCCCACGACTGGTCCAACGATTGGCCCTGTCTGTATTTGCCGGGTCTCTATGATTCG
This sequence comes from Planctomycetota bacterium, assembly GCA_024280755.1. Taxonomy (GTDB): domain Bacteria; phylum Planctomycetota; class Phycisphaerae; order Phycisphaerales; family UBA1924; genus UBA1924. Next base: position 155,791 of record JAJRPN010000031.1, read on the forward strand.
CTCCTCACCCCCCACAATCCACTCGCCAAGCACGGTTTGCAGCCTTTTCTCGGCTCAAATCCGACTATCATCCCCCATGCCTGCCCAACGGATCGACATCCTCACCACATTCCCCGAAATGTTCAGCTCCCAGTCCCCCGCTGCACTCGGAGTCTCGATCCCTAAACGCGTCCAAGATGCCGGGTTGATCTCGATTCATGCGACCGACATCCGAGCCTATACCACCAATAAACACACCAAAACCGACGATCGCCCATTTGGTGGCGGCCCAGGCATGGTGATGTCCTGCCAACCTGTTTGGGATGCTGTCCAAGCCGTCGAGGCGATGGACGAGCGAGCACCACTCCGAATCTTGCTCACCCCCCAAGGCGTGCCCCTGACACAAGAACTCGTCTGCGAACTCGCGCAAAAATCACGATTGCTCATGATCGCAGGGCATTACGAGGGCATCGACGAACGGGTGATCGAAAAACTTACCCCGCTCGAAATCTCCATTGGTGATTACATCCTCTCAGGGGGCGAACTCGCCGCCCTTGTCCTCATCGATGCCATCGCTCGTGTTCACCCCGGTGCATTGGGGCACGCAGATTCGGCAATAGAAGATTCATTCTCAATCGCCCAAACCACCAACTCCGACGGCTCAGAGATCAATCCTAAGATTCTCAAGCAACTCAACATACCGCAGGGCACGAAACTGCTGGATTGTCCGCATTTCACCCGTCCGAGAGTTTGGGAGGGAGTCGAAGTCCCAGCAGTCCTCACCAGCGGCAACCATGACGCCGTCGCAAAATGGCGTCTCGAACAACGAATTCAACGAACCAAAGATCGACGACCCGATTTACTCGAAAAATCGGCGCCTAAGTTATCCGAATAAACTTGCTTTTTGACTCAGAATATGAAATAGTATGAGTCAATGTCCACAATCCGTGGACATGTTGTTCACACCAAATAACAGACCCAATGGAGTTTTTCAAAATGAAGAAGATCGCACTTTTTAGCGTCATCGCACTTTCCGCCCTCATGGTCGGCTGCTCATCCACAGAGACTCGTGACTACGATGCCCAAGCATGTGACACCACTGCACTCTGCGAAGATGTTGCAAACTGTGATCCAAGCACCTGCGAAAAACCAAACTGCCCTAAGAAAACAGGAGCATGCGCAACCAAAGCAACCAAGGCTGCTGGATGCCCATCCGAAGCCAAAAAAGCTGCCTGCGGCACAGACTGCACCAAGCCATGCTGTAGCTGAATAACTCGGCCTGATTCAAGCAAAAAAATAACCCGCTATTGGCGGGTTTTTCTTTTGCCCATCATTTCTGATCACTGAGACCTACAATTCAGTATGGACCACTTACTCGCCGCTCTCGCAGATTGGAAATCATTCAAAGCCATCGTTGTCGGCGATTTCATGCTCGACCAACTCCTCTCGGGCGAAGCAACACGCCTCTCCCCAGATGCACCTGTCCCAGTCCTCAAAGTCACCAAGCAAGAAAACAACCCCGGTGGCAGCGCAAACCTCTCGCTCGATCTCATCGCACTCGGCGCCCAAGTCATCGCACTCGGTGTCGTCGGCAACGATCCAGAAGCAACCCTGCTCACCGACGCGCTCAACAAAGAAGCCGTTGATACCACCGGCATCATCGCCGACGCCTCCCGCCCAACCACCGTCAAACGAAACCTCATCGGGCTCGCCCAAGGCCGACACGCACAAAAAATGTTTCGGGTTGATTTCGAATCCGACGAACCGATCTCCACCGCGATCGAAAATCAAATCCTCGCCACATTCGACAAAGCACTCCCTACTGCCCAGATTGTCTGCATCGAAGACTACAACAAAGGCGTCTGCACGCCCCGGCTCTGCCAAGAGATCATCAAGCGATCCAAAGCCGCGGGCATCCCGATCTTTGTTGACCCGGCACCGATCAAAGACTATTCCAGATATGCCGGCGCGACCGCCATCACGCCAAACCGCACCGAGGCAGAACTCGCCACCGGCATCAAAGCCGGCGAAGACTCACGCGAGGAACACCGCGAACACCTCGCCCGCACGCTCCTCGATGCCAACAACTTCGAGACCGTCGTCCTCACCCTCGACAAACAAGGCGCGGTCTTCGTGAAGGCAAACGATCCAGAGACGGTCCATGTGCCAACCGTCGCCCGCGAGGTATACGATGTGACCGGCGCCGGCGATATGATGCTCGCCGCACTTGCAGCAGCCCGTGCCAATGGGCTCGACTGGATCAACGCGGTTCGCTTTGCAAACGCGGCTGCGGGTTTAGAAGTCGAAATCTTTGGAGTCGCACCTATCCCGGTCGAGAAAATCCACGATGATCTCCTCACCCAGTTCACCGCCAAGCTCGGCAAAGCCCGCACACTCAGCGAGGTGATGGTGCAGGTCAAAGCTGCCCGCAAAGCAAACAAAAACATCGTCTTCACCAACGGGTGCTTCGATGTCCTCCACGCCGGGCATGTGTCGTTGCTCCAACGATGCGCCCAACTCGGTGACATGCTGATCTTGGGTATCAACGACGACCACTCTGTCCACGCACTCAAAGGCGAAGGGCGACCCGTTAACAACCAGAACCACCGCGCCCATGTCCTCAACGCCCTCGGATGTGTGGATTCCGTTGTCCTCTTCGGCGAAGACACCCCCCTCAAGCTCATCGAAGCAATCAAACCCGATGTACTCGTCAAAGGCGGCGATTATTCAATAGAAACGGTTGTCGGGCATAAACTTGTGATCGCCAACGGCGGCCAAGTCGTCATCCTCGATCTCATCGATGGGCTCTCGACCACCAATACCATCGAAAAAATGAAGAACTCATAATCGAGTAAACATCAAGCATTTCGAGCATCGCCAAAGCCTGAGGCGGATTCGTCCGATAGTTGGTGTATGACCCATCGCCCAACACAAACCCACCTGATGATCGTCCACCAGCAATACATCGGCCCGATCCTCTCAGGTCACAAACTCGTCGAAGCAAGACTAGGCTCCGATCGACGCGCACCCTACAACAAAGTCGAGCCCGGCGACATCGTCTACATCAAACCAACCTCCCAACGCGTCGCTGCGAAAGCGATCGTCCATCGGGTCGATCAATACGAAGGACTCGATCACAACGACATCGAACGATTAAAAGACCTCTACAACGATCGCGTCCTCGGCGATGACACCTTCTGGGATGCCAAAGCAGACGCAAACTACGCGACCTTCATTACCCTCGAAAAAATCCAGCTTCTCAATGACGAACAGTTCGTGCCCAAAGAACTCCTCCTCCCAAGCCGAAATGCCTGGCGTGTGCTCTCGCAAGATCACCAACAGACACGAGCCGCCTAGTCGACAAAGAAATGCGCGACCCGTTGAAGTGTTCGTGTCATGGGCAATCCAACAATCGAGGTCTCATCCCCTGTGAATGTGATTGGCCAGCCCGCAGCCAATCGTTCGGTGATGTTGTACGCCCCCGCTTTGCCTCGCCATTGCTCAGAATCGAGATAAATCTCGATCTCATGATCGGGGATCTCGCCAACTGTCACGATCGATTCATCGACAAAGAGTTCCCGCCTGCCAGTTGCCGGATCAACAATCGCCACCCCCGTCAATACCCGATGCTCGGCTTGTGACATCGAGAGAATCATTTCACGGGCATGCGAGCGATCCACAGGCTGCCCAAGAATCTCGCCATCATGCACACACACAGTGTCGGCACCGATCACAAGCGTTTCTTGATCTCCATGTGATTCATTTGGTACGAATAGATCCGCCGACGAGGATGCCTTGAGGAACGCCAACGCCGCGACCCATTCCATCGGCTCAACCTCACCAGCGACCAACTCCCCATCGTCAACCGATGCGGGGATCACCTCATGACGAATCCCGATCTCTGCAAACATCGCGCGACGACGCGGCGATGCGCTCGCCAGCACCACCATCGGCAGCGATTCTGGATCATTCACTTTGGGCAGTTCTGGATTCATGCGTTTTCCTATACAAACACGGCTCAATAAATATACCCGTTCGGGGAGATTTAGGTGCAAACAACCACAAGTTTTCGAGTGATTCATCCAAGTTTCACACAATAGAAATCAACACCGCTCTATAAAAAGACAGCACCCCCGATTTCTCGGGGGTGCTGATGATTTCAAATATTTACAAGATCAGATTACTTGTAAAGGTTGGTTGCTTCAGTTTCGATAACCGGCTTGGTCAAGCGAGCCGAAGTCATTTCAACACCAAAGCGTGCGTCGTCCTGTGCGTTTGCACGGACAGTAATACGCCAGCTAATCTGTGCACCAGGAGCCAAAGACCCTGATGGTGCGAAGGTGACAACCTTACCCGAAGCCGAACCAGAGGTTGCGCCAGTTGCCGACACGAATGTCTGCGAACCTGGGAGCGTACCAATGATTTGGATGGCGGTGTCAGGAGCAGTACCCTGGTTGGTTACGGTGATCACATAAGTGGTTTCCTGTCCAACTTCGACGGGGTCAGTAATGTCGACCACTTCGAGGAGAATCGCAGGAATACCCTTGAGCTCGGTTGTACAACGATCCGATGTCGACTCAGCACATGATGCGTTGCCGGTGATTGTTGTTGCGTATCCACCTGGGTTCGATGCAGCGACGACCATAGTGAAGTTCTTGGATGCCCCGGCGTTCATCGCGCCAAAGTCCCAAACGACGCTTGAACCGACAAGGCGGCCGCCGTTGCTTGCGCGAACGAACGATGCACCCGATGGGATCGATGCCGAAGCGGTTGCCGAGTTGGCAACGCCATTACCGATGTTTTCCATCGAGAGGTTGTAAGTGATGTTGCGGCCAAGGAACTGTGACTCAGCACATTCAACAGCAACTGCCATCTCAGGTGCGGTGATCACGGTTGTGGTCTTGCTTGCGTTTGCAGTCAAGTCGCCATCTGCCGAAGCTGATGCGGGGCTTTCGAACTTACCTGTAGTCGATGCGTTTGCACGCACTTCAAAGGCTTTCGATTCGCCCGCAGCGAGTGTACCCACTGGGATGTTCACAGCAGTTGAGCCGTTGGACATCGCCAAACCGCGTGGGAGTGAGTCCTTGATGACTACATTTGTTGCAGCACCAGTACCCGAGTTCTTCACGACATAGCGGAGAACCACCTCGTCACACTTAAGAGCAGCAGCGGTTGCTGTCTTGGTGAGTGCCAAAGCTGGTTCAACAACATTGACGGTTGCACACAACGAGTTGTTGTATGAAACGCTGATACAGTCTGAAGCGATACCAACACTACCGGCTGAGCCGACGAGGTTGATAACCTTGGTCTGGCCTGGGCCGAAATCGCCCATCGCCCAGTTCATGGTGCCGCCACTTGCCGAACCTGATGGGGTCGAGCTTGAGATATTCAAGTTGCTCGATGAACCCATCTGAAGCATAACATTCTGAAGCTCAGCATTGGCCAAGTTCGTGACATGGTATGCGAAGTCAAAGTCCTGTCCTTTACGAACTTCGTTTGGCATAACCTGATGAACGAGCAAAGCACTGGTCTTTGGATCACCGGTTGGGAATGCCATCCGTGATGCCGATTCGTCTGCACCCAAGCGAGGGGAGTAGTAACCCCAAGCGTTTGAGCTGCGCGGTGCTTCTTGCTGGACAGGTGCCGGCGTGTCTGCATGCTGAAGATCTTCATCTGTGCGTGTGTTGGTGCTGGTACACCCGGAGAGCATTGCTCCGAGTACGAGTCCTGCCGCGAGGCGGATTGCGTAACTATTCATTGTGTTCCTCATCTGGTCTCCAATCTCCGATTGGGAGTGTCCTTCCGTCCATGCGTGTTCCCCCACGACGAGGGTCTACACATGCGATCACAGGCATACGCCTGTGATCATTTTCATCTCTTCGCACACTATGTGCATGTTTCTGTCGCTTAAGTAAAGCGATCACAAACAGTGTTGCTGTGGTCATCCCTCCACAGTCATAGGGCGCGAGAGCGAGGCAATTATACAGCCGATAATCAACACCGACAAGCAATCTTGGGTAAGTTTCCCCACATTCATTCATTCAACGCATATCAGCCCATAATTTTGAAAATTAGACCTTGGATTTCAGTCTGACCAGAATGGAAAAACAGCCCCAACTCAGGCACCAAAACTGGACAATTTGTATACCCGGCAAGGCGAGTATGCACTTTCACCCAGTCTTTGCGCGTCATACAGAGAGCATCGACCTGAGGCCTATTTGCCAGATCACAAAGCCAACCAACTTCATCATCATCGAGATCATGATGATCTGGCAACTCAATATCTTCTACGAGATCCCAGCCTTGGGCTTGTATTTGTCCAAAGAAACCCACGGGGTTCCCGATCGCGCACATGCCGACAATCTTCTTGCCTTCAAATTGCTCACACTCCACATGCTCAACATCCCAGCCTTCGCTCGTCGAGGCACTTGAATACACCGCGACAGATTCCCATCGGTGCGAAGCAACTGCAACCGAACAATCGGGAACCTCTCGTTTGAGCCATCCCACCAAATCAGCGAGCTGCTCATCACTGACCATCTCCCGATGCGTAATCACAATCGCATCAGCACGCGCCAATGACGAAACGGGATCTCGCAAGTACCCTCTTGGCAACAACGCATCCCCATACGGCGGCGACGACGCATCAATCAGCACAATGTCCACATCCCGCGCGATCTTCCGATGCTGAAATCCATCATCCAAGATCACACAATCCACCTGCTCATCGCTTACAAACAACTTTTCTAGCCCAGCGATCCGATCGGGCTGGGCAACCACCGGAATCCCCGGCAGAGCGAGCCGATGCTCGCGTTCTTCGTCGCCCATCTCGCCGGGTGCAGCTTTGTATCCACGCATCGCAATCGCGGGGTGCTTGCCCGCCTTGATCAGTTCATTGGCAACCCAATGCACCATTGGCGTCTTGCCCGTTCCACCCGCTGACAAGTTTCCAATGGAAATCACAGGCACATCGAGCTTCGTCACGCCGACACCACGATCGAACTTCCGATTCTGATATCCAATCCCAAGGCCATACCCCCACGACATCACCCGTGAAATCGCGTTGGGAATCCGAGTCGGAGGCTTCACCTTCTTATCGCCCGGCTTAGGGCTCGTGTCACTCATCTTCATCCTCGAAGATTGGTTTCGTCAGCTTGAGTGATTGGCGGAACTCGGCCTTGAGCCCTTGCGTGGCTTTGCGATGAAGCCGAAGCGTGTTCACTGCATCCAAACCTGCAAGCATGAGGATCCCCGTGATCAAACCGATCACGACCATCCACACAATCGTAAACAACCCCGGATCATCCATCGTTGCGAACCCAAACCCATACGCCGACAGCGGAATCGCAAACATACTCATCCAACTCGACGCAGTCCGTATCCGCTTTCTGCTCGCAGGCATCACGCCCTTTGGTAGTTCCTTCAATGCGATCAGATACCCCGCCTGCACAACAAGAGCAATCAGTGCCAAAGGCAGCACAAGCCAGATTGGAGCGATAGGGTCAGCGGGCATCATTCAATAGTACGGCACCAGACGAGCCTGTGCAGAAAACATGCTTCGATCCAGATGAATCCGTCCTCAAACACCTACACTCTTGCCATGATCGATCTCAAAGCATTACGCGAAAATCCACAACGCTTCATTGACGGCTCAAAGGCCAAAAATGTCGCTGTCGACATCCCCAAACTCATCGAACTCGATGAACAACGCCGAGCACTCCAGACCCAGCAAGAATCGATCCGAGCAGCCCAAAAAAAGCTCTCTAAAGAGACCGGCCCAAAGATCGGACAGCTCATGGGCAAGCTCAAGGGCGCAAGCGACGAAGATAAGCCTGCAATCCAAGCCGAGATCGACGAGATCAAAGCAGCACCCGCAAAGATGAAAGACGAGATCAACGCCTTCGAAACCCAGATCACCGCGATCGAGCCTGAGATCGCGACCATCCATCTCTCGATCCCCCAACCCGCCGACAGCGATGTCCCCGTAGGCACCTCCGCCGACGACAATGTGCAGCTCTCACTCTGGGCACCCGAAGGCTGGGACTGGGACAAATCGTTCGAAGCCAACAAAGGGTTCAAGCCTCGCAGCCATATCGAACTCTGCGAGATGCACGACCTGGTCGATTATCAACGAGGCGTCAAGATCGCAGGCTCGCGATCCTACATCCTCAAAGGCGATGGCATGCGCCTCCACCAGGCTATCCTCCAGTTCGCCTTCAACACCATGATCAACGAGAACGGATTTACCCCCATGAGCGTGCCTGTGCTTGTGCGTGAAGAAGCCATGGTCGGCACCGGGTTCTTCCCCGGCGGACGCGATCAGGCGTATCACATCAACGAAACCTCGCGTGGCGGCGGCTACGACATGTTCCTCACCGGCACCGGCGAAGTCGGGCTGATGGGTGTACACCAAGACGAGATCCTCGACGAATCCAAGCTCCCCATCAAATATGTCACCGTCTCTAC
>JAJRPN010000032.1 GCA_024280755.1 Planctomycetota bacterium
AGTTCGGCAACCTCCCCCCAATGAGCACCCATCTTGATTGGTCGAGAAACACTTTCACGCTCAACAACGGGCAACAAACAACCATCGGCGTCATCTCGTTCAATATCTGGATGATGCCCATCATCTCACAGTTCGAAAAAGCAATCTATGAACTCCGCGATGTCGACGGCTTGATCATCGATCTCCGCGGCAACACCGGCGGGATCTCCGGGCTTGCCCCCGCGGTCGGTCGATTCCTCGTCTCCGAAAAAGGTTCGCTCGGCACCATGATCCTGCGTGGGAGCGAACTCTCGTTCAATATCAACCCCGTGATTGTCACCACCTGGGGCGAACGGATCGAACCATTTTCGGGTCCAATCGCTATCTTAATCGACTCGGGCACCGCGAGTACCTCCGAGTTCTTCGCTGGTGGACTCCAATCCCTCGAACGAGCAAGTGTCTTCGGCACCCGCTCAGCGGGCATGGCACTCCCCGCCGGGATGGATAAACTCCCATCGGGCGATGTCTTGATCCACGCGATCGCAAACTATGTCACATCAACAGGAGTCGAACTCGAACACGACGGCGTCGTCCCCGATCACATCGTCCCCCTCACCCGAAAAGACCTGCTCAACGGGATCGATTCCCCAAAGCACGCAGCGGTCAACTGGATTCAACAATCCACTCACGAATAATCTAACCAGTTCACAAACAAACTTTTCAACCGACAAACATAAAGGATATCACCATGAACTCGAAATCATTCTTCAAAGCAGCAGTTGTTGCACTCACCCTCACAACCATCTCGGGCATCCCCGCAAGCCCGTTCACCGCAACCGCATCGGCAGCCATCACGCTCACCAATGCAGATCATGATGCCAAGGCAATCGAAGTGATCGAAGCATCCATCACCGCACTGGGCGGCCGCGACAAACTCTCGAAAATCAAGTTCGTCACCCAAACAGGTACGATCTCCATCCCAATGGCCGGGATCGACGGCACGATCGTACTCCACATCGCATCGCCCGATCGCATACTGCTCACAGTCGACTTCCCAATGATGGGCAAGAATCTCCAAGGGCTCAACGACGGCATCATGTGGGCATCCGACGCGATGAACGGCCCACGCTTGGTCCCCGAAGAAGAATCCAAGGACATGATCGAGCAAGCCAATCTCCTCGCCGTACTCGACTACGCCAAGAACAACGAGACTATCGAGTATGTCGAAGAAACCCAGTTCGACGAGCAGGCAGCACATAAAATCCGCCTCGTCGATCACGATGGCGACGAGTCAATCGAGTATTACTCGGTCGAGTCTGGGCTGTTAATCGGAACTGAAGCCGAGGCCATGACACCAATGGGCAAGATCAAGAGCATCACGACATTCCAAGACTACAAAGAACTCGGAGGCCACCTCCAACCAACAAAGATGCTCCAAAAAACAGGCATGGCCGATCTCGTCTTCACCTTCACCGAAGCAGACTACAGCGAAATCGATGATTCGGTCTTCGCCTTCCCCCCTGCGGTTGAAGCACTCATCGAGGCCGCCAAAGAAAAAGCAGCACCCTAAGGCACTGCTCAAAAAACCTATCTGTTGAATCATATCTCGTTCAATCAGACCTGATCAACCATCCGTCGGCTCGGTGTGTCTTCCTCGAACACGCACCGAGCCGTTGCTTGTTTTGACCGCTGACATCTCATCAGAATCTCCAAACCCAATCTCGATCATCTTCTTCGAAGATTCAATCAAAGTCGCGCCTCCGAGATCAGAAAGAATCAGCTTACCATTGCTTGTTTGACATTTGAGAATCCCCTCGAATCCATCGCCCAGATCAAGATCGATCCGCCCATTCGAACTCCGAACCCGAATCGGACCAGGATTCCCATCCATCGTCGAGATATACACCTTCCCGTTGGATGTCTCCGCCCGAATCGGTCCAAACGCATCGGTGATAATCACCCTACCGTTAGACGAATACATCTCGATCTCGCCGCTGACATGCTCTGCCTGAAGCCGCCCGTTGCTTGTATCCGCAAACACCGATCCATCATGGCGATCAATCTTAATCGACCCATTGGATGTTCTCAGTTCCGCATGCCCAGAGAGTCCGGCAATGGTAATGTGCCCATTCGATGAGTTCACTTTGATATCAGCCGCATCGGGGAGCTCAAGCGAGATCGTCGCCCCTTCACCGTTCTGGCGTTTTCCGCCCGGCCATTCAACCCAAACCCGGAGCGTCTGATCACCCATGCGGTCCGCATGCACGGTCGCAAAGTTGAGCCGCTCCAAATCTCGCCCATACAGCTCAACCTCAAGCCCAACATCACCCCGATCAACCTGGATCGCTTCGACCCATCCATTGGCGCTTGTCACGCTCACGGGGGTGCCCGCTAGGTGAGGCACCTGCATCGAGCGGTGCTGATGAAGCTTTGGCCCCATCGAATCACAACCGCTCATCGCAAGCGACGACCCGATACCTGCTACGAGCATCGCCGAAATTGCGACTCGACGGGTGAAAAAACGGCTTGTAAACATACCCTGTGGCTTGTTGGTCATATCCCTGGATCTCCTGATCATGTGTGTACTTCACGCGCAGTATACCAGAAAAAATACGCGCCCAGAAAATGATTCGGACGCGCTGGCTTGCAATTTCAGTCACAGAGACCGAATTTAAATGATTTCGAGAATCTCGAAGCGTTTAACACCACGCGGAGCGTTCACACGGACGATTTCGCCCACACGAGCCTTCATCAATGCTTCGCCCATCGGGCTTGTCGCGGTGACTTCGATGATATCTTCATCGCCCGCATCATCAGAAGACTCACCGACGAGCCGATAGGTCTCGATCTCGTCATCATCTTCTTCACGCAGCTTGACGGTTGAACCAATAAACACCACGCCGTCGGCGGTCTTGGTGGTATCAACAACCTGCGCATTCGAGAGCCGCTCTTCGAGACGGCGGATCTCCGCCTCGTCCATGCCTTGCTGCTCGCGGGCAGCGTGATACTCGGCGTTCTCTTTGAGATCACCCAAAGCCCGAGCCTCAGCGATTCGATTGGTAATCACTGGGCGACTGGCGATCAGCACATCGAGCTTCCCCTGAATCTTCGCTTTTTCATCTGCTGTGATCACATCCATTACGCACACTCCTTGAATACCAAGATCGCCCATCAATACAGGGCACAAGAACTATCCTAAGCGCCGTATTTGCTCCGTGCAACCTCCGTTGCTCGGGCGATCAACAGCAACGCCATCCCAACGCACACGAGGGCGATGATCAGCCTCCAATGCTCAATAAAGACCTTCGCGCTCATTCCCAGTTCTCGACGATCGCGCACAATTTCCAGCAATCCAGTCACCGGCGACATTAACCACCCCACCCGAGGGCGATCCACCCCAAACTTAACCCCCATCGGATACACCGCCGCCGCCATCGGTGCCCCAAACACGATCAGAATCACAATCAACATCCAGAGCACACGAAAAAACTCGTGCCCATTGTTTCGTTCGATTGATGCCGACCCCAACGCGATCACCCCCGCGAGGATCATCATCCATGCAAAGCACAACGCCGAGATCGCGGCAACCACCTCGATGGGCCACCCCGCAAGCATCGGCATCGCCTGAGGCCAAATCACCGCCTGCATCGGAACAAACAACACCATCGCATCTCGAAGCGCGTGCGCAACATGGCGATGTCGAATGCTCGGATCAAACCGCTGCGAGAATCGAACCAACGCCCAAAGCACACTAAACCCAAGCACCACCATCACCAGCATCGAACGCGCAGCCGGGCGGATAATCTCTGGGCTAATCGAATACGCCCGCGACATCGATGCGAACATCAAAACCGTCGAGCCCATCAAATAAATCATCCACAACAAAACAAACACCCGAGGCTCGCCCCGACGATGGCTCCAGTCCACATACCCCTTGGGAGCATTCCCAAAGAGATCACGATCAGAACCCGCAGCAGCCTTTACAGACTCTGCGTGCATAAAACGCCCCGGTTCGGGCGATGCCTCTTGTCGCTCTGGTTGATGCTCTGCGGGTTGATCCATCATTCAAACTGGCCAGTTCGGCGACGCCTTTATCCTTCTGCGCGAAGTTTTTCCATGATCGAGCCTCGGATATCAAGGTACTCAAAGCCCCCATCAATCAAGCCTGTATGCTCATAAAAAGCTTTGAGCCGATCAATCTTCTGCCCGATCGGCACCTCGCCGGGTCGCTCGCGCCCAGGACCCGCTCCCCAGATGATCTTCGTTCCCCGTGTCGAGATCAACCGAATCGTGCCCGACTCAGCATCTTTTCCAAGATCAAAGCCCGCGACTTGCTCTAAAAGCCCTTGCTCTTCGAGCAGTTCAAGCAGTGCCAATCCGTCTTGCAGGTCCGTCCCGAGCCATTGCTCACCAATCGCAGGCTGGCGTGCATCAACATTGATAAAGAACAACTGATTGCTCTCGCCAAGAGCATAATCCAAAGGCAACGCATTGCGATCACGATCAATAATAATCTCACGCTCCCCAACACGAACCGCAGCCACAGGCACACGCCAAAGAGCATCAATCTCGATCTCGCCATCGCTCGTCCAACGGGCTGTTGGTGTGCCTTCGATCCAACCAGTGTTCTTCAACGCCAACGCTGCTTCCTTGAGCGGCGCCTGCGTAAGCCCACGCCCGCCTTGCACCGCGCGAGACAACAGCCTCTCGATCGTGTCACGATCAGTGATCGGCATCCAGATCGATCCAACCGCATCCGTAGGCCAATCAATCAACACCTGTGCATTGGTCGGCACCACAAAATCTGCTGCCCTTTGATCCAGCTCACCAATGCCCATCGCGCCGCCAACAAACGCACCGGCTCCAAGCACCACCACCACGCTCACAATCGCAATGCGCTTATTGCGATCGGCCCGGTCCTGGTCAAACTTGGCGGACTTCTTCTTTGATGTTTTCTTTCGTGCCATGATTCTCTCTCAAACTCTTTATGATGTGGAAACCGAAGGTGAACTATCGTAATTGTTGTGTGCACAATGCACCAAATGAGCGCATAACGCAGGAAGCTGCATCCCCGATTCATCCGCAGCCATCGGCATGAGCGATGTCCTGGTGAAACCGGGCATCGTGTTGAGTTCGAGCATGGTCCACTGCCCATCATCACTGAGCAAAAAATCAACGCGTGCCAAATGTCGAACACCCAGTGTATTGCACAATCTCAATGCCTGCTCTTGAATCCCTGCAATCGTTTCATCGGGCAGATCCGGATTGAGCGTATAGATTGTATCGGTGCGCCCATACTTGGCTTCAAAGTCATACACGCCTTGGGCAGGCTTGATCTCAATCAAAGCCAACGCTTCAAGCTCGCCAGCTTCATTACAAAGCACCGAAGCCGTTAGTTCGCGCCCGCGGATCATCTGCTCGACCATATACACCCGATGCGGATTGATCTTCGCATCTTCTCGAACGGCTGCTGTTGCACGATCCCAATCTCGCTGATCGAAGCACAGATAAAGCCCAACGCTCGACCCATCAGACACAGGCTTGATCACCACAGGCAAAGCAAGCGGACAAACTGCATCATCTCCATTGCCATCGCCATGATCAAAGATCACCGCATCTGGCGTCGGGATCGAGCATTTGAGCGCAATCAGTTTGGTTCCCATCTTGTCCATCGCCAGGCGCGAAGCAATCGATTTGCTCCCAACAAACGCGATATTCGCTTGTTCAAGCAACACCTGAAGCTCGCCGCCCTCGCCAAAACGACCATGCAACGCCGGAAAAACCACATCACAACCCCAAGACTGAACCTCCCCGAGCGTCGGGCGATTCACAATCTCAAGCCTTGCGTCGAGCCCTGCATTGATACATGCTTGATGGATCGCGGTTGCGCTCTGGATCGAGATTTCGCGTTCTGCATCTGGGCCGCCACCGAGAACAAGCACACTGGTCATCGTTGGCCTCCGATCGGTTCTTGGCCAGGCTCATCGCTCCAGATCACCAACTCACGATCGAGCTTCACACCGAAGCGATCGAGCACACTCGTCTGCACCTGCGCGATCAGCGCGATGACATCACGAGCCTTGGCGTCTTTGGTTGTGGTGATGAAGTTGGCATGCACATCCGAGACCATCGCCCCGCCGACCCGCATGCCTTTGCATCCTGCGCGATCAATCAACAGCCCAGCGCCAATCCGTTCGCCAACACGCTCGCCAGCTTCCCCAATCGAGCCAATCGCCTGCGTCAAAACCGGATTCTTAAACACACACCCCGCCGATTTCTGACTCATAGGCTGCGAATTGGTCTTGTACGCCATGCACCTGTTGAGCGATTCTTTAATCTCGCCGGGATCGCTAGGTGTGAGCTCAAACATGACCTCGATCACAATCAGATGATTCAAATGCGACTGACGGTACCCAAAGTCGATCTGAGATCGCTCGAAAGTATGTACTCGCCCTGCACGGTCAATCGCGGAGACCATTTTAACAACATCGCTCATCGCACCAAACGCCCCGCCCGCGTTCATGATCACTGCACCACCCACCGTCGCTGGGATCCCCGCGAGCACCTCAAGCCCACCCAATCCTTGCTTGACGCATCGATTGATCAAACTCGGCAATGCGACACCCGCATTCACTGTCACAAGCCCAGCCGTTTCATCGATCAGCACTTTTCGAAACCCATCTGTCTGTAGCGACACCACCAACCCACCAACCCCACTATCGTCCACCAGCAAGTTCGCACCGTCACCGAGCACTTTGAACTCATCATCAACTTCCAAGCACGCGATCAGTTCCTCTTCGGATTCCGGCTTGGCGAGTTTGGCCGCCTTACCTCCGATATGAAACCAGGTTGGAATCGGCGCATGATGCTCGATATGCAGTTGGGTCGCCTTGATACTCAATCAAGCCCCCCATCAAGATAGCCCTTGCCAATCTTCCATACCGGGCCTGCACCCATGACCACGAGCAAATCCCCCGCCCGACACAGGTTTTCGAGCTGCTCGATAATCGCTTCAAACGGATACAGGTGCATCGCCCGCACCCCTCGGGCCCGGAGCTTGTCAACCAAATCCGCCGAGCTCACCCGCTGCTTCTCGATCTCCGAATCACGCACAAAGTAAATGTGAGGCACAATCACAATATCCGCGTGCTCAAAGCTCGTCGCAAACTCATCGAGGAAGAACCTCGTCCGCGAATGCTGGTGAGGCTGGAACACGCAAATCAATCGCCCCCCCACCTTCTTGGGATCTTCTCGCTGGGCAAGCGCACGCAGCGTCGCATCAATCTCGGTCGGATGATGCCCATAGTCGTCATACACCCGCACCCCATCGCGCGTTCCCAATAGCTGTAAGCGACGATCAAGACCATCAAAGGCCTCGAATGATTTCGCCAACAACTCGCCATCAGCTCCCACCGACCGCCCAAGGGCATACGCCATCGCCGAGTTAAACGCGTTATGCTCGCCCGGCATCCCTAATGCCCAAACCCGTTGCGTCCCGTCCGGCTCACAAATCGAGACCTGACCCGTCGTCGGCTCATACCCAATCACCCAATCGGCTGCCGGGTTAAACCCGATCGTTTCGACCGCACACCTAAGCCCGGCCGTCACCTCGCGCCGATGGGCACCGTCGTGGGCAATGATCAGCTTGCCGCCGTCATCTGACGAAGCGATCAACTGAGCAAACTCAGCAAACGCTTCGACCACTGCATCCAACGAACCATAAATATCCAAATGATCCGCTTCGATCTGCGCAATCGACGCAACCGTTGGGCGAAGATGATGAAATGAACGATTAAACTCGCACGCTTCTGCGAGCAGCACGCCCGATCGCCCTGCCCAGTCACCAACCGGAATCTTGGCGTGCCCAATCCGATATCCGCCCGCAGCGAGATTTTCCGAAAGTGCCCCGTTGGCGAGCTGATTACAAGTCGCTCCAACAATCACCGAAGGCTCAATCTTTGCATCGGTCAACGCGCACCCAAGCATGGCTGTCGTCGTGCTTTTTCCATGTGTCCCCGCGATCGCGATCCCGGTCCGTCCACGCATACACACCCCGAGTGCTTCGGGATAGCTCATGATCATCAACCCGCGCCGGGTCGCCTCGATCATCATCGCATGATCTGGTTGAATCGCAGCCGACGCGATGACGACATCGATATCTTCAGGCAGTTGATCCGCATCTTCGTTGAACCCCACCGCGATCGCTGCTTTCGAGAGCGCGTCAGTCACGGGCGAAGGCGTCGAATCACACCCACGAATCTCAAGACCCGCCTCGCCCAACAGCCGAGCAAGCGCGGACATCCCACACCCACCGATCCCGATGAGAAATGGGCGATGCCCACCGAGTTCAATCGTGAGCCGAGAACTTTGGGCAGCATTGGACGAGATGTCTGATTTTCCGGGCGTTTTCACCATACAAGACTATCGTCATAACCCGCCGATGAACACCAAAGTCTCGCACTTGTTCAAGCCTATATTCGCATTGAACCCGATCAAAGCCCAGCCGGGGCGTTAAGCGCGTCTGGGCCGAGCGTTTGAATCGTCGGCGTGCCCATCTCTCGGCGTTTGAGATACGAGTTCAACTCATCAAGCCCAACGCTATTGACCTTGTCAATAATCTCATCAAGCGTACGCGTCCGACCAAGGTTCAGATAATCCGCCGCAATCGCCGACGCACGCGCCCCGGTCGATTCGCCCGCAAAGATCACTCGGCTCTTAAGCCCGGTCTTGGCACGCACCAACTCTTCTTCTGTGACATTGCCCTCACCAATCCGTTGAATCTCGCTGATCAAAACATCGAGCGATTCCTGCGCCCGCTCGGGCGTCGTGCCCACATAGTTTGAAACCACGCCTCGATCCTTGTCCGCACGCATCGATGCACTCACGGTATAGCACAACCCACGCTTCTCACGAACCTCCGTAAACAACCGCCCGGACATCCCGCCAGACAACACCGAGATCACCATCTTCTCAAGCATCGAATCGGCATGCCCCTCGTGAGGCGCATCATGCACAACCAAGATCTGCACTTGGTTCGATTCATCTTCGATGTGTGCATACCCGCGAGCAGGATCACCTTTGGCTTCAGGCTGTTTCACGCTTCCAGACCAGTCGCAAGTGAGTGACTCGATCTGCTCGATCACCGCAGCAGGATCGAAATCACCCGCAACTGAGATCACCGAACCCGTTGGCTTGGCGTGATCTTTCCACCATGCACAGAGCGCATCATGCGTAAGCGATTCAACACCCGCGATCGTGCCCAATGTATCTCGGTTGTATGGTGTTGGCAGATGGCGCAGGCGAGCAGCAAGCGCGGTGCGTTGTTGCGGATCATCCGCGAGCGATTCAATCGCTTGCGATGCAAGCTCGCATGCCGGCCCAAACGAATCGCTCGCCATCATCGGATTCCGAATCATATCGACAAGCATCGGAACCGCTTGATCAATCCGGCTACCGATCATCGAAGCCGAGAGTTGTGTGTACCGAATCGAGTTGCTCAAGTCGCGCAACGCACCGACATGATCAAACGCATCCGCCTGTGCTTTGGAATCGAGCGAACCAGCGCCGCGCATCAACATCTCTGCGCACACACTCGAAGTCCCCAAATTGTGGATATCTTCAAACACCGCGCCCGCTGGCACAAGCCAACGCATCGCTGCAGATTGCACGCCGCTCATTGGCTCGGTAATGATCACCAAACCGTTTGTGCAAGTGTGTGTTTCGATTGTGTTGAGTGTGCTAGCCATGAAAACTCCTCGATGAACGATTCAAATACGATCAATATGAAACACGAACACCGATGCGTTCGCATGGGTGATTGTTCGCATCGTTTGTGTAAAAAACCGCTGATGAGCACAAAGAAGTAGAAACCATCTTGCACGATTCTGGTGTGATCATGGTGCGATCATGGTACGAACTGCATCGAATTGCACACGAAGTCGTCTTTGCATGCTTTTTTGTTATTCAGGGTGATGCGCAACCCACTCAATCACAACACTCGCCGATCAAATCAACTCTTCATCCCCAAACCACACCACACCCACTCTTCGCACACTCGATAACAAACACATCTCCGATGTGTTGATGCGCATGAATCACAACGCAAATACGAACTGCACACTCGTGTTTGTGCGCACAACAAGTGCGCTACAACACGATCATTGAACTGCATGTACCTCGTTGTGCGCGCACAAACCAACGGAAGTGTTTATGCGCGCGCACGATGCGTTGTATTGATGTATGCTGATGATCACACGAAGAAATGCGCAAGGTTCGCGCACTTCTTCAAGGAATCACACACAACACACCGATGTGTTGTGTAGATAGGTTGACAAGCGTTTGTAGTTGACCGATATTTATCGTGAACAAACCGCTTCAAAGTGAAGCGACACGATGAAGCAACACGGAACCAACGAGGAGCCTTACAATGGCGAAGAAAAAAGCAAAGAAAAAAGTAGCCAAAAAAGCTACGCGTAAAAAAACCGCAAAGAAAAAAGCAACCAAGAAAAAGGTAGCCAAGAAGGCAACCAAGAAGAAAGCGACAAAGAAAAAAGCAACCAAAAAGAAGGTAGCCAAGAAGGCGACCCGCAAGAAGACCGCCAAGAAGAAGGCGACGAAGAAAAAAGCGACAAAGAAAAAAACCACTAAAAAGAAGGCCACAAAGAAAAAAGTAGCCAAGAAGAAGACTACGAAGAAAAAGACTACGAAAAAGAAGGCAACCAAGAAAAAGGTAGCTAAAAAGGCCACAAAGAAGAAGGCCACCAAGAAAAAAGCCACTAAAAAGAAGGCTACAAAGAAGAAAGCTACGAAAAAGAAAGCCACCAAGAAAAAAGCGACCCGTAGAAAAGCCACTCGCCGATAAGTGAGCGGGCCGCGACCGGGCAATCTGTTGGGACCCGGTGTATTTCAAATAACTACAAACGCGCGGGGCTGATCGGAAGATCAGTCCCGTTTTTCATTTTGCATTTTCCGTCTCTGTTTGGGTGCCCGATGCCAACTGGCATCAGGCAGCCGGGTTGTTCTTCAAAATCTGATCGACCATCCCCGAATCAAGGCTCTCAAACGGATAGTGCATCGCCAAACCCAACTTAAGCGTGTGCAAATCACAAATCCCAAAGTGGCACAGGCTCGGCATCCGCCATCCAACAAACCGAAGCGCCCGGCTCAAACATTCCACAGAGGTTACAAACTGGATCTCCACACCATCATCAAGAATCGGGATCAACCCAAACTGCCATGCCTGGCGTTTGGTGATCAATTCGAGAGCCTGCTCATCAACCGCACACGACAACGGATCAACCCGCGTCGCGATCATCGCATACTGCTCAGCCCATGCCTGATCGATATCGCCAGGTGAAACCCCGAAATGTTCCTCAGCGATCACACCAAAAGGCCGCTTGAGTTTCTCTTGAAGCTTGAGCACCCGCTCACGCTGCTCAACAGTCAATACACCATTTTCAACCAATAACTCGCCAAGTCGAATGCTCATCATCGCGTCCCCTTCGCTATCGCCAAACACGAAAACCAACGCGTCGAGTTCATCCAATAGCTCTACCCAATATCGACACCATCACCGCCACGATGCACACCCAACACCCCAGATAAAGAGATAGACTCAACCAGACCACACCCAAACGCGCAGCCGATCGAAAACGAAGGTCCGACCAAGATATCACGAATCAACTTAAAAACCGAGTTGCATCATCAACAAACATATCCAGCAGCCCAGCGTCCCAAAATAGCAGTGCTTCTGTTATTTGCCGACACAAAAAGTCGCAAACACCCTGCCAAGCACATCATCGGGCGATACCTCGCCGATCAACTCGCCCAACGCGTCAAGCGCGTCACGGAGCCCGATCGCAACAAGTTCCGGCTCTTCAATCACCCGCCTAGTCGAATCAACACGCCCAATCGCAGCATCGATCCCATCCTTTGAATCGATCAACGCTCGGCGATGGCGAGGCACAAACACGCCAACCCCCGATCCTGTTCGGCGAGAAACCGCATCCGCAATCGCCCGCTCAAGCGAACCCAATGCAGTGCCATCGAGGGCACACACCGAAAGCGTGTTCATGCTCTCTGTTGTTTGAACTGACGACGACGGAAGGTCCGACTTTGTGCGCACACGCACAATCGGGGTAGCAGTTGGCAACGCGATGTTCGCCGCATCAAAGACCCCGGCTGGATCGCACCACAAAATCACCGCTGCCTCTTCGATCACTTCCAATGCCCGCGTTTGTGCGCTCGCATCAATCATATCAATCGCTGCCTCGCCGACCCCTGCAAGATCGACCAACTCCACAGAACCGGCACCAGGAACATGTTTGGCCAAATCCATCTGCTCGATAATCACATCACGCGTGGTCCCTGCCTGATCCGAAACCGTTGCCCGCTTTATGCCGAGCAGCGCATTGAACAATGAACTCTTGCCCGCATTGGGCTTGCCAACAAAGACCACTTTAGGTAAATCAGAATGCACCCGATCACCCGAAGCTGTGCCGATCTGAGCAACAACCGCATCAAGCAATACACCAAGCCGAGCGTGAAGATCACACGGCGCGATTGGAATCACATCTTCTTGATCTGAAAAATCGACCCCGGCTTCAACCAAAGCAAGCAGCGTGGTGATCTCGGTTGCCCATTGGTTGCATTGATCCCCATACGAGCCGTCGAGCAACGCCCCCGCTGCTTCAAGCTCATCCTCATGCTCGGCTGCGATCCGTAAGGCGATCCCTTCCGCCTGCTGAAGTGTCAGCCGATGATTCAGATACGCCCGCGCACTAAACTCACCAGGCCCCGCAAGCTCGACGCCATCGCACCCGAGCAAACAATCAATCACCCGACCAACAAGCGTTCTATTGCCGGGAAGCATGATTTCGATTGTGTCCTCGCCGGTATAGCTCTTTGGCCCAAGATACCACACAACTTGCACAGGCAAGTCTCGATCCCCAAGCTGACACCGTGCCTGAAACACCCCACGATCGCCAAGCGTGATCCCAAAGAGCTTCAATACACAATCGCAAACATCAGGTCCAGAAACCCGAATCATCGCACGCACACTCGCCCCAGCGGGGGTGCATAATGCAGTGATGGTTCCGCCTGTGGGCATGAGGCACCTCGCTCAGAATCTACTTCTGCCCTCTTCGGCTTTGCTTCGATGCCGGATTTGGCTGGCGCGGGCCATGCTCTTTGAGCTGCTTCTGTGCTTCTGCAGCATCGGTCATCCGCTGGAGGAACCCCGGACCTTTATCCTTCTTAGACGCACGGATGTTCTCGATTTCGAGCATGCCATGCTTCTTCATATGGGAACGAATCCATTTATTTTCGATAATCCCCATCGCTGAGTTGGTAATGAAGTAGAGTGCCAAGCCCGAAGGGGCAGCGTACATCATGACCGGGAACATAAACACCATCATGATCTTCATCATCTTCTGCTGCGATTCCTGCTCCGGGGTCATCGTCGCTTGCGTTGGCGGCGTGAGGTACTTCTGGTGGAGATAAAACACCACGCCGAGCAACAAAGGCAGCACATTAATCGATGTCACCGAGCCCCACATCGCAAAGCTAAAGTGCATCGACGCCGGCAACGGGATCGCACCGTCTGGTGCCGAGAGATCGTTCATGAATCCCCAGTTGAATACATTCTGAAACACGCCATAAAATGCCGCCTCGTGGCGCAGCTCAGAAGCAAAGAACAACACCGCATAGAGTGCAATCCACACCGGCGACTGCAAGAACATCGGCAAACATCCGAGCAAGCCCGCGGGCGAAATACCTTCTTCACGCCAAAGCTTGCTCATCTCGGCTTGTTGCTTCTTCGAATCATCCTTGTACTTCTCGCGGATTGCCTTCTGCTTGGGAGCCATCTCTTGCATCTGCACGCTAAAACGCTGCACACGGATCTGCGACCAGCGCGTCACCGGATGCAAACACCCACGCACCAAGACCACCAACAGCAAGATCGATACAGCCCAGTCGCCAACGATCGAGTGGAATGTCCGAAGCACGCCGATCAAAATATCCGTCAGCCAACTAAAAGTACACGGGGCACACATCCCGCCAAGATTTGAAACGACCATCGCAGGCATGTTCAATGATGCAATCTCAGGCTCGCCATTCATAATCGGACGGTTTCGTGGTCCAGCATACACCCCAAGGGTATTGGTGACCGAGCTTCCCGCTGCGATCTGATGCTCAACGCCCGTGAGACGAAGCACCTGGACCGCATCGAGCGGGCTGGCATACAGATCAAGCATCAAGCGATCGATCGAGGCGATTCCATTGAGCAGCTTCGCTTCGGGAACCGTTGTCGCCGGATCAAAATGCGGGTGCATGGCAACAATAAAGTACCGATCGGAGAATGCAAACCAGGACAATCTTTGTGCGCCCGGGAGTAGTTGCTCGTTTGGCCACACCATCATGGTGCTTGGGTAGGCTTTGCCGTATTGTGACGCCACCCGTTTGCCCAAAATCTTGTTGCGATTAGTAAGCTCATCATCAACCGTGATGGTCATCGATGTGCTCTGCTGCTCGGGCATGAGCATATATCCATACCGGAACCGTCGCCGATCGCCACCATACGACGAAACCGCCTTAGGCATATCAATCGCACCGGTCGTAATGAGCTTGGCCGAGATCCGTTGGCTGCTCAGGTTCTCGATGGTTTCTGCGAGATAAAACCCGTGCTGCGGGCTTGGCTTGAGTGTGAACTTGCGTTCGAGGCGAACAATCGGATTCCCATCACGATCATCAACAAACGCTTCGAATGTGCCGACAGCGATCTGTGACCAGACCGGAGCATCATCGTCGCCGATGATCAAGACTGATTCGCCGTTGATCATGACCATCAATGCGGTAAATGGTACTGCCGGGTTCGAATCTGGATTCACCTGCACCTGCGCCTGAAGCGTCACATGCTTGAGCCCGGCGACCGTCTCAAAATCATCAGGAAGTTGGATCGAGCGAATCCCTGCTCCTGAAACAGCAAACTCGATCGCGGTCCGTTGATCAAGATTGTCGAGATCACCCAATGGATCAAACCCAGTTGTGTTTGGTTCGTTGAGCCGTGCGACATAGAGCGAAGGAGCAGTCACCTGCTCAACTGCCTGATCAATCGCAGAATCGATCACTGGATTGGCTGCTGGCTGAACATCCAAGTTTGTATCCGGCGAAGCGATCGTGTCGTCTTGTGCCCAAGACACAGGCGCTCGCGCAGATTGGCTGATGCCATCTGCCCGAACGCCAGACTCGATGCCCATGACGACCATCAGTGCCATAATCAGCATAAAAGCACCGAGCGACCAAAGAGTTGATCGGCTTGAGCGACGAAGAAGAGATATTGGCGATGCGTTCATGCGTGGGGAGTTCCAGCGTGTGTGGTGTGTGTGCGTGATGTAAAAATGGTCTGTATTCGTACCAAAATGAAGAAAACTGAGCGTTTTATTTAACGCCCTTCATAGAGCCGATCGCCGAGCCAGTCGTGAAGTTTGGCGATGGCTTTGATCTTATCCGCTGTCTCTTTGATATCATACTCAACCCGGATAAACTCGACCTGCCCTGGC
Source organism: Planctomycetota bacterium (assembly GCA_024280755.1). Classification (GTDB taxonomy): domain Bacteria; phylum Planctomycetota; class Phycisphaerae; order Phycisphaerales; family UBA1924; genus UBA1924. The sequence goes on from JAJRPN010000032.1 coordinate 15,540, forward strand.
GAAAGGATCACATAGCTCGCCCGCGGGTCCATGTCTCTGGGTTGCCCAACCGAACCAACATTAATCACGGCTTTCTCGTCTTCGATAAACTTAAAGATAGGCTCATCGCCAATCTCACCCGGCGGATAGAAATCTGGCTCGTTGGAGAACACGCCGGGCACATGGGTATGCCCGACAAGTGCGATCTGATCAACCCGGTCAAAGATCGCATCCATCTTATCTGGCGCATCATTCACATCATCAGGAAAAATATATTCATTGATCGGCCTGCGTGGCGAGGCATGCACCGCGAGGATCGGGGTGCCGTCATCGCAAAGATCTTCAACCGCCCGAACCCGAAGCGATCCAAGGAACTCATACCGCTTGGTCCGCTTGGCTTCATCTGGCTCGGCGTCGAACTGCTCGCGTGTCCAATACGCTGCGTCCTCAGCAACCTTATTAAAGTTGGTTGGCTCATAGAGGACACCAAAGTCATGGTTACCCATCAGTGCCCAATCGCAATGCTCTTGCACCATATCCACACATTCGAGGGGATCTGGTCCATAACCGACAATGTCGCCGAGGCACACAATATTTTCGATCCCTCTCGATTTGATATCTGCGAGGACAACCTGAAGGGCGGCAGCGTTGCCATGAATATCACTAATGACAGCTGTTGGCACGACGGATCTCTCGTAAAGGGAAGGATTTGCGTTGTTCACCATTGAGAGCGAAAAACGGGCAGGTGTGAACTGTAGATGCACCATCGCCGATGGGCAATACCTTCTTAGTAGTTCAATATCACCGATTTCTCAATCCGATTCTCGGACAGGTATGATGAGATTGGCCAAGATGGCCGATGAACAGGACAGATTGGCGGGCATTCGGAACAGTCTCCGAGCGCATCAAACCGTCGCCTATGACTGTAGATATATGTCAGGGAAAGACTTATGGCCTCAGCTTCAGTAAGTTATCAACGGACACGCGAAATGACCATCGACGAACTTTTGCTCGAAAATCGGATCATTTTCCTCGTCGGAGACATCAATCATGCCTCCGCAGCACGAGTCATGATGCAGATGCTCTATCTTGAGAATCAGCGCAAAAACCAAGAAATCAACTTCTATATCAACTGCCCGGGCGGCGTTGTCGACGACACCCTCGCCCTCTACGACACCATGCGCTTCCTCAGCTCGCCAATTGCAACCTATTGCATCGGGCGGGCCTACTCGGGTGGTTCGATCCTGCTCACCGCGGGCACCAAGGGACGACGCTTCATCTTGCCTCATGCCAAGGTCATGATCCACCAACCCTACGGCGGGATCACCGGGCAAGCAGAAGACATCCGCCTCCAAGCCGAGCAGATCATCAAGACCAAGCAAACCATGATTGATCTTCTCGCCAAGCACACCGGGCAGACCGCCGAACGGATTCGTGAAGATTCTGAACGCGATATGTATTTCGATGCTGAAGAAGCGGTGAAATATGGGCTGGTCGATGAGATGCTCACCGAGCCGCCTGAGATTCCAACCGGACCCGCAAGCTAATCGTTTGGCAATGACCAACATCTGATTTTTTACGAATGATTCCCACCAAGTAAGGTGAACACGATATGACAACCCCAAGCTCTTTCCTAGTACCCATCGTCATCGAGCAATCCGGTCGAGGCGAACGCTCGTATGACATCTTCTCGCGCCTGCTCAAAGACCGCATCATCTTCGTCACCGGCGGCGTGATGGACGAGATGGCCAACCTTGTTGTTGCCCAGCTCCTCTTCCTCGCCAACGAAGATGCCAAAGCAGACATCCATCTCTATGTCAACTCCCCGGGTGGCTCGGTCACCGCGGGCTTGGGCATCGTGGACACGATGAACTTCATCAAACCCGACATCTGCACCTATGTCATCGGGCAAGCAGCGTCGATGGGCTCGGTCATTGCATGCTCGGGTGCTAAGGGCAAACGCTATGCACTCAAGAATGCACGCAACCTGATGCATCAGCCATTGCTCTCGGGAGTCATGGAAGGGCAAGCGACTGATCTTGAGATCGAAGCGAAAGAAATGCTCCGCCTGCGTGATCGTTTGTACCGAATCTACTCCGATGCAACCGGGCAAGACAAAGACAAGATCCAGAAGGATTGCGATCGCAACCTCTGGCTCGACGATCAAGAAATGGTCTCCTACGGCCTGATCGACTCGGTCCTCGAATCCATGCCTGTCACCGGCACAACCGAATAAACCGCACAATCGCATCCCCAATCCGTCGCTCAAAGCGAGTGACGGATTTTTTTATGCCTGTGTTTTATGGTACGATGTGCAGACACTCACACACACTCGAAAGGAGACCACGCATGGTCCATCTCCCCGAACTCTGGCTCACGATTCTCATCGCAACTGTTGCTGTCTTTTTTGCAAGCTCGATCATGTGGATGCTGATGCCTCACCATAAGAAGGACATCCAGTTTCTTGAGGAGAATGAAAAGGGATACATTGACGCGGTGAAATCGCTTGAGATCAAACCCGGGCTCTATATGTATCCCGGATGCGACCACAGCAAATCGCAATCAGATGAAAGAAAGACCCAGATCAAGGAGAACTGGGATGCCGGGCCTTGGGGTGTGCTGACTATCTATAGCGGCAAGCCAAACTTTGGGATGAACTTGACCAAGACCTTCGGCGCATTCTTGGTCATCACCGTCTTTGTTGCCTACATCACCGGGATCGGTGTTGCGCCAGGTGCAGACTCTCTGCATGTCTTCCGCGTTGCTGGCGCAGCCGCAGTGCTTGGGCATTGCATGGGCGGGCTGTGCAACTCGTTCTTCATGGGTAAGCCAACACGGTTTATCATCACCGATTTCATCGATGGCGTGGTCTATGCGCTGATCACCGCGGGCATCATTGCTTCGATGTGGCCTGCGGGTAAAAATGTACTCGATGGCATGCTCATCCCAGGGACGATCAACTAAACCTACAGAGGCGTATTTGACGGCTCGTGTTCGATCACAAACTCACCTCCCCCGGGCTTCCGGGGGAGGTGTCGAACAAAGTGAGGTCGAGGGTGGCTTCTGCCTTGCCCCTCCCTGCGCCCCGCGGGGAGGGGGCTGCGCAGCAGACGGAGGGGTGTCTTGCCTTGGTCTTTGGAAGTCAGTATCAGTAAGAGAAGAAGGAAGACCAAGACACCCCTCGACCTCACTTTGTTCGACACCTCCCCGCGGGGCGCAGGGAGGGATAAGAAGCCCCTCCGTCACGCTGCGCATGCCGCCTCCCCCAGAGGCCCGGGGGAGGAGATAAAAATGGCGTTCTTGTGTGGAACTGAGCCATCAGACACCGCTTAGCCTCAAGGCATATCGACGATCACCGCGATTTGCTCCTCGTCCTGCGCCGTGCGTAGGGCGTGTATTGCATCTTCAAACTTGAATCGTTTGGTGATCAAGCCGCTCAGGTCGATCCCACCTGTACTCATCGCGTTGAGTCCTTCTGCGATGTGCCCGCACCGTGCGCCAAAGACCTGAAGCTCGTTGGCGATGATCGGCGCGTAGTCGATTGGTTCAACAGCAGTGAGCGAGGGAATTGGATCAGCTTGGAGGACGATCGTTCCGCGTGGACGCACCATTTTCATTGCGATCTCAAGGCTCTTTGGATCCATCGTCGTATCGATGACTACATCTTGATCTTGTCGACGCCCAACATCATCGAGATGACGATGCTTGATCCCCCACTTGGCACACAGTTCGAGCCTGTGGGCGTTGGTGCCGAGCAATCGGACCGAGGCGTTGAGCTTGGTCATCACCTGTGCGCACAAAAGCCCAGACAACCCTTCGCCAAGCACCGTAATGAACGGCTTGCCTTCCATGTGCACAATCTGCGATGCGTGCACCGCAGCAGCAAGCGACGATGCAAACACGGCGCGATCATCATCGATCTCATCGGGCACCTTGGTCAGGTTGCGTGTTTCGAGCACAAACTGCTCGGCTAAACATCCATCCCGATTGCGCAATCCAAGAATCGCCCGCTCGGGATCATGATTGGCCAACCCGCGTCTTGCCAATGGCGAACTGAGATCGGCGATATTCGGATTCCCCACCACACGCGATCCAACCCAGCTCGCATCATCTGCCTGTTGGACCACGCCGACGAACTGATACCCCAGTATCCCATCGGAACTGCGCTCGCCTCGGCATGCCAAGACATCCGCCTGCCCAATAAGCACGCGCGTTGGGCGGATCAACGCTTGCCCAGAACCAACCTTTGGCTCGGGGGCATTGCGGTCAAGAAACACCTCAGATTTGATAACTCGTACTGCAAGCAAGCAATGCACTCCACGCGTGTGCTTGTGGGCCGGCGCCCGTTGGCACCGATATAGAGGAGTATCGAATAGATCACGCGCCAAGTGCATAAAGATCTTGAAAGAGGATGATTCTCGGACGCAACCCACGCAGCGCAAGCGTCAGAAGAGGCGGGACTAGGCGTTTCCTGCTTCGGGTGCCACTGCTTGACCGTCTTCGGCAAGCGGTGTCTTCACAAACTCGCCTCACTGATAAGAGCACTGCTTGCCGAAGACGGTCAAGCAGTGGCACCCCAAATATGATCGGACTTACTGATCGATCACCGGGTTCATCCCCACGGGGATCGAGGTTGTCTCGTTTGGTGGCTGGGGGATCATCGGCAGATACTCGACAAGACGCTTCTTGCGGTTGAACACCGGATAGGTGTACGGCTGGGCCCCGGCAAAGAGATCGTCCGTTTCGTTATACCAATCAATCCACGCCCGGCGGTCGATCCCGAAGTTCTGCCCGGTCAAAATCAACAGCGAATGCTGAACGCGATTGTTGACGACCAACCGTGAATCTTGGAGTGCACCAACGAGTGATTGCACGACTCGGCGTTCGCGATATTGCCCGAGTGCATCGGCTGCTGCTGCACGCACATCGACGCTCTCTTCCTTGTCTTCACTCATCGCCAAAGCCAAAGGCTCGATCGCATCGGCGCTATGCACCCGCTGGAGTGCACGGGCTGCTTCGATTCGTACAATCTCGGCTTCATCTGCGAGGGCTTGAACGATCATACCAACATGCTCAGGGTCACCATGACGCCCCAACGCCCGGACGGCTGCGCTGCGAACACCCGGATCTTCATCATCCATCGAATCGATGTACAACTCGATGTAGACCCCCTCGCCACCGAACTCTGCGTTCGAGAGCAGGGTTGTCCCGCGATAACGGTTCTCAGCGCTGAACTCATCAGTCGCCATATTGGCTGCTTCTGTGGGTGTCGTTTGAGGCACCATGATTTCGAGCAAGCTCGTGGTTCCGCGAGGGACATTATCAAAGGTGCCGCAACCAACGAGCAGTGTATTGGCAGCGAGAGATAACAGAACGATCTGACAAAGAGCGGGTATACGCATAGACAAGTATATCGAGCCAAACCCACAAACGGCATGAAACTGGGCACGAACTGGTGGTTTGGGCAGCGGATCGAACCCGAGATCAGGTAAAGAGCGATCCTGATGCAACATCCTGATCGCGCAAGGCGATTGGTGCATCGAGAATTTCACGCAAGATTATCGCCTGGCGGATCGCTGAACGCGAGCGGAGCATGGATCGGGCGGATTGATTGGCAGCCATAGGCTTGCGTGTTTTTTGAGTTCGCCCACGATTGGTCTCAATCACACCTGCCTTGCGAACTGCTGGCTTGGGATCTGGGCGTGTTTGTTTCACCCGCCGACGGATTGGCTGAGTTGGTTGCGAAGAAGCAACGATCTGAGGGCGGCGGGTTTGCCCAGCAACTGGAAGTGGTGTTCGGCGTTGGGAAGATTGTTGCTGTTGTTGAGCCTGTTGAAAAGACTGGCGCAGTGCCTGCTGTCGAGTTGCTTGCTGTTGCTGAGAGGCGCGTTGAGGATTTGGCTGGCGTCCAGGCTGAGCCCTTTGTGCCTGCACCGGAATCGGAGGCATGTTGGGATGGCTCTGCGAAACACTCGATGTGAGCGTCGCCCCGCCAGCGCGTTTCTCGCGTAATGCCTTGAGCTGTTCGATCCGCTCTTTGCGAAGGGCTTCGATCCGATCGCGCCGATCTGCTTGAGGATCTCGCTCTTGAGGCTTTGGCTGGGCAAATTGTTGAGCAGCTGGTCGCCCGGTCCGCATTGCTTCTTGCTGATCGCGTGCCATCTCATGGAGCGCGTCTCGGCGAGCCCGTTGCTCTTTGGCCTTGGCTGCAAGCCGAACGGTGACATTAAAAAGACCACCAATGATGATGATGACCAAGATCGGGTTGCCAATGACAAAGTTGATAATTCTTGAGAACACGAAAGAGTATATCGTCAAACTTCGCTCATTGTGCGCACAAACCCGGTCAATCGTGTTCTGGAATCAATACACATTGCCCATTGGCGAGTTCATGTCGACGGATTTGGACCTCGAAAGCCGTTGAGAGCACTGATTCTGCCAAAGCATCGGCTGTTGAACCTTGAGCAGCGACCTCACCTTGCTGATTGAGCACGATCGCATGATCGGCCCAACGCGAAGCACTTGTCAGATCATGAATTACCACCCCCACCCCGATCCCACTGCGGGCGAGTGTCTTGAGAGCAGCCATTGTCGATTGAGCATGCTTGGGATCCATCGCAGAGCATGGTTCGTCAGCGAGCAAGAACCCGGCGGGGTTTCCTGCGATCTGAACCCATGCGCGAGCGATCGAGACGCGTTGTTGTTGTCCGACGCTGAGATGGGCATAGGGTTTGGCTTGGATCTCTTTGAGTTCAAAGCGTTCGATCGCTTCTTTTACTCGGCTCGGGTCACTGGCGTTGGCATGTGCCCCAAACTCCACGACCTTTCGGACTGGAAAATCGAAGGCCAGGTTCGGGCGTTGCTCAATAAAAGCGATTGATCGGGCACGATCTCGATGTCCGATAGATTCGAGAGCTTGGCTATTGAGCGTGATGTTTCCTGATGCCGGCGTCCGAAGCCCAGCAAGGAGCCGAATGAGGGTCGATTTTCCTGAGCCGTTGGGGCCCACGATTGCTGTAACCTGACCCGAAGGCACCGTGCATGAGATATCATTGAGGACTCTTGGCCCTTTGGGATATCGGAATCGGACTTGTTTCGCCGAGATGGGCATAGGAGGGATGGTAGACAAATGGATTGAACCCGTGGCACAGGCGTCCTTCTTACGCCTCCACCGCCCCGGCGGGGGAGGTGGCTGCGTCTTCGCAGCCGGAGGTGGTCTTTTTTCTGCTCCTCCCTGCGCCCCGCGGGGAGGTGTCGAACAAAGTGAGACGGAGGGGTGTCTTGGTCTTCCTTCTTCTCTTACTGATACTGACTTCCAAAGACCAAGGCAAGACACCCCTCCGTCTGCTGCGCAGCCACCTCCCCGCGGGGCGCAGGGAGGGGCAAGGCAGAAGCCACCCTCCATCATGCTTCTCATGCCTCCTCCCCCGCTGAGACGGTGGAGGAGGAAAAAACTCGCTGGGCGGGCGGGGGAAGGCGTTTGTAAGAAAGAAGCCCCCCTCCATCAAAGTATTGAATAAGACGCTACCATCTACCAAAACAGACTCTATTGCACACAATGAAAACACACGATATACAGACAGGATTTCTATGCCAGGCCGATTCCGAGACCGTTTGGTCTCCCACATTTCACACGACACCTACACCCCCAAGCCGATCCCGTTGGTTGCCAAAGAACTCAACATCGAAGATGTCAAAGAGTTTGCAATTGCAGTCCGCGAGCTTCATGAAGAGGGCGTGATCGAACTTTCTGAGACCGGGAAGATTCAGTTGCCTTTCCGTCCTGATGAGGGCGAGTTGATCGGGCAGTTCCGAGGCACCGCTTCGGGCGTTGGGTTTGTGATTGCTGCTCACAAGGCGCACGGGTCGGATATTTTTATCCCGCCTCAATATACACTCAATGCGCTAACGGGCGACACCGTGCGCGTGTACTTCGAGCGTGACCAACGGCGCGAGCATCGTTTGGGCACGATGGAACGACAGTACGCCGGCGAGGTGATTGATATCGTCGCGCGCAAGCGTGCCCAGTTTACTGGTGAGATCGACAAGCGTGATGGTCGCTGGTTGGTGTATCCTGACGGACGCGAACTGACCGAACCCATTGTAATCCGCGATGCGGATTCGAAAAATGTAAAGCCCGGCGACAAGGTCGTCATCGAGATCGTGGAATATCCAGAGCACGGTCGACTCGCCAAAGGCGTGATCACCAAGGTGCTTGGTGAAGCTGGTCAGCCCGATGTCGAAACACAGGCGGTCATCGCGGCGTACTCGTTGCCGAGCAATGAGTTCCCCGAGAGCTGTGTCCAGCAGGCACGCGAGGCGACGAGTCGATTTGATGAAGAGATGTCGTTGTACGAATCGCAGGGGATCGGTGCGCTTGATATGCGTAAGGATCTGACGGGCGATTTCATTACGACGATTGATCCGCCGGACGCGAAGGACTATGACGACGCGATCTCGCTCAAACGCCTCGACAACGGCGGCTGGGAACTCGGGATTCATATCGCTGATGTGGCGCATTACATCCAGCCGGGCACTGTGCTTGATGACGAGGCAAAGGTACGCGGAAACTCGGTGTATCTGCCCAGGCTTGTGATTCCGATGCTTCCCGAAGTCTTGTCCAACGGCATCTGTTCGCTTCAAGAAGGCGTGCTGCGGTATGCGAAAACTTGTATTATTCGCTACGACAAGATGGGCAATGTGGTTGGACGCGGGTTGTGCCAATCGTTGATTAAGTCGAGTAAGCGGATGACCTATCTCGAAGCGCAGGCTTTGATTGACGGCGATCTTGAAGAGGCGAAGGTGCACGCCAAGACGGACACGCCTCACACTGAGGAGTTGATCGAAGCGGTGCAAGAAATGGAACGGCTCTCACGCTTGATCCAGGCTCGTCGGCATAAGGCTGGGATGATTCATCTTGATCTGCCTGAGGTTGATCTGATCTTTGATGAGGACGGCAAGGTCATCGATGCACAAAAAGAAGACGATGCATTCACGCATAAGCTCATCGAGATGTTCATGGTTGAAGCGAACGAATCGATGGCGATTTTGTTCGAGCAGCTTGATGTTCCGATCCTGCGAAGAACACATCCTGAGCCTACGCCTGGTGATGTGAATGACTTGCGCAAGACTGCGAAGGTCGCGGGATTCACGATCCCGCAATCGCCGACGCGTGAAGAGTTGCAGACGCTGCTCGATACGACCGCGGGAACTCCTGCGTCACGAGCAGTGCATACCGCTGTGCTTCGCACGATGACGAAGGCCGTGTATTCGCCGGCACTCATCGGGCATTATGCACTCGCATCGCATGCGTATGCCCACTTCACTTCGCCGATTCGTCGCTATCCTGACTTGACGCTTCATCGTGCGATGTTTGCGTATCTCAAGGCAACGAATAATGGTGACAAGCGCCCGCAATCTGATGGTGAGAAGAAAGCGATCGGACAGAAGCTTCGCGATTCGGAGTATTGCCCGAGCCGCGAGGAACTTGTCGAAATTGGCAACCAGTGCTCGAACACCGAGGTCAACGCGGCCCAAGCCGAGCGTGAGCTTCGGGCGTTCTTGGTGCTCCAACTCATGGTCGAGCATATCGGCGAAGAGTTTGAAGCGTGCGTCACTGGGGTTTCTCCCAAGGGCATTTATGTTCAGATCGAGAAGTACCTCGCAGATGGCATGGTCGCAAAGGCTGATCTGATCGGCGACACGACACGCACGAAACGCCCCCCGACCTGGAAGATCGATGATCGAACCGGGGCGATGGTCGATATTCACTCGGGCAGAAGCTATTCGATCGGCGATCGGCTCACGGTGCGGATTGCCAATGTTGATCTGCAAACCCGGCGGATGGATCTAACGGTCGCTGATGGCGATCGTCGGGCTGCGGGCAAACGCAAGGGGCCGGCGGCCAACCTCACCCTCGGCGGCGGGGATATGGGCGGGCTGAGCGACACCGAAGGCGCAGGGTTCAAGAAGGGACCGGGCGGACAACGGCGAAGCCGAAAATCGAAGTCGCGCGATAAGGGCAAGACCGATTATCGTCGCGATGCTGCGGGCAAAGCGGGGCCTGGTCAGAAGAAAAAGAGTGGCGGCAAAGGCAAGGGCAAGAGCAACGGCAAGCCCAAGCAGTAAACTCTTCTCTGGGTGCCATGGTTTGACCGTCTTGGGCAAACCATGTCTTGGGCACACAACCAGAACACTGCTTGCCGAAGACGGTCAAACAGTGGCACCCGGACATGGCAACCGGATTCGATTAATCGTGATCCCACCCGAGTTGCTCGGCATCATGAAAAACACCACCCGGATCGACGATTGTTGATCCGGGTTTTTCATTGGGGTTGCATGCACGGGCGGTACCGATTGGCCCCATGAGTTTGAATGGCGCGTTGGCAATTTCAGTCTTTGAATCAAGCACGATAAGGAGTTCGTAGTCTTCGCCTTCGCTGATGGCTTGCTTCCAATCTTTGCAACCGACATTCATCGGTACTTTGCTTGCATCGATCTCGATGCGGGCATTCGAGGCGACCGCGATGCGGTGCGAGTCTCGACCGAGCCCATCGGAGATATCCATCATCGCATGGGCGTTGTTCTTGGCAGCCCACTGCCCCACTTCAATCCGAGGCTCGAAGTTGAGATGATGATTGCTCTTGAACGAATCACCCAATGGGCCGGTGATGTAGATTTGATCGCCGGGCTGTGCGCCAGATCGGAGGACGGGCATTGTTCCTTGATTCATTGTGCCACCAACGGTGACGGAAAGCGTCAAGGGGTGATCGGCAGCACTGTGCGTTGCAATGTCGCCGCCGATTAAGGGACAACCCCAGTGCTTTGCCCATCGGCTCAGTGCATCGAAGAGTTCATCGCTGTGTTGATAATCCTTGGGCAATACACCCGCCGCCAACGCCCAGCTTGGTTCGCCGCCCATCGCAGCGATATCCGAAACCGATCGGGCGATGGCCTTGCGGGCGATGAGATTCACATCGGTCTCGCTTGTAAAGTGCCGACCTTCGACGAGTTGATCGACGGTGAGCAAGGAGAGATTTCCATCTGCCGATCGAATCACGGCTGCGTCATCGCCTGGCCCGACAATGATCTCGTTTGAGCCGCCGGCACCGAGCCCGACGGATCGGGCATAGATATGTTGATGGAGCTGTGATTCGTTCATTGTCTCATATCTTAACGAGCCGCGACCATGAGGGAGTGTGTGTTTTGAACAGGCATGAAAAAACCGCTTCCTCACGGTCGCGGCTCGTTGTTGTGAAGCTAAAATTTTATTCTTTGCTACAGCCGCAGGAGTTGCCGCAGCATTCTTTTTTACAGGTGCTGAGTCCGACCAATCGGTATGCTGGGCAGAAACCGACGGCACCGGTGAGCACCATGATCCCGCCGACGACGGCGACGATGATACCGAGAATGGCTCCATCCATTGCGTCGAGCACGACAAAGGCGACGATCAAGGCGATGATTCCAACGACTACACGAGTGGCACGGTCTGCTCCGCTTTCATTTGATTTCATAGCTGCTTCCTTTCAATAGCCCTCTTGAATTGATTGTTATTTACTAACGGCTTCGCTTGAATCTTCAAGTACACGATTCGCATAGTCGGTCATCGCATCGCGGAGCTGCTCGAAGCTATCGAGCACATAGACGATGTCTTGAAAATGATCGATCTCGAAGGGTGTATTGATGACGCGTTCGAGATCAAACGCCCTGCGTTCGATTTGCCCAGCGTTTCTGCCGGCGGTGCCTTCGGGGGCGTTGAGTGCATATTCAGATTCGGCGTGCGACGAGATGGTGCCTGAGCCGTAGACCTTGAGGCGGTTGTCCTCCGAGATTAACCCAAACTCAACCGTAAACCAGAACAACCTTGCGAGTGCTTCTTCATGCTCTGGGCCGGCGAGCAGCGCAGCCTTGCCATAGGTCTGGAGGAAATCGGCGAACACCGGATCGGCGTGCAATGGCACATGACCAAACACATCGTGGAAGATATCTGGCTCGGGCAGGTAATCAACTTTATCCGCGGGGCGGATGATCACGGTGGACGGGAACTCTCTTCGGCTCAGACAACAGAAGAATGCTTTGGCGGGGAGATACCCAGGAACGCCTCGCGATTGCCACCCGGTGAGTGGGCGGAGGAACTCGTTGATTCCTGTGATTGTTTTGGTGGAGTCGTATGGATCGGTGATCGTGCCATAGAGAAGAGGCACACGCTCAGGATTCAGATTGATGGCGCGCAAGCCGGCGAGATAAGTCTTGGATGCCTGCTGCTCGAGCACACCCCATCGCTTGTCCCACATTGTTTTCCAAACACGATGATTTTCCTCGTTGTATCGATCGTAGTGCTGGGTGACATAAAACGCTTCGGCGTCAATTTTAGTGTGATCGAGCCCGGCAGAATCATCGGCAGCCTTCTGTGCCCGCTTGGCATCGTCGCCATCAATAATGTTGTTGTAGTCGATATCTGAGTTGATCATGGCAGGCTCCTGTTGGGCATTGGGCGACATCTGGTAGCAGATTCGAGTTGTCAGCCTCCGGTATTGTATATTCTCGGTCTTCAAAATGCTCACCAGATCATAAAATCATGAGCACACCATCGCCTGCGTCTCTCAATTTCACCCTCGAATCGACAATCGTCAAATCTGATCGCTCAGAGTGTGACGATCGACGATCCCAAGGCTATACTCACGACCCGAGGGCCCGTAGCTCAGTTGGTAGAGCGCACCGCTGATAACGGTGAGGTCGACAGTTCAAGTCTGTCCGGGCCCATTTTGAGAAAAACCAGATGAGAAAAACCAGATAAAAGCCCACGATCAATATCATGGGCTTTCTTTGTATCAACCTGTAATTGCCCGATCCCCTCTCCGCTCAGTCAACTTGACTCATGGACACCCCTGATCGAATGCGCTCAGGAAGAAGCTCACATCAAAGAAGTTGATGTCCCCATCGCCGTTCAAATCAACAGCCGGGTCTTGATCGCCAACCCCGGTGACAAAGGCGGCAATGTCGAAGAAGTTGAGTGTCCCATCGCCGTTGATATCGGCAACACAGCCCTCACCCATATCGCCAAAGACAATCACCGTGTTTGTATCGATCGCACCAGCAATAACTACCCCGCCAGCGATCAGAACAGAACTCCCAAACCGGCGAGCATTCTGTAAACCATCCGTCACAATCAAATCTGCGGTCTGCTGACCAGTGCTGGCATCAAAGAGCTGAACAGTACCGAATAGACTCATCGAGCTCCGCCCGTTGGGTGTGCCAACAACGACCACCCCGTTCTCAATATCAACAACTTGCCCAAAGCGAGGCCCAACAAACCCGTCGTCTGAGACTGGAAGCAACTCGGAGACCAAAGCGAAGGTATCGAGCTCATAGACATAGACAGTTCCTTGCCCGTTGTCTGCTCCTGGCTCGCTGATCACAATAAGCCCACCATCAACAGCCATTGAGCTTCCAAAGTGACCCGATGGCGTTTCGTCTTCTGCGACAAGTTTCATAAGCTCTACGCCTGTACTGATGTCATAAACATAGACTGATCCGGTATCAAAGCCTGCTTCCGAGTTATCCCTGGGCACACCAAGAAATACTTTGCCGTCGACAACCTCGCTTGCGTTTCCGAAGAATCGAATAAAGTTTGTCAGCTCATAGGCGTTCAGTTCCTCGCCGCTCACTGCATCGAACACGAAGAAGCCCTTGGCGTATCCAACCACGACCTTGCCGTCATCCATCGCTATAGAAAGCCCAAAGTCTAAAACCTCGCTACCAAGGCTCGGAGCGAGCCGATGGGTCTGCATCCCTGTTGCGACATCATAGAGATAGACCGCTCCAGATACCTGATCATCGTTATCCTCGAACGATGCTGAAACTGCCATGATTCCGTTCTCAATCTCAACATCCCGCCCATACAGAGCATCGAAATCTGTATCAACGGGATACATGCTGCTCAACTCAGACATCGTGCCCAAATCAATGAGTGAAGCCGCCTGATTCAACGCTCCGACCGCAAGCACACCATCTTCAAAGGCAAGGGATGTCCCAAAGCTATGAATAATATTTGCAGATGGATAGATCACGCTGTCCTCATTGACAACCTGCCCGTTGGCCGGAACAAACAAGCCGCTGACACCAATGAGTACGGCGGTCACTATGCACTTGCTCGACGCAGATTGAGTATTGAGTACGCATTGCGTGTTCGCTTCTTTGTTTCTTTGATGATTCATACGCTGATTCCTTCATTGCTTGACTGACTCTTGTTCTATCGCCCACGATGACGAACTGAGATCAGTATCGCAGTTGATTCAGAAACCTCGCCCCCACTCTCTAGTGGGTACATGAGCAGACAATGGGAATCAGCACCCCCTTACGAAGAGCTAAAAAAACGGAATACCCAAGGCCCCAGCCCACACAACTCCTTGCGTGATCGGCTTGGCTATTGATGAAAAAGCATTTTTTATTGACGAGTTGTTTTTTATCAAGCAGTAAAATATACTGTTGTTCAATAATCTCCCTGTCTATCCGCAATAAGATTCCGTCGGAGCCCATTTAAAATGACCAACCATCCTACTCAGTCAGTTCCGAATGCAGATCCAAATAAATGGAGTTCTATAGGCGTACTGGCACTTTTCATGGTTACCCTGCCCATCATTCTTGTGATGTTGATCGTCGCCGGGCCTCCGGTTTCTGATTCTTCTGGGGTTGTTCCAGTGGCGGCTTACGAATCACTCATCGAGCCGATGTCTCCCGGGGAAACCGTCTACCAGAACACTTGCAAGGTCTGTCACGGCCCCGATGCCAACGGCGTCGTTGGATTGGGCAAGCCTTTGCGTAATAGTGCCTATATCCAAGATTCAGATGACAACGAGCTATTCCGCAATGTTGCTGAAGGTCGGCTGCCTGATCATCCGTTGAACACCAGCGGGCTCATGATGCCTGCGCGTGGTTCACAGAACATCACCGATGCACAGATCAACGATGTCATGACCTACATGCGTTCGATCCAGGACCCTTCGCAGCCAACCGCAGACATCACACCCTGGATCAAGGCAAAGCCTGAAGCGGTTGAAATTGTCATCGACAGCGTAGGACGCGATCTCTTCATCTCGTCATGCTCGGCATGTCATGGTCCAAACGGCGAAGGCATGGATGGTCTTGGCAAATCATTCACAACCAGCGAGTTCGTACAAACATCTACCGACAAAGAACTTATGACCATGATCAAGACGGGACGCCCAATCTGGGACGCAGCCAACAGTACAGGCGTTGATATGCCTCCAAAGGGTGGCAACCCGGCAATCTCTGATGATGAACTCAATGAGATCATCAGCTATATGCGTTCGATCTCCACGCTGATTGGCGAAGCCAATGAAGCAGCAATCGGACGAGATCTCTTCATTGCTTCATGCTCGGCGTGCCATGGTCCCAATGGCGAGGGCATGGATGGTCTTGGCAAATCATTCACAACCAGCGAGTTCGTACAAGCATCAACTGACAAAGAACTTATGACCATGATAAAAATGGGGCGTCCGATCTGGGACGCAGCCAACACCACAGGGGTTGATATGCCTCCAAAGGGTGGCAACCCGGCGATCTCTGACGACGAACTCAACGAAATCATTGTGTATATACGCTCAATCTCAACGGTAGGTTGAGCATCGTTTAGCTGGTGCTTTGACGAGTGCCAGCTTGTTTCAAAATCAAATCAGGATTTACTGATAGTTATAGCAGGAAAGGAAAGAAAATGACACTCACGCGTTTTGGTTCCAAGCTCGTACTCGCAGCAGGAGTACTTGCACTCGGAACAGTATCATCGGTCACGGCACAGTCCATGAACGATGTCCAGAAGATTGCCAAAGAACGAGGCTTGACCACTCAAGACCTCATCGCGGCAGCACAAACCTACACCCCCACAGGCATGCATGATGAATATGTCATCATGTCATCGGGTGGTCACTCAGGCCAGGTATTCGTCATCGGCGTGCCTTCGATGAGATTGCTCCGCTCGATCGCGGTATTCACACCTGAGCCTTGGCAAGGGTATGGCTACGGCGTAGGCAACGAGATCCTCGAAGCGGGCAATGTTCTGGGTAAAGAGAACCTGTGGGGTGATACTCATCACCCGGCACTCTCAGAAACCAACGGCGACTATGACGGCGACTGGCTCTTCATCAACGACAAATCAAACGCGCGCATGGCCGTGATCGATTTGCGTGACTTCGAGACCAAGCAAATCGTCAAGAACCCATTGTTCATCAACGATCACGGCGGTGCGTTTGTTACACCAAACACCGATTATGTCTTCGAGACCGCCCAGTACAATGTGCCTTGGGGTGCGGACTATGCTCCGATGAGCGAGTACAAAGAAAGCTTCCGTGGCGCCGTCACCATGTGGAAGTTCGATCGTAAGAAGGGGCGGATTGATGAAAGCAAATCATTCGCGATCGAGCTGCCACCCTACTGGCAAGACATCGCCGACTGTGGCAAGCTCGAGAGCGATGGATACTTCTTCCTCAACTCGATCAACACCGAACTCGCCACCGGGGGCTTTGGTGTCGCGGGCGAAAAGAACCCACCGTTCGAGGCCGGCGTAAGCATGAACGCGACGGATTACCTGCACATCATCAACTGGAAAAAGGCTGAAAAAATCTACCAGGCTGGCGATTACACAATGATTAAGGATTTCCCAGTGATCTCGCTCGAAACAGCGATCGCAGAGGGTCTTCTTCACCTGACTCCAGAACCACGAAGCCCTCACGGCGTCGATGTGACTCCAAAGGGTGACTTCATCGTTGTTGCTGGTAAGCTTGATCCGCACACCACCATCTACTCATTCGCGAAGCTCAAAAAAGCAATGGATGAGAAGAACTACTCGGGTCACGACGAGTTCGGTGTGCCCGTTCTTGATTTCGATAGCGTCATGGAAGCACAGGTTGAAGTTGGTCTGGGACCACTACATACCCAGTTCGGTCCTGACGGCTACGCATACACCTCGCTCTTCCTCGATTCAGCGGTTGCCCGTTGGACATTGGGCGGCGTGTATGGCCCACTCAATCCAGAACCAGATTGGACACTCGTCACCAAGACCCCTGTTCACTACAACATTGGTCACCTTGGTGCTGCTGAAGGTGACACCGTCAGTCCTGACGGTAAGTACCTCGTTGCGTTCAACAAATGGTCGGTCGATCGCTTTGTTGGCGTTGGGCCATTGCTCCCTCAGAACTTCCAACTCTTGGATATCTCCAAGCAGGGTACTGATATGCCAGTGATCTACGATATGCCTTTGGGCGTAGGCGAGCCTCACTATGCACAGATCATCAAGGCGGACAAACTCCATCCTTGGTCGGTCTATCCAGAAATCGGTTGGGACCCAGCGACCCAATCGGTCGATCCTTGGGCACCGCGTCCAAAGATGGAACGCGTAGAACGCAAGGGTGAGCACGAGGTCGAGGTCTTTATGACCGCGGTTCGTAGTCACTTTACCCCTGAGCATATCACTGTGAAGCAGGGCGATACCGTCACCTGGCGCATCACCAACACCGAGCGTGCAGTTGACGCGACCCATGGTTTCTCGATCCCAGTGTACAACATTACACTGAGTCTTGAGCCAGGCGAAACCGCGAAGTTCGAGTTCGTTGCAGACACCGCGGGTACCTTCCCGTTCTACTGCACCGAGTTCTGCTCAGCACTTCACTTGGAGATGATGGGCTATCTCATGGTTGAGCCACGCGAGTAAATCGACTCTCATTCTTGCGAGTCAAGAACTTCGCTCCGGCGCGCGAAAGCTCGCCGGAGTGTATTCACTGTCGGACTCCACGCAGGAGAGTCCCACGAAGGAGACAGATCAAATGGCTTTTATCAATCACATCGTCGGGCCACGGGTAGATCAATCCGACCTTGAAAAGCACGGCATGAAGTACGGCACCCCAGGGTTTCTGCTATTGGTTGCCCGTGTGCTCCTTTTGATTTCGCTCTTTGTTCCGTTCTGGAGCATGGAACTTGTTGCGCCGCAGTATCCTGAGAATCTGCACCTAATCGCGTATGTGACTCACCTGGCGGGTGATGTTGCAGAGATCAATAGCCTCAACCATTACATCGGGATGCGTCCGCTCGAAGAGGCCGCCCAGATCGAGCGAGCGATTGGTGTGTACTTCTTGATTCTGTTCGTGGTCATGCTTGAGTTGGCGAGTTGGATTCATAGCCGATGGACAGTGGTGCTTGCTGTTCCGGTGATTACATTCCCAGCGGTGTTCTTGATCGACTTGTATCTCTGGATGAGTCATTTTGGGATGAATCTTGATCAAGACGCACCGTTGTCCAACTCGATCGAACCATTCGTTCCGCCAATCTTGGGCAGCGGGTTCATCGGGCAGTTCGAGACCATCGCACGGGCTGGGCCGGGATTGATCCTTGCGACCATCGCATCGGTGGTTGTGGTCATTGCATTGTTCTTCCACTGGCGAGCCTATGCACCATTGGTCAAGGCGCATAACGCCGAGAAGAAGGCAGCAGCTTAATCATGTTGCGAATCCAGACCATCATGGGCATATGTGTACTCCTTGCTTTGGTGTTCGGTGCATCTGCGCAAGATGCACGGCAAACAACCGACGAGATTGCTCGGCTGATCGATTCGGCTGCGCCCGGCTCGACGGTGGTTGTGCCCGCGGGTCTCTATGAGGGCAACTTGCGAATCGAAAAAGCAATTGTGCTCGATGGGAAAGGTCTTGTGACCATCGACGGGCTCGGTAAGGGAACGGTTGTCGAAATTGCGGTTGGCGATGTGACACTCCGTGGGTTTACGATCCGGGGCTCTGGTTCGACGGTCGATCAAGAACCCGCGGGCGTTCGCGCGGTGGCCGGCCCGGTGATTATCGAGGACAATCGGTTCGAAGATGTGTACTTCGGGATCGATCTCCGCCCGGCTGGAGATTCAATTATCCGCAACAACATTATCATTGGCAAAGAACTCAAACTCGGACGCCGAGGCGATGGGATCCGCTTATGGTGGAGCCACAACTCTATTGTCGAAGACAACACCATCGATGCCGTCCGCGATATGGTCTTCTGGTATTCCGAAAACCTCTCGGTTGCAAGGAACAAAGTGATAAACTCGCGCTATGGGTTGCACTTTATGTACTCGCATCAAACAGTCCTCGCAGAGAATGAACTCATCGGCAACTCCGTTGGCATCTATCTAATGTACTCCAACGATATCCACCTGATCGGCAACTCGATCGTCAATAACCGGGGCGCGAGCGGCTATGGCATCGGGCTCAAAGATTGCGACGCAATCGTCGTCGAGAACAACGCTCTGCTCGCCAACCGTGTTGGGATGTATATCGATAACTCGCCGTCATCGGTCGACTCATACGGAATCATCAGAGGCAACAAAATCGCCTTCAACGAGATCGGCATGCTCTCCACACCGATCACCCACGACAATGTCATCACCAACAACGCATTCTTAGAAAACGAAGAGCAGGTTACGGTGCATGGTCGCGGGCAGTTGATGCTCAACAAGTTCTCAGAAAATGGCGTGGGCAACTTCTGGTCGAGCTATTCAGGTTTCGATCAAGACAATGATGGCATCGGCGACTTCCCCCACGAACCGAGAAGCCTGTTCCGTTCGCTGCTCGCTCGCCAACCAAACCTCCGTATCTTCCTCCACAGCCCCGCCCAGCAAGCCATCGAACTCACCGCGCGAGCATTCCCTGAGCTCAGCCCCAAGCCAATATTTATTGACCACTCCCCACTTACACGCCCGCCCAAGCTCGACCTGCTTGTCAGCTCGCAACAAACATCACGGGCACCTATGATTGGATTCGCAGCAGGATTGCTTCTGATCTCAATCGTCGGCGGCTGGCTTATCGCTCACCAACCACCCCTCCCTATCCTCACCGATTCAGAGCGTTCAAAGAGAGCATTCGTATGATTCAAGCATCTCATGTCACCAAAAAATTCGGGAGCGTTGTCGCGGTCGACGATCTCTCATTTAAACTCGAAAAAGCCGAGTCCATCGCCTTGTGGGGCAGCAATGGTGCTGGCAAGACCACACTGATCCGCAGCTTGCTGGGCATCTTCCCATCAACGGGCACTGCCTCGATTCACGGCGTTGATGTCCGCAAGCATGGCAAGCAGGCGCGATCCTTCGTCGGATATGTCCCTCAAGAACTCGCCTTCCATGATGATGCCAAGCTCGGATCTTCGATCATGTTCTTTGCGAACCTGCGCAAGGTGAATCGTAAAGGCGCTGCGTTGGCATTGGCCAAAGTTGGATTGCAAGGGCACGAGAAAAAGCGAGTGCGCGATCTTTCGGGCGGGATGAAACAACGCCTTGCGTTGGCCATTGCGCTCATCGCTGATCCACCGATTATCGTTCTCGATGAACCAACCTCAAACCTTGATGCTTCGGGGCGTGGCGAGGTGATCGACACCCTGTGCCAGCTCCGCGATGAAGGAAAAACCCTTTTATTCGCCTCCCATCGTCCTGATGAAGTCCTCTCGCTCGCTGGCAGAGTGCTGGTCATGGAAAAGGGCAAACTCATCAAAGACATCACACCAGCCGAGCTTTGGCCGACCGAATCTCGCATCCAGACCATGCGTTTGTATCTGAGCATGGGCACGGAAGAATCCGCCGCGACTGTGCTGCGAGACGCTGGGCATGCGGTGAATCTCAACGGCAATGGGCTGTGCGTTTCAGTCCCCCGCAACCGAAAAGCCGAACCTGTTTCTGTTTTGGCCAAAGCCGAGATCGAAGTCCGCGACTTTGAGATCCTTGAAGAAGTCCAGGGAGACACCCCATGACCACCCTCCCAATCGAATCATCTGTATCCAAAGCTCAGACCGAGTCTGGCACGCATCTTTCTCGCATCGCGAGCGTGTTAGCCTTTGCTCGGCGTGAGTTTCGTGATGCGATTTCTAGCCGATGGTTTATTTTGTACACCGTTGCCTTTACTGTCCTTGCGGTGGCTGTGTCCTTCATGTCCCTCGCCGGCTCTGGCTCGCACGGGTTCGCTGGTTTTAGCCGAACCACCGCCGGGCTGCTCAACCTGATCATGCTTGTCGTCCCATTAATGGCACTGATTGCTGGCGCAGGATCAATCGCAGGCGAACGCGAACGCGGCACGCTGCTGTATCTTCTCGCCCAGCCCATCTCACGGATGGAACTCTTGCTCGGCAAATACATCGGGCTCGCCATCGCGTTGTGCTGCTCGATGTGCATCGGGTTTGGACTCAGCGCCGGCGTGCTCGCATGGCGCGTTGGTGGCGTGGGTATCAGCGCATTCATTATGCTCGTCCTCTTCACCTGCATGCTCGCCCTGGCAATGCTCTCTGTCGGCATGCTGCTCTCGGTGATGTCTCGTCGATCGGGTGTCGCGACCGGGCTTGGGCTCTTCGCGTGGTTGATCCTTGTTTTCTTGAGTGATCTTGGTCTCATGGCCGGCACAATCCTCTTCAAACTCCGTGTTCAAGAAGTCTTCGCCATCGGGGTTATGAATCCGCTACAAGCCTTTAAAATGGCGGTCATTGTCAATATGAACGCGTCGCTCGATGTTCTTGGCCCGGTTGGCATGTACGCTTCGCAAACCTTTGGCGATGCCCTCCCCTGGATCTTGGCTTTGGTCTTGGGCGTGTGGACCATCATCCCGCTATTGGCAGCGATGATCCTCTTCTCGAAACGAGGCTCAGTATGAACGCAGCTTATGCAACACCCCTGGGCGCATTGCTCATCGGGCTCACACTCACCGGCTGCGGCTCAGAAACCAACGACGGCCCGCCGGCAATCCGCTATGGCGATTCGATGTGTATCGAGTGCGGCATGATTATCTCTGATGAACGCTTTGCAACAGCAACAATCGTTGAAGGGGATCGCGGCAACGAGCCTTTGCTCTTTGATGACTTCAACTGCCAGATGATCTTCGAATCCAAGCATACCGATCTCGCAATCGTCGACCGCTGGAGCCACGATCATGGGTCAAACGCATGGCTTCATATGGCGGATGCCTGGTTTGTTCAATCCGATCAGTTGCATACGCCGATGGCTTCGAACATCGCCTCGTTTGCGACCCAAGAGGACGCGACTGCCTTCGCTCAGCCTATTGATGGCGCAGTGCTTGACTTCCCCTCGATTTGGAAAACAGAGTAACTCGCGTGTACAAATCTGTGTGCTTATGAAGCCTTCGATGAATCGGATGAATCAGATGACTGAGAAACAACCGAGGCATCCGAAGTTGCGCCTTGGATGATCGCAGGGACATCCTCAGGAAGCACACCCGGCGCCAGAACGCCCGCGGTAATCACAAATCGCAACGCCTCTTCGATCGACATACTGATCTCGATAACCTTTTCTTTGGGCAGGTTGATCGTAAACCCAGTGAACGGGGTAGGCGAGGTCGGGATAAACACCGAGACAACCTGGCCGCCCGCGGGCCCATCAATCTCACGCAATGAGTCGCCGGTGAGAAAACCAACCGTCCAAATCCCTGCGCTTGGATATTCGACAATCACGACCTTACTAAAGGCCATTTTGTTGTCGCCCATGATCATGTCGACGACTTGTTTCACATGCGGGTAGACCTGCTTGAACCCGGGGATACGGGTGATGAGATTTTCGAGCCGAGCATAGACCGATTTGCCCATAAAGTTACCCAGCAACACGCCTGCAAGGTAGATCAGCATGATCGCGATGCCCAGCCCGGTGAGGTTGAGGTATCGATGATCGCTCCAGAACTTGGCCAAATATCCTCGGCGAAGATCCAGCCGAAGCGATTCGTCGGAGACGGAATCACGAACTTCACCCGTTGCGCGTGCATTGATAAGTTGCTCGTCGGTTACCTGGAACCATCCGGGGAGTTTGTCCTCGTCCCAGACCTGAGGCACCACCCAAACAACCGCAAAGCGAGTCGCACGATTGATCGGCTGAGCAACATTGTTATATACAAACCCAAATGCTTGGACCAAAAGCCAGAGCGTGACCGCGGTGGGCAGCAAAACCGCTAAACCACGCGTAAAAAAGCGTTTAAAATCTGATGTAAAAGAATCGGTCATCATGCTCCTTGCCAGTTGATCATCAATACAAGCTCTACGATGCTCATTGTATGGATTTTAGACCTCTCGCATTCAGATCATCGACCACTTTTCCGATCCAACGGTAGATTGGGATCGTAGAATCGGTATAAATCATTGGTAGCAAAAATAGGAATGGATCAAAGCATGCAGATTCTCGTCACCGGCGGAGCAGGATATATCGGTTCACACGCCTGCCAAAGGCTTCTCAAGGACGGACACACCGTCGTCGCCCTCGATAGCCTCCATCGCGGCCACCGCGAGCCTATGGATATGCTCAAAGCAGCCCATGCCCAGAACTTCAACTTTGTCCACGCCGACCTTGGAGATACCAAAGCCGTCCTCGACACACTCGACACCCACGATCTCGATACCGTCATGCACTTTGGCGCTTTGGCCTATGTTGGCGAATCGGTTGAAGACCCATTGTGGTATTACCGCAATAACATCAGCTCAGGGATCGGGCTCCTTGATGCCTGCGATGCCGCACATGGCGGCAAGGGAATCAAACGGTTCATCTTCTCATCCTCCTGCGCAACCTATGGCGATCCGCCAGCAGACATGATCCCCGTCCCCGAACACTGCCCGCAATCCCCCACCTCGCCCTATGGCTACACCAAACTCCACTTCGAACACATCCTCAAAGACTACGCCAACAAACGCACGATCAACAACAACCCCATCGCACTGACCATGCTGCGGTACTTTAATGTCGCGGGCAGCGATCGCACCGGGATGCTCGGCGAAGATCACACGCCAGAAACACATCTCATCCCCGTTGCCATTGACGCCGCGCTGGGCAAACGAGAATCTATGTCGATCTTCGGCACCGACTACCCAACACCCGACGGCACCAACATCCGCGACTATGTCCATGTCGAAGACCTCATCAGCGCACACGCCCTGGCGATGGATTCCACCCAGATCGGACAAGTCGAAGCGTTTAATGTCGGGATCGGCAAAGGGTATTCTGTCCGTGAGATTCTTGATTCGGTCAAGCGTGTTTCGGGCGTGGACTTCACGGTTCATGACGCGCCCAAACGAGCTGGCGATGCGATCGCACTCTACAACAACCCAGCGAAGATCAAATCAACGCTGGGCTGGGATGCACAAATTACAGAGATCGACGAGATCGTTTCGAGTGCGTTCAACTGGCTCAAAGCACACCCAAACGGGTACGGCGACTAACCCGTGTCTGCCGACTCATTTCCCACACAAGGACGCTTTCTTTTCGCCTCCCCCGGGCTTCCGGGGGAGGTGGCTGCGCAGCAGACGGAGGGGGTCTTGAAGAAGGCAATGGGCAATAGGGAATAGGCAATGGGGAAGATATAAGAAAGACCCCCTCCGCCTCACTTCGATCGGCACCTCCTCCGGAAGCCCGGGGGAGGCGAATAGTTGAAAAAAGCCGAGCCGTCAGACAGGGCCTAATCGGCCAGCTGAATTATCCAATCAATCATTCGATCGTGGCGATGCACTCGCAACGAGCCGAATGGTCGGTGCTTCAAGACGCGAGCCGATCGCGACATCTTGAAGATCATCGGGTTGGATGATCAGATCGACCGTGACGCGTTTGAGCCGAGGACCAACATCGTAATCCATCGTGAAGACCACATTGTTCAGATTCACCAACAGCGGCGCCTCAACCTCGTCCTCCAATGCCCCGCTCACATAGGTCGATAGGACATACCACAGCTCATAGGGTCCTTCACCAACAGGGCCATCGCGTCGTTCAAGGCGGGTGACTTTTTCGGTGCTTGTCGACGGATCACGATACGAAACAAACTCGATCCAGTTGGATTCAAGGTTCGGGGTCAAAATCGGGTTCACAGGATAAGGGCCAAACGAATCACCCGTACGGATCATCGCGGTCAGCCTCTGCATCACAATGCGTGCGACGACATTGGTCGATGCACCCTCGGTAGTGACCTTATAGGCTTTGAATGAACCATCCAAGGCGCCCAGTGTCGCGGTGAGCAGCGTCGCCGAGATCACCAAAGAGATCAACACTTCGACCATACTGAATCCGCTTCGGATTCGGCGAGTTTGCTTAACAATAGAATTCTGAGAACTCATATCGAACCCTCCTGGTAGCTGCCTCGGACTGGAGGCATCGACATGGGAAGCATCAAACCAGATGGTAGACGCATGTTTGGATTATGACGAAGACGGATCTTACCAAAGCCATTGAACGGCACTGGGGTCGACCCTGGAGGCTGAGGCTGGGTGTACGAGACATCGGCCAAGCCATCGCCGGTCGTGTCATACCCAACGATTCGCACGCCACCAACAATCGGAAGATCCGCAGGATCAATCGATTCATAGTCACCATCGCCTGCACCGAAGTATCCAAGCGAGGCGTTAAACCCGGCAGGGTTCCCGATCGGATTCCCCAATGAATCCATCAACGGCCCAGAGCCGAAGGTTGGATCAAAGGTCAGCAACAACGCGCCATCAATCGTTGTGTTCCCACGCGCATCAAGCACGCCCGCGATAATCGCGCCCTGAAGCACAATGTCCTGCTCCGGCGGCGAGTTAAACGAACCAAGATCCACAGAGTAGTTGGGCAACATCATCGAACTCGTCAAGATGTCATCCATATCAGCGGTATCAGGATTGAGATACCCATTGTTGGGCTCGGTCGGATGCACAGTCGTAAACTGTGTTGCACCCGTAAACTGAAGCTTATTGCGAACCTGTGTATACCCGATCGGGGTATCTGAAACGATCGAGCCGACAAACAAGCTGTCATGGAAACGGATGTTGTTTGAATACTGCTTCGTATCGGTTATGCGATCAGAGCCAATGATCAGTGGAGCTGGCAACAAAGCATAACTCGCACCATACGAACCGATCTCATTGTCCAACACATCACCCTGATCCAACGGCGAAATGGACAAGTCAGTCAAGAGAATGTTTGCCAAAGGCGGGATTGCACTCGGTGGCAACATCGGCGGTGCGTTTCCAGCTGTTTCACCGGCATCATCGCCATAAATATAGCGAAGGAACTTGGGCACAGGTGTACCAGCTACATTGAGCGTATTGGTCCCGTACTCCGTCCACATCGTATGCGTATTGTCAGCATGGGTACGAACATAGGTCGAGCCCACAAATGTACAGTTGACAAACAGTGCATTGAGACCCATCGGGATCTGCACATTGCGAAACACCATGTTCTCAATCACAGGGCGCCAGTAGACATCCGAATAGCTCGGCGAGTTGAAAGGCGATTTCTCAAAGTACGCCCAACCAGAGTTGTCAGGCAAACCATCCTGATCCAAATCATCCCAAACCGGGAACAAATGAGGCTGATCAGCGCCCGCAGGATTCATCGGCAAGGTCCAAGCTGACAACGAACTGACATCCGTACCGAGTTGATCAGCAACCTGCTGCCAGAACGGATCGCCGTCGGCTGCTGCGATCAACGCGTTTTCTGTATCGGCAAAGCTCGATGAATCAATATCTGGAAGGCGAAGATTATCCGCGCCAAAGATCAACGCAGAATCATCATCACCAGGAACAATCGAACCACGCAAGCGTTCACCAATCGGTCCTTGCCCGGCTTCCCATTCACTCGCGGTCACCTTGAAGATTAACCCGCCGCGAACCTTCGCATACCGATCCATCGCATCGAGATACCCATCACGCCATCCCAGTTCCGAATCTGAAAACACGCTATGGATCTGGTCATAATCCAAAGGATCTTCATCGGCCGGCTCATAGATCCGGTTGCCGTTGGCATCGTCGAATCCATACACGCCATTGTTGTTTCGATCGGGCAAACCCGCATCGATCAATAAGGCCAAGTCTTCATCAATTGCTTCGCCACCAGCACCAACAAACTCTGGCGCACTCAGATCCAACCCGGCTCGTGTGCCCAAGATCAGATCGGCCGAGAGCGTCACTCGATTGTCGCCGTTGGCATCATAGTGACGAATAAAGATGTCCATTTCATCGACATATCCATCGCCCGTCGCATCATTAAACGCGCCGTCGAGGAAACCATCGCCATCAAAGTCTTGATCCGCAGGCATCCCCGCACCCTCGATCGGGTGCCCCACGCGAAGTCGGCTGTCGCTATCAACATCGGATGTCGCCAACGATGCCCAGAACTCTGCGATCTTCACATCAAGGATCGGATCAAGCCCAAGGAAGTCCGATCGCATCACGATCGGATCGCCATTGGCAAAGTCAACCTCGTCAAACCGAGCCCCCAGTTCGCCCTCGATCTGGACATTCTTCCCGATGAGAATTTTGGAATGTGAAATGATCGCCTGGTCAACAGATTTGGCCAAACGGTAGTCGCGTGTGATAACACGCCGAATCGGTTTATTGTTGCGTTGGAAGTCGTAGACCACGCCTTCGACGATCACCCGGATGTACTCGCCGCCAGCGAGTGGTGCGTATCGAATTTGATACGCTGGCGGTGGATTCGTGTTCTCTGGGTCATCCCATGTATCAATCAGAACAGCCGGGGTGTTCACCCAGTAGGACGATTCGTATTTAGCCGTTGGGATTCCGCCCGGTGCTGCTTCGATCAGTGGATCATCAACATAATCAAACCCGGTGAGAATATTGGCATCCTCATCGTGGGCATTGACCAATGCTTCTGCGATCCCGCTGGGAAGCACCGCTTCTGAATAGCCGTCGTATGGGTCGGAAACCTGATACGCACCGATCAACCCACCCTCGCCACGCCAAAGCGCCCACGCAACATCTGCGTCAATATTACTCTCAGCCAAGATGAATCGTGACGACGCCTCGTTGAGCCGATGCTCAGCAACCGCCAAGCCTGTCTCGGCTGCACTCATCGCACGCATCACATGCAGGTGCATGTTCGCGGTGCGAATATTGCCCGTCGATGCAACAGCCATCGCTGCGACGAGTGAGCCAAAGATAATCAAAAACATCATCGCCAAAACAGAAGCGATCCCCCGGCGGGTGATCACAATCTTTCGTTTGGGTGTGCGAATGCCCTTGGCATCGATTGGCATTGGCCGCGCGTTCTTCGGTAGGGGGTTCGTTTTCATCGTGTGTAGCCTCTCGCATCCTGTCATAGGAAATAGCCGATCGTCGAACATTCATCTGAGCAAGCTCAGGGAACGATCCAAGTCACAGTCGTCACCAACTCTGGATTGATGTCATTGGCCCCCTGATAAAACACCAATACGCTCACACGCAATGGATACTCGTCGACTTCTCTGCCCGGGAATGAGCCGTTGGGCACTTCGAAATAGGCATTGGGATGCGCAACCGATGAATCGAACGGATTGATCTTCTCGACCATAACAGTTTGATACCACCCGAACATCGCATCGCCAGTAAAGAGCAAGTTCGAATCGGTAGACCCCATCTCCGATCCGTCTTCTGCCAACGCAGGGATTACCTCGCCATATGAGTTGATCGGCCCTGGGAGATCATTATCATTGAGCCCCGGTGTGCCTACAAACGAAAAAGTGATGCCATCAAAATCATCGATGTCATCAAAATCTGACACAACAACCTCGCCAGCATCAACGCCCCACCCGGCGATAATCATGTTGCCATTCCCATCATCAATCAGTGTAAGCCCGTTGACCGGATCATGATTCGGCAGGTTCCGCGTAAGTTCACGGATCTCATTCGCCAAAAAAGTTGCGCTCGCTGCATGCGACGACCATTGATTCGATACAATAAATGCTGATTGCGCATCAACCATCGCCAGCACACCGACCCCGATAATCACGGTCGCCATCGAGGTCTCGATGAGCGTAAACCCACCGGCTCCTACATGCCCCCGCGATTGATTCGGTTTGGTTCTGCTGCGCATCGTTGTATCTCTCCCTTGCATGCAGGCAAGTTATGCCCGATTACCATCTAAGCATCCATTACGAGACGAGCTGGCTCATCTTGAAGATTGGAAGAATGATCGCCATCGCAATAAAACCAACGATTGAACCCATTAGGATGATCATGATGGGTTCGATCATTCCGGTAACTGCGCGAATATGGTCTTTGAGCTGTTTGGCATAGAACACCGAGATCTCATCGAGCACCTCGCCGAGCTTACCGGACTCTTCGCCCGCCGAGATCATTTGGATCACAGCCTTGGGCAAAATCGGGTTGCTCTGCAAAGGCTCTGCGATCTTTCGACCCTGCTTGACCGAGTTGTGGACCTTGCGCCACATACCCTCAAACAGCTTGTTCCCCGAGATCTCCGAGGTAATCGTCAGCGTATCGAGCATCGGCACGCCCGCATTAATCAACTGACCCATCGTCTGCAACGAACGCGTAATATACAACGAACGGAACATGGTTCTGAGCACCGGGATCGAGAGCTTCATCTTGTCGATCCAGAATGAACCGACTTCTGTTTTGATAAACGCAAACGCGGCACCACTGACTACCGCCAACCCGCCAAGCAGGAACGGCCATTGTTCAGTCAATGTTCGCGAGAGCATCATCAAGAAGTTGGTCGCCCAAGGCAACACATCTTCCTTGCCCTCGAAGATCGTATAAAACTTAGGCAATACAAAGGTCAACAAGAACACCGTCACCGTCACAGCCATCCCGCCAATAATCGCAGGATAGATCGACGCACCGATGACCATCTTCTTCGTTTCGATCTGCTGCCCAATATACCCACCAATTCGATCGAGCATCTCGGAGAATGAGCCAGACATTTCTGATGCCCGAACCATATTCACATACAAAGGACCAAAGAGCTTGGGATGGCGTGAGAGCGCGTCCGAAAACTGCTTACCACTTTCCACATCCGCTTTGAGCTGCTCAATTACCTTCTTGAATGTCTTGTGATCCGTCTGATCAGCAATCCCATCAAGCGCAGCACGCAGGTTGATCCCCGCTCGGATCATCACCGAAAGCTGGGTCGTAAAATCAAGCACATGCTTTTGCGTTGGCTTTGCCGAGTTGGCAGCTGCAAGAAAATCTGCAAACTTATTGCCAGTGCTTCCGCCGCCTTTGTCCTGATCGACCGCCATCACATGGACGCCCTGATTGCGCAGGATCGCTGCCGCAGCGCTTGCGCTGTCGGCTGCCATCGTGCCCGATTGGATTTTGCCGTCCTGTGATCTGACTTGGAACTTATAGCTTGGCATGGGAACTCCTACTCACACTTCGAATATTTAGGCAACAAGCTGGCGTTCGAGCTTGTCGGGGAAGACCGCCTTGGCGATGGCATCTTCTTTCGAGATCGTGCCGTTAAAATACAACTCTGCGATCGATGAATCCAAAGAACACATACCAATAGCACGCGAGGTCTCGATCACATTGGGGATCTCGAAAATCTTGTTCTCACGAATCAAGTTGCGAACCGCAGGCGTACAAAGCAGCGTCTCCACCGCAGGCACCATGCCCGGGCGATCAGAACGCGTAAAGAGTGTCTGCGAAACCACAGCCTGCAAAGTCGTCGAGAGCATCGAACGAATCTGGCTCTGCTGACCCGACGGATACATATCAATAATTCGTGATACGGTCTGCGAAGCATTCACCGTATGAAGCGTGGAGAGAACCAGATGACCAGTCTCGCCAGCCGAGATCGCCAGCGAAGTTGTTTCAAGGTCACGCATTTCGCCAACCAGAATAATATCTGGGTCCTGACGAAGTGCATGCTTCAATCCAGAGGTAAAGCTGATCATGTCGCGCCCAAGCTCACGCTGCTCGATCAGGCACTGATCCGATTCAAACATGTATTCAACCGGGTCTTCGAGCGTGATGATGTGCTTGGAATAGCGTTGATTCATCGATTGGATCATCGCAGCAAGCGTGGTCGACTTACCCGAGCCGGTATCACCCGTCACGAGCACCAATCCACGAGGCAGATAGGTCAAGCGAGCGATCACCTCGGGCAATCCCAACGCACTCAGCGGAGGCACCTTAGACTTAATCGCACGCATCGCCAGTCCGATCACACCCTTTTGCATATGAGCATTGACACGGTAGCGAGCAAGACCCGGGATCTCATACGAGAAGTCGGCGTCCTTGTCGCGAGCGAACATATCGAGCACTTCCTTGTTGGAGATGCTTTTGAACATGGCCTCGACAACAGCCGGGTCCATTTTGATATCGCTCATAGGTTTGATCACCTGATGCACCCGCATCGACGCGGGTTCATTCGAGACAATATGAATATCCGAAGCATCCGCTTCATGAGCTTGACGAAGTATGGCATCGAGTTCCACAGCGAGTTCTCCGAAGATGAACAACCTTTCGCACAAGTAACAACCCTGTGCATCTTCCCAGTTCATCGGTGGTTTGGCGGGTCCGGTTCAGACCCATCCCGTGAGAGTGTGCGAAATCCCTGCCGGTTATGCGGGCGAATCAACAGAACACTCTTCATGTGTTTGAGAGGGAATCCATCACACCCTGCACAACCGTCACAGACAAACCCCTTGTCCCTCACCCGTCCTGACGGGGGAGGTGTCGAACGCAATGAGACGGAGGGGGTCCTCTCTCTCTCTTATTTTCATCTACAAACAAATTGGAAGAAAGTCCAAGACCCCCTCCGCCCTTCGGGCACCTCCTCCGTCAGGACGGGGGAGGGACAAGAATCTATCATCGCCCGGCATACATATCTCGGGCTTCCACCGCGAGATCATCAACCCGTTCATTCTCCGCGTGCCCGGCGTGCCCCTTGACCCAATGAAACTTGATCGTGTGTTCCTTCTTGAGCTCATCAAGCTGCTTCCACAGATCCACATTCTTCACAGGCTGCTTGCTCGCCGTCTTCCAACCCTTGCGTTTCCAACCCGCCATCCATTGCTCAAGCCCCTTGAGCACATATTGCGAATCCGAATACAACTCGACCGTGCTCGGGCGAGTCAATGCCGTGAGACCTTCTATAACCCCCGTCAACTCCATCCGGTTATTGGTCGTGTCCTTCTCGCCCCCGTTGCGCTCGATGGCTTTGCCCGTCTTGGGATGACGGAGCAAAAACGCCCACCCCCCCGGGCCAGGATTCCCCGAACAGGCTCCATCGGTATAGAGTTCAACAGTCGGACGAACAGATTCTTTATCGATACTTTGGGTGGTTTGATCATTCACGCCCCCATCATACCCTGCTCGAACTCTCTTGTTCCTCCCCCCGTCCTGACGGGGGAGGTGGCTGCGTCTTCGCAGACGGAGGGGGCTTCTGGAATACCTTACCAAAATACAAAGCCCCCTCCGTCTCACTGCGTTCGACACCTCCCCCGTCCTGACGGGGGAGGGACAAGAAAGAAGATTGCCCGCCGTCGGTCTACCATCGCCCATGAGTACGACCACCGCACCCAAATCGCCCGTCTCATCACCTCTCTCATCGCCCGATCTCCCCGCCGGACACGCCGTCCACCGCGTAGAGATCCACCCCACCGCCCACGCTGGCGACCCGCGGGCTCACGCCCTGATCGAGAACGCCAAATCGATAGGCATCCCCCTCGGGGGCGCACACTGGTGCCGCGTCTACCTCATCGAAGCCACCCTCACCAACGGCCAACTCAACCAGATCATCAACGGGCTCCTCGCCAACCCAGTCGTTGAGTATGCCCACATCGGAGCCTCCGAACCCCGAGGCGCACTTGTCGAGATCCATCCACTCCCAGGAGTCATGGATCCGCCCGCACAGTCTGTGTCCGATGCGATCTTCGCTCTCACCGGCGTCCGCGCCGCCGTCACCACCGGCGACCGCTATGACATCCTGGGCATCTCCGATGCCAAAGCCCAAACACTCGCCAATCGACTCCTCGCCAACCCCGTCATCGCAGGCGTCCACGCAACCCCCTTCCATCCCGCCCAACTCCCCCACGGGCACGCGCATGATTTCAAACTCGCTCATGTGAACATCCGTGATCTTGACGACGACCAACTCGAAGCCCTCTCCCGCGAAGGGCACCTCTTCCTCGCGCTCAACGAGATGCAAGCCATCCAAGCCCACTACCAAAGACTCAACCGCGAACCCACCGACATCGAGCTCGAAACACTCGCCCAGACATGGTCCGAGCATTGCGTCCACAAAACCCTCAAATCGACCATCCACTACACCGGCGATGGCACCGCCGATGTTGCACCAGAATCACGTCCCGGCGTCACCATGCATGACGACGGCTCCTACACCATCAACAACCTGCTCAAATCCACCGTCGCCGCCGCCACCTTCGAACTAATCGACGAAGGCATCGATTGGACCCTCTCGGTCTTCGTCGATAACGCTGGGATTATCAAGTTCGACGACGAGCACGCCGTCTGCATCAAGGTCGAAACACACAACCATCCTTCGGCCCTCGCACCCTACGGCGGCGCGGCCACCGGGATCGGCGGGTGCATCCGCGACATAATCGGGACAGGACTCGCTGCCAAACCCATCGCCAGCACCGATGTCTTCTGCGTCGCGTATCCAGATATGCCCAACATCCCCGCCGGATGCCTGCCTCCCAAACAAATCCTCACCGAAGTCGTCGCCGGCGTGCGCGACTATGGCAACCGCATGGGCATCCCCACCATCAACGGGGCGGTCATGTTCGACAACCGCTATGTCGGCAACCCACTCGTCTACTGCGGGTGCATCGGGATCATGCCCATCGATCTGATCTCAGGCGACGCTGCCCCCGGCGATCACATCATCGCACTCGGCGGAAAAACCGGCCGCGATGGCATCCACGGGGCGACCTTTAGTAGTGCAGAGCTGACCGATACCCATGCCGACGAGTTCAGCCATGCCGTGCAAATCGGCAACGCGATCGAAGAAAAACGAACCCTCGATGCCATCCTCCGCGCCCGCGACTTCGAGGGCGGCCCGTTGTATCGATCAATTACCGATTGCGGCGCAGGCGGATTCTCAAGTGCCGTCGGCGAGATGGGCGAACAAGTCGGAGCCTTCGTCAACCTCGAACAAGCCCCACTCAAATACGCCGGGTTGTCCTATACCGAAATCTGGATCTCCGAAGCACAAGAGCGCATGGTGCTCGCGGTGGCTGAAGAAAACCTCCCCGCGCTCCAAAAAATCTGCGACGAAGAACATGTCGAACTCGCTGACCTTGGGCACTTTGGCACAGACAACGCCGAGCTGGTTCTCAACTTCGAAGGCACCGAAGTCGGGCGACTCCCCATGTCCTTCATGCACGACGGCATCCCCACCCCAACACGCACAGCAACATGGGCCGCTCCTAAGCAAGAAGCAACACCCGCCAAAGAAGTCCTGCTCAAAGAAGCACTGCTGACATTGCTGACCCATCCCAACATCGCATCCAAACACTGGATCGTCCGGCAATACGACCACGAAGTCCAAGGCAACACCGTCATCAAACCACTCGTCGGCCCAAAGGGCATCGGGCCGGGCGATGCGTCGGTCGTCGAACCTGTTCCGGGTTCTGGACAAGGCTTGAGTGTCGGATGCGGGCTGGTCACCGGCTTGAGCGACGATCCATACACCATGACCCTCGCTGCCATCGACGAGTGCATGCGCAACCTCGTCTGCGTCGGCACCGATCCCTCGCGCGTCGCCATCCTCGATAACTTCTGCTGGCCAAGCTGCACCAAACCCGAAAACCTCGGCTCGCTCGTCCGGGCTGCCCAAGCATGCTACGACGGGGCGAAAGCCTACAAAACGCCTTTCGTTTCCGGCAAAGACTCGCTCAACAACCAGTTCACCACCGAAGACGGCACCACCATCGAGATCCCACCAACCCTGCTCATCACCGGGCTCGGCATCGTCCCCGATGTTGACAAGTGCATCACATCTGATGCCAAAGCGATTGGCAACACACTCGTTCTGATCGGTAAGCCTCAAGCCAAGCTCGCCGGATCACACGCGCACATGCTCGGGTTTGTTTCTGACATCAACATGCCGACGCTCGATCTCGAAGTCGGCCCCAAGACTGCCAGCACTGTCCATCAACTCATCAAAGCCGGGCTCGTCAAAGCTGCACACGATGTATCCGACGGCGGCATACTGTGCACCATCGCCGAGATGCTCATCGCAGGCAATACGAACGATCAGCCGTTAGGTTTCGTCGGCATGGGCGATCTCAACGCAATCATCGCCTTCGACGAATCGCCTTCGTGTTATGTTTTAGAAATTGAGAATCCAGAATCGCTCAAGACAATCCTCGGCGATATCCCCGTGCGAACGCTTGGAAAGATCACTGATACTGGAACAATCAGCTGGGGCACGCTCAACGCTTCAATCGCCGATCTCACCACCGCATGGCGATCGACACTCGATTGGTAAACTGGATCAATCAGGATCAAGCAGCCGACTTCATCGGGCTAAGCACTTGGTCGATCCACTTGTTGACATTCGCACAGAACTCATCCTTATGGATGAACTTGGTTGCACCGAGTCGGAGGGTTTCATCTCGCATTTCAACATCGGTGCTGCCGGTAAGCATATAGAACGGAACATCAGCCACTGTCGTAGACGCCTTTGCCACACGAAGTACCTCATGCCCGTTACATCCGGGCAGATTAAAATCGCAGATGATCAAATCCAGCGCTTCATCACCGGCAAACCTCCCCGATTCGAGCAAGACACACGCCTTGGTCCCGCTCTTGACCCACTGGATATCAACCTTGCTCCGCCGTTTGATCAATGAAATCACAAGCGTCGCTGCGAGCGAATCATCTTCAACAAGCAAGATCCGCCCAGCGGCACTGATTTTCTTGGCTGGCACCTTGGCTGTTGGTGGTTCTGAAACCGGCGGCGTTGGTGTGGCTTGTGCTTCTGGTTCAGGCTCTGGTTCAGCTTTTACTTCAGCTTTTACTTCAGGCTTAACTTCAGGCTTGGCTTTGGGCTCTGGTTCAACTTTGGCTTCGGGCTTGGGCGCTTCGTCCGCTTTCGTAAACCGGCCCCAAACCTTCACATTGTTTCGTCCATCTTCTTTCGCTGCATACACACACTCATCTGCTTCTTGCACGACCTGATCGGCACTCGACAAACGCGTCGGCGATCCAGCATCAACCGATGACACCCCAACACTCACAGTTACTACGAGCGTCTCGGGCATCCCTTCGATCATCGAAAGATCAAACGGATCTTGAGCGATCACGCTACAGACCTGTTCGCCAAGCATGGCACACTCATCAAGCGTAGCATCGGGGATAATAATGGCAAACTCTTCGCCCCCATATCGGCACACAAGCCCCATATCACCGATCGTATCGCTTGTTCTTTTGGCAAGCTCAACAAGCACCGCATCGCCCGCAGCATGCCCATAAGTATCATTCACATTCTTAAACTTATCTGCATCAAAGAACAGCACACCAAACCCGGTTTGTTTCGATGTAAAATCTGCGAACACGCGTTCGAGTTCGCCGTCAAATCGCTTGCGATTCGCAACACGGGTTAAACCATCTATGTGCGCCTCGCGGGCGAGTTCGTCCGCTTCTCGCTGGAGCGAAACCTGATGTTCGATCCCCTGCTCTTGTGCTTGTGCCATCATCTCGGAAGCCGATGGCAAATGACCAATGTCCTGCTCGAACATTTTAGCGAGTGTCTTCGATGTCTCGGCAACCTCTTCGAGCAGCGTTTCAATATCTGGTGCTTTCTTGGCATACCAGCCCTGTGTCACCCGCTCATATTTACGGATCGCAGACTTGGCGGTCTTCTCATCCATCGAATCACATAGAATCGCCCCGATCGAAACAACCTGGGCCAACTCCTTATGCTTTGGAAGCACAGTATCAAGATCGTGATGGCAACGGATCGCTTCGCAAATCTCTTCAGGCAGTTTCCATTTCGATGCCAATCCGTGCCCGATCTTGGTATGATCAAACCCAAACTCTTGCGATTCAGAACTGCACAGCACACGGTGAGGCACGCCTTCGATCGCTTCGGTATATTTCGTTTTTAACGAAGCAAATGCTGCGAGCATCCCCATGTCTTGGAACAACGCTGCGGTAAATGCCTCTTCAGGATCAACCCCGCCCACACGCTTAGCCACCGCACGCGAACCAGTCGCGCCAATAATCGCCCTGCGCCAATGTGCGTTGAGATCAAAGCCATCATCAACGGCTTTCGTCGTCTCGACAAGACTAAACCCAAGCACCAACGACTTGACTGTGTTAAGCCCAAGATAACCCATCGCTCGCTCGATCGAACCACACGGGGTCGAAAGCCCATAGAAGCTCGAGTTGACTGTTTTGAGAACCTTTGCCGAGAGCGCCTGGTCCTGCTGGACCAGCTTGGCAATGTCCCCCATCGCCACATCTGGATCACTAGTCAACTCCAAGAGCCGAACCGCAACAGCGGGCAGCGACGGAAGGTTTGAACACGACAATACATCTTGCAGCTGTGAATCAGACATCGATAGTACTCCGGACAATAGTCCCTGCGCCCCCTCGGCAAACTTTCCCCATATTGTTTGAGGCTTACCCCTTGAATCGGTAATCGCAACACTCAAATTCACCGCAACACAGACAAATTTTTAATATGTATGAGGAAATCCCCCTATCTGGGGGTGAGCCGAGATTATTCGTATTCACAATATGGAAAACTTGCCCCCAGCTTCAACCCACGGCCTCAATAGGACCCTATCGGAGTCCATATTCCTTGAGCTTGCGATACAGCGTCCGCTCGCCAATGCCCAATAACTTCGCTGTCTGCTCGCGATTCCCCGCTGTCAACTTGAGCGTCTCCCGGATCGCCCGCTTTTCAAGCTGCTCTAAACTCGTTCCGGCGAGTGACCCGCCAACACCCAAAGCAGATCCATCATCTATATGACCATCATCGCTAACTTTGATCTCATCTGGGATATGCCCGACTTCAATCCGTACCAACTGCCCATCACCACGATCCCCAATCGCCATCACCACCATATTCTCGACCACATTGATCAACTGGCGCACATTGCCAGGCCAACGAAACGCCGTCAGACGAAGCATCGCCGCATCGCTAATCTCGGGGATCGGTTCGCCCGATAACAACTCCCCGCCAAACTTGGCGATCGCATGACGAACAATCCGAGGGATATCTTCCCGCCTGTCCCGCAATGGTGGCAGGTGAATATGCGCCCCATTAATCCGGAAGAACAAATCCTGACGAAAACTCCCATCCGCCGTTTTCCTCGTAAAATCTTGATTCGTCGCGCTCACCAATCGAACATCGACATGCTTCGTATCGTTCGCCCCGAGCCGAACAACCTCGCCGCTCTCAAGCACCCGCAACAGCTTGGCCTGCATTGCGATCGGCATGTCGCCGATCTCATCGAGAAACACCGTCCCGTTGTCCGCATACTCGAACATCCCCTCGCGGTCCTTCTCCGCCCCGGTGTACGCCCCGCGTACATGCCCGAAGAGTTGATCCTCAAGCAAGCTCTCCGCCTGTCCGGCGCAGTTCATCGTGACAAACCGCTTGTTCGATCGTGGCGAGTTGTTATGCACCGCCTGCGCGATCAACTCCTTACCCGTCCCGCTCTCGCCGGTGATCAACACCGGGAGCTTCGACGCCGCGACCGTCTTCACCGTCTTCAAAATCTTCCGCATAACTTCCGAGCCCGCGATAATCCCCTCGAACCCATCGTGCTGGATGAGCTCCTTCATATCGCCCGACTCGCCCCGGAGCACCGCCTGCTCCGCAGCACGGTTCACGACCGACCGGAACACAATCAAATCCAAAGGCTTCTCGACAAAATCAAACGCCCCATGCTTAAACGCATCCCTCGCCGTCGGCACATCACCATGCGCGGTGACCATAATCGTCTCAGCGTCTGGTTGCAACTGCCCGGCGAGATCCAGCACCCGCATCCCGGCGTCGCCGCCATCGTGGTTCACACCTTCTTTGTTCGCGCTCTCAGGCATCCGCAGATCGGTCACGATCACATCGAACGAGCCATGGCGAAGTTCTTCCGCTGCCGCTTCGATCCCATTGACAATCGTGCAGATATGCCCCGGACGACGCAAAGCCTCCGCCATCACATCGGCATGCTCAGGCTCATCCTCAACGATCAAAACTTGCGCGACTACTTTTTCGGGTTCGGTGCTCATTGGGGAAGTCTAGGACTTTATCTGGTGGGATGGGCTTCCAGCCCGTCTCTTTGGGATCTCAATAAGCAAGAGACGGGCTTGGAAGCCCATCCCACCAGAGAAGAGAACCATACCTACACGCCCAACCCACGCCCAGCCTCAAATCGACGCAGCCCACACACCCCGATCGCCAACGCATCGGCCACATCCGCAGGCGTGGGCAACTCTGGTAACCCAAACAACGACTGGATCGCCTCTTGCATCTGCACTTTCGTCGCCCGACCAGAGCCTGTCGCCGCCTTTTTGACCTCGGCGGGCTTGAACTCCATGATCTCTAAGCCCATCTGCTTGGCTGCCAGCAAAATCACCCCGCGCCCATGCGCCATGATAACCGCAGTCTCAGGATGCGCATAATGCACAAACAACCCCTCCACCGCGATCACACTTGGCTTCACCCGCTCGATCAACTCGCGCAGATCATGATCTAGCTCCACCAATCGATCCGCCACCGGCGGCACCGGCGACCCGGAAGCGAGCCGAAAGACCCCCGCCTCAACTATCGCAGGCCGAACCGCATCCCCCTCGATACACCCATAGCCCGTAATTCGTAGGCCGGGATCAATACCAAGGATTCGCATGAGAGAAGTATACTCGATCTCTGACTCACTCGGCGAGCTCTGAGAATGGAAATCGGTACGCAGGCGTAATCACTATCTGATCTCGCAGTATCCGCTCTCTTCCGTTCTCACTGGTATGGCTAAAAACGCCCGAAGCGGTTGCGATACCAACAAGAACCCTGGTTCCGTCAGGATACTCGCCAATCACCGGACTCCCAGAGAGATAATGACTCTCAATATCCGAAGCTGACAACCCCGCAAGAAGATACTCGTTGCCCGCTGGAGCCAACATTTTTCGTAATGGAATCGCTACAGGCTCGCCAGTGTCATGTCGCCGTGTAGCAAGCGTCGCCCTGCGAAACTCCAAAACCCGATCCTTCGTCAAAGGCACATACGAAACAAACTCATCCAAAGCAGCTTGAGTCTTGAGCACAAGGAAATCATTCTGAATCGCACTCGACACAAGATTGACAAACCTGTCATCTTCCCGTTCTCCTGCCCAGCCATCAGCCACTATTGAATAGTCAATATGCTCGCCATCGACTTGAACTGGATGCTCCGGTTCTGGGTCATACCCGAAGGCATGCGCAGCGGTAAGCACGGTGTGCTCACCGATCGCGAGCCCGGTTAAGATGGCATCGCCTTTATTAAGCTTGGGATCGCTGAACATATGCTCATTGCGAATCTCAACGACACCCCGCGTCGCACCCGGTATCGGCGAGTGCAAACACCCCGCACCCATCCCAAGGAACAACACCGCAAACACACGCCACATCAACCTTTGATTCATACCGAGGTATACACAGCAGACAAATACTATGTTGCACTCATCTGCTGATAATGCGCCATCGTGTGCACGATCGTCTTGACCATCACATCTGCCTCGATGTTCACCAGCTCCCCCGTTGCCCGATCACCAAGATTCGTACGCTCTAAGGTCTCGGGGATCAACGCCACCTCGACCCATCGCTGGGCCACATCCAACGCTGCGATTGTCAGCGATATCCCATCAATACAGATCGAGCCTTTGGGAATCATGAATCGCATCAGATCCGCATCGAGCGTCAATCGAACACGGTACCCATCGCTCGGATCAACCAAGGCCACCGTTGCGGTGCCGTCAACATGCCCTTGGACCTGATGCCCATCGAGCCCATCGCCCATGCGCAATGGCCGCTCTAAGTTGATCCGCTGACCGACCTCCCAGCCTCCCAGCGTTGTTTTCGACAGCGTTTCAGGAATCGCATCGAAGGTCATCAAGCCGTCGGCATCGCCCATCGCGATCACCAGCGTCAGGCAGCATCCGTTGTTGGCGACCGAATCGCCGGGCTTGGGCTCATAGTCCCACCCTTTGGGATCAACCACGACCCGAAGCCCGATTTGGGTCGTTTGAACGCTCTGCACGGTGCCGACTTGTTGGATAATCCCGGTATACATCATCGAACCGTATGCGGTTTTGTGCGAACAGTCGCTTGCAAGATCGTTTGGAGGGCATAATTGCCCCTCAGAAATGCTGAGCAATCCGTGTAGCCGACCCGCCGGGCGGATATCATGCACCTCCCCGATTCGATCGGGCACCGGCCAAGACGCACCCTATATGGGAGATGACTCCATGTCCAACATGTTCAATATGTATGAGAAATCAATGATTACACCCGTTCTACTCCTTGCAGGCGCAGCCTTGGCAATCGGCGGCTGTACGACATCATCTTCCACCACCAACACGCAGTCCAACAAATCAGGCCAAATCCAAGCCGATACAAAGGACAACCCAGCCAACCAGGATTGGAAGATCACCCACTCTGGCTGGGCTTCGATGGGGTATGAATGGCAGTGGACCGGGTTCCCCCCGCTCCAGCCAGGTGCGGTCATCGATCATGCCACTGCATACGAAGACATCCTCGTATTCCAAGGCTCAGGCTCGACGCTCTCGGTCCTCGAAGCAAACACCGGCAAGGTCCGCTGGTCGCGCCAGGTTGATCGCCCAGCGACTGTTTTCCAAGAATCAATCCGTCATGGCGAAACCCTCTACACCGCTTCGGATACCGAACTCTGGGAAATCAACATCAACAATGGCAACACGCTCGATCGTGATTCATTGGGCACTCTGGTCAACACCTCGCCATTGATTGTCGATGATCTCGCTATCTTCGGCACCCTCGCTGGCGAACTCTTCGCCTGGCAAATGACCAACGACTTTAAGCTCTGGTCATACAAGTTTGATGGCCCGATCCATCTCCCTGCGATTCAAATCGATGGCTACTACATCGCAGCGATCTCCGAAAAAGGCGAAATCCGCACGCTTCAAACAACCAATGCACACTCTGGTATCTCGGTGCGTATCGCAGGGGGCGCAGATGCCAACTTGCTTACCGATGGCGTCGGGATCTATGTTGCATCCAAAGACCAATCGCTCTACGCCTTCGATGTCGAAGACGGATTCCGGTTCTGGCGCAAACGATCAAGCGCACCAGTTGTCATCCAGCACACCCTCCACGATGGCATCATCTATGCCACCACCGAGGACACCGGGCTGATGGCAATCGATTCGGCGACCGGCGATGTGATCTGGTCAAACGAAGAGATCGGCGGCTGGGCACTCACCGTCAACGACGGTCACGAGCTTATCGTCTGGTCAGGATATGAACTCCTCGCGATCGACATCGATCGCGGCGATATCCTCAACAAGATACCTTTGACCGAAATCGCAGGCATCCGTACAGATTCCATCAATGATGGCGACCTCTATGTCATCACCCTCGAAGGCTCGGTCGCCAAGTTCAGCCTCAAGTAAAATACCCCCTCGCCGCCACACCCCTCACCCGATAGGGACACATCCAATGACCTCCAAAGCACACGCTGAGGCTATCGCTCCCACCACGGACCTCGTCCGGGTTTCACGGGCGCTGGTCTCTGTTTCTGACAAAGCAGGCATCATCGAACTGGGCAAAATCCTCGCAGAGTTCAGCATCGAGATCATCTCAACCGGAGGCACCGCCACTACCCTCGCCAACGCCGGCGTTAAAGTCACCATGATCGATGAGGTCACCGGCTTCCCCGAGATGATGGACGGGCGGGTCAAAACACTTCATCCCAAAATTCACGGCGGGCTCCTGGCGAGGCGTGACCTGCCCGGGCATGTCCAGTCCATGGTCGATCACGATATCAAGCCGATCGATCTCGTCATCGTGAATCTCTATCCGTTCGAAGCAACGATCGCCAAAGAGGGCGTTATCGACAGCGAAGCAATCGAGCAGATTGATATTGGTGGCCCATCTATGGTTCGCTCGGCAGCGAAGAACCATGCCTCGGTCGCCGTCGTCACCGGCCCATCCCAATACGAAACACTCGTCTCCCAACTCAAAGCAAATATTGGACAAACCTCGTTCGCGTTTCGCAAAGAACTTGCTGCAGAAGCATTCGTCCAGACCGCAAGCTATGACGCGATGATCGCCAACTGGATGACCCGCGACGATGAACAAGCCCCCGATACCCTCACACTGAGCTATCGCAAGGTTGACGATCTCCGCTATGGCGAAAACCCTCATCAATCCGCAGCCTCGTATCGTGCCATCGGTGCCCCAATGGGAACGCTGATTGATGCCGAGCAGCTTCATGGCAAGCCGTTGAGTTTTAACAATCTCAACGACGCATCCGCTGCCCTCGAAACCGTCCGCGCCATCGCACGAGTCAAGGGCACCCAACACGCTGCGATCGTACTCAAGCACACCAACCCGTGCGGCGCAGCAAGTGCGCCAACCATCGCAGCTGCGATTGATCGAGCGATTGCAGGCGATCCGATGGCAGCCTTTGGCGGCATCCTTGCCAGCTCGACCCAGATCAATCTCGCGGGCGCACAGCGAATCGCTGCTGAGGGAACCTTCTTCGAGGTGGTCATTGCGCCGTCCTACGCACCCGATGCCCTCGAACTACTCCAGCAACGCTGGAAGAACCTGCGCATCTTGGCGGTTGGTGATCAGGTGCCTTGGATCAACAGAGAGACCAAGTTCATCCCCGGCGGGTTGCTGGTGCAAGATCGAGATTTGGTCACGCCGATCCATGATCAATGGACCTACCAGGCCGGTCCAAAGCCAACGAACGAACAACTTGATGCTACAGCCATGCTCGAAACGGTTTGCCGATCATTATCATCTAACGCGGTACTTCTTGGTGGTATTGACAACCAGAGCGTCCGGCTCTTTGGCGCCGGCGCTGGGCAGATGGATCGTGTTGCCTCGTGCCTCGGTGCAGT
This sequence comes from Planctomycetota bacterium, assembly GCA_024280755.1. GTDB lineage: Bacteria > Planctomycetota > Phycisphaerae > Phycisphaerales > UBA1924 > UBA1924. The sequence goes on from JAJRPN010000032.1 coordinate 59,373, forward strand.
GCGCAAAGCTGGAGATTTGGTGAAGGGATCAATTGCATTGTCTGATGCGTTCTTCCCATTCCCCGATGGCCCACAGATTTTGATCGATGCGGGCGTCTCGATGATCGTCCACCCCGGAGGCTCAAAGCGTGACTCCGAAACCTTTGAACTCTGCGACCAACACAATGTCACCTGTATGACCACAGGCATCCGCCACTTCCGGCACTAAGCCTTCGCTCGAATCTCTGGGTGCCACTGCTTGACCGTCTTCGGCGCAGTCGGGTCTTTTCCTCACTGCGCCGGGTGCCATGCAGGTGACGAAGTCTCCTGCATGTCTTCTCGTGATCGCAAACAACTCAAGACATGCAGGAGCCGAAGACGGCTCCAACATGGCACCCAGAGCCAAACAAGAATGTGCATGAACACGCTTGGATATCGGAAGTTGCTATCGGGCATAAACCAGATTTCGACCCGTAAAGCCCGATCTTGAACGATCCATCATGCGATTACTCGCGTATAAGGTTGAAGAGAGGACCAAAAACTGGTAGATATAGATATATGGCCCGCAGACCCAAAGCATCAAAGTCCAAGCGGCCCGGCAAACGAACCGGATCGGGTAAGAACCGATCTGGGAAAACCAATGCTGGGAACGGGATCGGTGCCCACTCGATTGACGATCAAAATCCCGATCACATACTCGGCACCAGCGCTCTCTCAGCAGCTGGTGCCCTCCCCACCTTCAACGACGGACTCGCTGCCAAGGTCTTGGTCCTCAACCGCAACTACCTCGCATCGCGTGTGATCTCGGCCAAACGAGCATTTATCCTCCTCGCGCGTGAAGCAGCAGAGGTGATTCACGCGGACGATGGCTCATTTGCAAACTACGATTTCATCACTTGGGCAGAACTCTCGCAGCTTCAAAAAGAGTTCGAGCCCGACAACTACGATTGGGTAAAAACCGTCCGCTTCGAGATCGCAGTCCCACGCATCATTCGACTCACCGGCTACGACAAACTCCCACAACAACGCGTCAAGCTTAATCGCCGAAACCTCTTCGCACGCGATCATAACCAATGCCAATACTGCGGCAGCCGATTCCCGACTTCAGAACTCTCGATTGATCATGTTGTTCCACGCACACAAAGCGGCCCAGACACTTGGACCAACTTAGTCTGCTCGTGTATCCGATGCAACTCGCGCAAAGGCGGACGCACGCCGACACAGGCCAACATGAAACTGATCCGCAAGCCGATCCAGCCAAAGCGGAACCCACTGATCTCGGTCAAACTCACCAACGAAAAATACGCCTCGTGGAAGGTCTTCCTCGACGAAGCGTATTGGTCAGTTGAGTTGCGATAAATTCTGGTTTTAGTCACCCGAGTGGACAGAGCCGTCGAGAAATGCGATGTTGGCTCCAGTTCGATCGCCCGGCACAATACTCGACCATCGGTCTCGATCGACATGGAAGGGACGGAAATCCGAAAACACCGGCAACCCCCTCGGATAAGTCCGCCCAATCTGTTGCGGCTGAGTGTACAAATCAAGTATGTATGTCATGTCACTCCGAACCCACTCTCCAGGCTCTGCCGTCACCTGCATAAACGATGACGGCTGATACACATAACTGAATCCGGTATGCACACCATATACGCGATCCGATGGACACATAAACGGATCGATCCGTTCGATCTCTTCACCCATCACACCCGTTGGCATCACCACATCCAAGTAGGACGACAACGCCAGATATGGCTCAGGTTCATCGACCGTGGGATAAATAACTGTCACCCACGGAATATCCCCGCGATTGTCATCCCGGTACATCTGCAACCCGGTAACAAGTGAGCGAAGATTCGCCTTGCAACGAACACTCCGCGCGGATTCAATCGTCCCGCTTATCGCAGGCATGAGAATCCCGATCAGAATCGCGATAATACCAATCGCGACCAATAACTCAACCAAGGTGAATCCACAATAAGACCTCCCAGAGTACATCGATCTTTGGCTTGGCCGACTATTCATCACCCTGCACATCAGATATTCCTTGGGTTTGAATCCTCGCTGTCTCGATCCTGACCTGGCGTGCTTTTTCTTCGCATGGCGGACAATCGCTCTCCGACCCGCCTTCAACAAAGCTTGCAGCAGCCTTCCGCTGAGCCAATGTATCAGCAATCGCCCGCCCGCCACCTGAAATTAGTATCGAAAATGCTAAAAGCACAAACACACACGAAATCAGCACCCCATCAAAGATCTTTGACGACTTCCTCTTTGCTTGCTCGCTCATTCGTGCGTCTCACCTTCGAGAATAAAGGTGCCTCGGGCCTTGAGTTGGCGTTTTATATTTGCAGCGACACTGGGCCCATACCTATCAAAGTATGTACGGGGATGTATATAAATATCCATCAGCCGATCTCGGATCGGCCCGGGTGTGTCGGCAAGCCCTGATCGCATCACATGAACCGCTGCAAAGTTGAAACTGTCAAAGCTTTCCGTCTGATACAGACCCGCCATCAACTGATCGATCAAAATCTGGCGTTGGTCTTCATCAATCGGAGCATCCGCATTGAACCGCTCGGCAATCGCGGAGAGTGCATCGTAATGGCCCAAGACCAACTCGAGGAGCCCGACATCAAAGTTTTCGCCCGTTCTTACCTGATCGTCACGAATAGGTGGTATATCAATAAAACGAAGCAACTCGCCAACCTCGCGCGATGACCAGTTCGGAGCATGAAGCAGGTCGGACATGATGTAGTTAGAGTCCGTTTGATACTGAACGGAAAGATCCGATTCCTCTCGCACTTCAAGCGTTAAGGGCGCACCAAGTTTATGCTTCCACAAAGGCGTTGCTTTGAAATGGTAATAGCGAAGACCCACAGTGCCTACAATATACGCCAGCAATAAAACAACGGTCGCCAACAAAACCCTTCGTATACTCATCGCTTCGCCTTTCTTGGCTATGTCTTATCTACGGTTTAACTCCGACAACATTTCAGTTCATGCCAATATCCGTATCAAGACCCTATCCCAGAAAGATGGCGCATTAAACACCGCTTGTGCACAAAAAGCTTGGCAGTCTAAAAGCCCGCCTACTGGTGCGGTGCGAGTGCAGCAGCGGTCGCAAGCAACGCGGCTCGTCACATTCGCTGCAGGCCCACAATTCGCCCCACCCCATTGCCACCCCGGCGTCCCGCATGCCGGCGGAGCCGCCGGACTGCACGCCAACGCGATCCCGGTCACTGCTGCCAATACAAATACCGCGGGGCCATTTCCAATTCGCTTTTTCATTTTTATATCCCTTCGTTTTTCGTGAACATCTTACATAACACAGACTACCCCTCCCCCCGAAGAGTTGTCAAGTAAGATCCTACGAAAAAACAAACAAGATTTTATACCAACCCATCAGCCTTCGTTGCAAGCTCGAAGTCTTTTTGGGTTATCCCACTGGCATCATGCGTCGAAACCGTCAGCGTGACTTTGTTATAGCGGATCAACATATCTGGGTGATGCTGGACCTGCTCGGCGTACTCGGCGATCGCGTTGACGAACTTCATTGAAGTAATAAAGTCATCAAACGCAAAGGTCCGTTGGATCTGGTTATTGAGCTCGATCCATTCGGAATGGGTTTCGAGAGCAGCTGCTATCTGCTCTTCGCTCATCTTGATCAATGCTTGTTCGGTCATCGGCTCCTCCTGTGAGCGTGGATTTTGTACAGATTTCCGTCATCAACGGTTGCCCCGAGCATCCAGTGTACCCACAATCACCCGTGCATGATCCCACAATTCAAAATCTAAGGGCATCTTCCCCACCAACCCCAACCACTCGGCTCGCCCCGTCTCCAACCGGATCGCTCCATCTAGGCAATGCCTTTGCATTTGTGATTAACTGGGCACTTGCCCGTAAACACGGATGGCACACCGCCTTACGAATCGAAGACCTCGACACATCAAGGGTCAAATCAGGCGTTATCGATCAAACGATCCGCACGCTCGAATGGCTCGGGCTCGATTGGGACTCTGGGCCAACCACTCAATCTGGGGATATCCCTCGCTATCAACACGCGATGGACACCCTTGCCCAAGCTGGGCATGTCTATCCATGCGAACTCACCCGCACCCAGATCGAGCAGGCAGCTTCGGCTCCCCACACCGGATCTGCTGATGCGCATGCAATACATGAAGTCCGATTCAACCCAGATCTCCGCCCTTCTCAGATCCCATCAGCCTTCGATGATGCCGATGGTGCGGATGATGCGGGCACCAACTGGCGTTTTTGGGTTCAACCAGGATCAATCGAGTTCACAGACACCCATATGGGGTGCCAATCCTTCGATATTGACACGCTTCTGGGTGATTTCGTCGTCTGGACCAAACGCACAACCCCGAGCTATCAGCTCGCGGTCGTGGTTGATGATGCTGCTGCTGGCGTAACGCAGGTTGTCCGAGGCAACGATCTGCTCGATTCGGCAGCCCGCCAACTGATGCTCTATCGTGCGCTCGGGATCACCCAAGAACCTACTTATACACATCTGCCTTTAATCCGAGGGATAGACGGACGCCGACTCGCCAAACGCCACGGCGACACACGCATCGAATCGTATTCAAACTCGGGCACCTCCAACGAACGCGTCATCGGGCTTCTTGGCTATTGGAGCAAGATCACCCAAGAAAGATCGCCAATGTCAATTCTTGAGTTCCAAGAACGCTTCACACTCGATACACTCCCCACTGACGACATTGTTTTTACCCCCGAGGACGACGCATGGCTTCGATCATAACCAACCGACTTCTACTCATACTCTCCTTGATGCTAGCGACCACGCTCGTCGGGTGTTCCAAGCCTGCGATCATCGACGGCGTGTTGCCTGTCGAGATCTCAGGCAAAACCTTTCAACTTGAGATCGTTGCAGACGACGATACCCGCAACCTCGGGCTTGGCGGGCGAAAAGAACTCGACGCAGATAAAGGCATGATCTTCTCGTTCATCGATTCAAAGATCCGCAACTTCGTGATGCGTGATTGCTCCATCGACATCGACATTATCTTTCTTGATAGTGCTGGTCGGATTACCGCGATGCACCACATGCCCACCGAAGCCCCACGCACCAAAGATGAAACACAGCTTGAGTATGAGACGCGACTGCGCCGATACTCTTCACGCTTCAATGCCCAGTATGCGATCGAACTTGTGGGAGGCATGCTCGAATCTCTCGATCTTGAGGATGGTCAACAGATCAAGTTTGATATCGAGTACCTTCAACAGATTTCGAGATAGGAAGACCACACGCTGATACACGACCAGCGTATTACCGGAGCATATTGCATATGCTGCCCGGCACAACCGCGCTGATCGGTGTGGATCATCTATCCTCACTGCCCATAACCCGCCAAAGGCGCAGTTTTTGCCCAAAGTGTCAATCTGGTCAACCGCTCTGACGATCTGATTCATATCACGATCATGACCAAACGCTGCACGAGGAGTGCATCGGCCAAGTCATCCGGGATAAGGAGCTGCGGGTGGGACTACGCATTGCAACAAACAAACCGAGTGGACCGAGTATTCTCGTCGCCAGTTCAAGCGAGCTGGGCTTTGAAGCCCAGCCAGATCCGCACCTGAGCATCATCAAAGCCCAGCTCGATCAGCGAGGCATCGGGATCAAATATATCTCGATCGATCAGATGCTCAAGATTGAGCCTAAGAAATCAGCAGCCCAAACCCCGGTGCTTATTGTGCTCTCCGAGCATGATTCAGACTCAACCATCAATGCGCTCGCTGACCAGCTTCTCGAACACCTCTCACCAGCACTCGTCCTTCTCCCAAGTTCTCACACCCACGCCTCAATGATGCTTCGATCGCATGGAATTATGTGCGAATCGCTCGATGTTGACCCTGTGCATGCTTCGATCATCCTGTGGACATTGGCTCAGCGTCAGCCTGCGATTCAACAGCTCTCGATGGATCTTCGTATCACCGAGATGTCGGTCAACTCGGTGCACACCGAGATCAACAAACTCCACGAGGAACTCCAGACCGCTGCGTGTATCCAACGCGAGTACATGCCCAGCGAACTGCCCACAATCGAAGGCATCGACATGGGGATCATCTATCGCCCGGCATCGTATGTCTCGGGCGATATTTATGATGTGATTGAGCTCGATGAAGACCACACCGGATTCTTCCTCGCCGATGCGGTCGGGCACGGCGTGCCCGCTGCGCTCATGACGATGGTCATCACCCAAGGGCTTCGTAAGATCGATGGCAAGGGTGACAAAGCCCACATTGTCGAGCCAAGCGAAGCCCTGCGTCGGCTCAACAACACCATGACCGAACACGCTGGCGAACAAGCACGATTCGCGACAGCCGTCTATGCCATCCATAACAAACGCACCAACACGATCACGGTCGCAGGCGCAGGGCATCCGCCTTCATTGCTTGTGCGATCTGAATCTGGCGATGTTGAGCATCTTGAATCTGATGGCCCGTTGCTTGGGGTCTTCCCCGATGTCGAGTTTGGTCAAGAGACCATTACGATGCGTCCTGGCGATGTGTTTATTATGTATTCCGATGGCTTTGAAGTCGCCTTCCCCAATAAGGACGCGATCGGCGACGAACGCAAACGCCCAACGCTCACCTATCTCAAAGAACTCGCCGACGCGGGTTCAGGGATAGAAACCTTGGCCGGCGCGATCGCTACGCTTGAATCTCATCTTGACAACCAGAGCGGATCACTGCACCAGCCCGACGATATCACCGCGTTGTTCCTCGCGAGCGTCGGATCGTTGAGCTCTACAGAATCTTGAACATCACCCGCCTTGGGTTGCACAAGCTTCTGGATCGAGCGCACAAAGGATCGCTTCTTCTTTGCCATAGACCGTAAGCACATCGTCGGCGAGGATCTCGGTCGTCGAATGCGTCGCACCAAGATATTCGCCCGTTGCCCGCATAATTCCCAACACAAGCACTCCTTCGAGGCTGAGCTTTGCGCCAGCGAGTGTTCGTCCAACCAACGGATGATCGTGCTCGATTTCAACTTGCATCACCGCGAACCCATCACGAGAACGGAGCACCGTCTCGTAATCCATCGCATGGACACCCTGGAACTTCTTGAGAGATACTTCGATGATCCGTTCGAGAATCCGCTTGACGATCTTGAGTCGAAAGATTGTACCAACGACTACGATACCACCGAGAATCAATCCCAGCTTGACTAAAAATGCGCTCGAACCCTCGAACGGGATCAACTCGTCAATCCAGTCGGGTTCATTCTGCACGAAGGTAATAATCACGGTACTGAGCGCGCCGGTGAGCCCGATGTTGCCGCCGATGATTAGGTGTGATGCGATGCGCCTTCGTGTCGGATGCGAAACGATCATCTCGGCTTCGCTGGTCGTGAACCCAACACCAAAGAAGCACGACACCGCCTGAAACTCGGCGACATCACGCGAAAGCCCAGTCATCATCAACGCGGTTGCCCCGATACGAACAACCATTAACGCAACCGCCACGATGACCAACAAAACCAACAGAGGCATCGCGTTCCCTTCTGGGCTGGGTTAGTCTTGAGGCTCGTCGGCGATCTGAATCGACGCGATCGCGGTGAGCAAGTCGGCTGCAAAGGCGAAAACTTTATTCAAACCCGTCACAACCAAGACGCTCATCACCTCATCGGTGACGCCGCAGAGGACGAGTTGGCGGCTGTGGGCGTCGAGATTCTTGCGCAAACGCAAGAGCTGGGCGATATTTGACGAGTTGACATAACTCACCTCATGAAACTCGAGTACCGCATGGGGCACAGGATCGCCCTCTGCTGCTTCTTCGATGCGTTCACAGATCATCGACAACTCATCAGAGAGCGCAGGCTCGTCGGCGAGGTTGGCGATTACAATATTGTCTGACCAGTCTACAGCCATTATTCGTTCTCGCCTTTGCCCGCGTCATCAGACTCGGGCTTGGTGTCGGTTACATCTGTCTTATCGGTATCACTCTCATCAGAATCATTGATCCATGCTGCGGAAATCACCGCGTCGCCATCTTTGAGCCCAACGACTCGCACGCCTTGTGCCCCTCGACCATAACTGGAAATCGAGTCGACCGCCATGCGAACAAGCTGCCCTTTTCGAGAAATCACAACAACATCTTGATCGTCGCACACGCCAATAGCCGCGACAGACTTGCCGTTGCGGGGCGTAGACTTGATATCGGTGCGTCCCTTGCCGCCACGCGATTGGCTTCGCATTGGCCCATTTTCAGGATTTACACGGTATTCATCCACAGGCGTCCGCTTGCCATACCCGTTTTCGGTGATGGTGAGCAGGCACAGATTCCGATCGTGCATCTCTTGGGTGGTGTGGGTGACTTCTGGATCGTTCTCGTCTTGCACCATCGGCACGCGCATGATCCCGACGACCGATGCGCCCTCGCGTAGCTCGATCCCCTTGACGCCCGCTGCCGATCGTCCCATTTCTCGAACATTTTGTTCGGAGAACCGGATCGCCATGCCGCCGCTGGTGATGAGCATCAGATCATCATGCCCGGTGGTCTTGCGAACATCGAGCAGATGATCGTCATCCTTCAACCCAACGGCAATCAAACCTGAGCGGTTCACATTGGCGTAGGCCTTGAGCGCGGTGCGTTTGACGATGCCGTTGCGTGATATGAATGTGAGGTAGTTCGATCCAGATTCAAAGTCGTTGATCGCCAGGTATGCACAGGTGCGTTCGCCCTTTTTGAGATCAATGTAGTTGATGATCGGGCGTCCCTTGCTGGTTCGGCTCATTTCAGGGAGTTCATACACCTTGATCTTGAACACACGCCCAGTATCGGTAAAGCACAGCAGATCGTCGTGCGTCGATGCAGCGAACAAGTGTTCGATGAAGTCATCGTCCTTGGAATCTGAAGCACGGATGCCCTTGCCACCACGCCCTTGCGATTGGTAGGTATCGAGCGCGACGCGCTTGACATATCCGGCGTGCGAGATCGTGACGGCCATCTCTTGCTCTTGGATCAACGCGGCGATATCAATATCGCCCGCAGCTTCTTCGATCGAAGTCAAGCGTTCGCGCCCGAACCGTTGCTTCATGCTCTCGCAATCTTCGATGATGATATCGAGGATCATGCGATGGTTGCCCAAGATCAGTTCGTACCCTTCGATCTCGAGGATCAGGGCGGTGTAGTCTTTGACCAGGCGTTCGATTTCGAGACCGACGAGTTGGATCAGACGCATCGAGCCGATGGTCTCGGCTTGGATGCGTGTGAGCAGCACGCCGCCGTCGGTGTCGGAATCTCGCATCGCCTTCATTAAGCGTTCAGGGATCTTGGATGCTGCCGGATGCGATGCGGGGATCGTATATCGGCGTTTCATTAGCTTGCCGATCGCTTCCTCGCGGGTCTGCGAAGACTTGATCAACTGGATAATCTCATCGATATCAATCACCGCATAGATCATGCCTTCGAGCACATGAGCCTTCTTCTTGGCTTCACGAAGCAAGAACTGCGTACGACGGGTGATGACCTCAACACGATGATCGACATAGCACTCGATGATCTGCTTGAGCCCCATCGTGCGGGGCTGGCGATTAACCAATGCGATGTTGATGATCGAGAAGGTCTGCTGCAATGGCGTGCATTGATACAACTGATTCTCAATCACCGCTGGGTCTGCACCCTTCTTGAGTTCGATCACGATGCGGGTTTGTGCGTTTCGACCAGACTCGTTGCGAACATCAGCGATATCCTTGAGGCGTTCGTCCTTCACCGCATCGACAATCTTCTCGACGAGTGTGTTCTGCACCAATGAATATGGAATCTCGTCGATGACGAGTTGTTGAAGCCCGCGTGTGCCGCGATCTTCGACATGCAGGTTGCCACGAACAGTTACGCGACCGCGTCCAGATGTATACGCATCAAGGATACCCTTGCGACCCAAGATTCGCCCGGCTGTCGGGAAATCTGGGCCTTGCACGCCGCGATAGATGATGTTGCCGTCCTCATCAACCTCGTCACGCATCAGATCAATCAGTTCGATCTCTGGGGTGTTGACCACGCGCATGATCGCATCGAAAATCTCAGTTGGGTTATGCGGCGGCAAACTCGTCGCCATGCCCACTGCGATGCCCATGCCGCCGTTGATCAGCAGGTAGGGAAACTTGCCAGGCAATACGGTTGGTTCGAGCAGACGGTCGTCGTAGTTGGGTTGAAAGTCAACCGTTCCAAACTTGATGTCGGCCATCATATCGACTGACGCATGCGTCATGCGTGCTTCGGTATATCGCATCGCTGCCGGCGGGTCGCCGTCGATGGAGCCGAAGTTGCCTTGTGGCTCGACTACAGGCGTGTTCATTTTCCACTTCTGCGCCATGCCGACCATGGTTGGATAGATGACCGATTCGCCATGCGGGTGATAGTTGCCCGAGGTATCGCCACAGATTTTGGCACACTTGAGATGCTTCTTATTTGGACGGAGGTTGAGGTCATTCATCGCGACGAGGATGCGTCGCTGCGAAGGCTTGAGCCCATCGCGGACATCGGGCAGCGCACGATCCATGATGGTGCTCATTGCATAGGTCAGGTATGAATCGGCGAGTTCTTTCTCGATGGAAAGATCAATCGCTTTGGTGTGCTTGCTGGTTTCGTCATGCGAGCCGCCGGCGGGTGATGAATCTTCAGGTGAAGAATCTGGCGGGGTTTGATCTGACATGAATAGAGCTCCGAGAGAGGAAATGCGTCGTCGATTTGTATCATCATTGGGTGTTGGATTGATGACTGTTTGGAACACTCATCGTGCAGGCACACCGACACCTGTTGCGGGCTCAAAGAGCACCATTGAATCATAGGCTTGCTACCGAATTAAGGCTTTGGTTTGGGGGTATTGAGAGACAGAATCCAGGTGCTATTTTCGTTGATATTTCGCAATAAACGCAGATTCTGGACCAACTCAATCTTTGGATGATCGCCCAAGGATTTCATCAAACGATCGTATGGATTCGGTGATCGCAAGCAAGGCCATCGCGTCGGCTTCGATTGGCATGTGCTGATCCCAGAGCGCACGACGAATGCCACCCACCGATGACTCTGGCGAGGCATACAGATGACCGGATTCAAGCGATGCCCCCAGCTGATGAATGTAGCGCAGGCTATCGATCAGGCTACCGATCTCAAGAGGAAGCTGCCCTTGGACCAGCGTGCCCGGTGTCATGCTTTGATCCCTGAGCATCGTTGCCAGCACCGCGATTGGCTTGGTGCCCAGCCAACTGGGCAACGGCGTTGACGAACTCGTAAACACGATCCCCCCTCGCAAATCACGATCAGACCATGTCAGATCGTCGCGTTTGAGTTGATGCTCCCAAACAACCGTTCTCATATCAACAAGCTGCGCCATCCAACCATCCGCCTGCATATTTGCCCCCTGCTCGATCGCCGCCCAACCAAGGAATGGCATCTGGGAAACAAGCCCTTGGACAGGAGTATCTTCAAAAACCTGATCGATCGCAGCGATCGCACTTGGAGTGCGATCTTTCGCGTCGATCTCAGAACTGCGCACAAGTGCATACGCGATCAGCCCATGGCTCGAACTCGGGAGCGATTGCTCAAAGCCGGCCGAGGGCGAAAAACTCTGATCAAGCACAGCGAGGCACATTGTCCGCATCTTTGCGAGCGATTCATCGCCAAGAATATCAATCAGCTCCAACTCAGAAAGCGCGATGATGGTCATCGATGCACTGATTGGATTCTCCCAAGGATCTGTTTCGAGCGACTCGATCTCGGCGAGTTCAACCAGCAGATGCCTGCCGAGAGATTTTGCTGCCTTGGCATTGGTGCTGTTTGGAACAGACGAATATCGCAACAATGCAAACGCGGTAATCGCCTGATCGAAGGGGGATGCAAAGTTGGAATCGCATCGATGAGCAACCGGATCAAGCGTGCCCATGATCCCATACGACTCAACCCCAGGCCATTGGCGACTGGCGATGTGCTTGGCGATTTGGCTTGCAAACACCTTGAGATTCGCCGGGTTCGCCTGGGCATCTCCGATCACGCGTCCGCCACGATCAAGGAACGCTGCCCCCATCGATTCGCCCGGCTGGGCAAGGACAATCGGCTCAAACCGATAAAACGAGAACCCGCTCTCGACAAGCTCGCTCGGCGAGCGAAGCACCACGCTGCCATCGCCCGCGAGCGTATTGGCCAACGCCATCGCGCTCTGGGTCATGTCGGTATTGCGCGCAAGCATCGACTCAGGACCATGCACCTCAAGACGCTCGCCTCGGCCAGCCGCGATGCCCAACACGCCGGGCGTATATCCAAACCCGGGGAGTTCAAGCTCGGAGGGTGAAACAGGAATAAGTGAGTCGGCGATTTCAAGAGTGATCGTGATCCGGGACGAAAACTCTGCAACAAACTCGTCCCACATCGCGTCGCGCTCGGTGGTAAGCTTGGCGTTCGCGCTCTGGATCGCCTCTTTGGTGGCTTCCCATACAAGATAGTTCGAAGGCTCGATCGATACACCCTCGCCGCGTCCAAAGACGCGACCATCGAGCCGAAGGGTGACGATCGCTACCGATACCCGCATCGATTCCATCTCTCGGCGTTCAAACGCGGGCACCTGCCAATCACGAACCCAATCATCAACCAACGCATACGCATCGAGGCTCCCCTGAATCGATGTCGTAGGCTGGGCAAGGCCCTGGGCTCCAAAGCCCATCAGAACCATCAACCAGAGCCCAATAACTGGACCTGTAAAGAAAGCTGATGTCGCCAAAGTGTTATCGGTCGTGCGCATAGTCCTGGCCCTTGTGTTTCGTGGCGTGTTGCTGTATGGTGCGTGTTGATCTTCAGCGTTGTATTCGTGCATCATGATGCTTGGGATCCACAAACCTGTCGTCCGAGAAAGAATACAATTCACTCTCTACGCCCTCCCAGAGGCATGGCAGTAGAGGATACATGGTATTGGCATAGCCGTTGCATGTGTTCTTGTACAACTGAAAAAAGGATATTCCCATGGCTGACACAATGACTCAACTCTTCGTAATGACAACGCTCCGCCGCCGGGTCGCCATATTGACCCTGTTGAGCTTCGTTGCATTGTGCTAGATCTCAATAGCTGATTCCCAAGCACCGCCTTGCAGACCCCCAATGCCCGGCGATGCTTTTTTCGATCGTAAGCCACGAGCGTTTTATGTGACGCCGTGCCGCGTCCTTGCGAGCCTGCGTCACGCCGAATCCCCAATCGGCGTCCGATCTGTGTTGACCGAAAGTTGACGCGCCCAGGGACACTAAAAAACACCCCGGCCACTTGTTGGCCGGGGTGTTTGCGTTTTGGAGTTCCTGATTCAGCTCACGCCGCGATCAGTGATATTGGCACTGGTTTAGAGTTCGATCTTGTCGGTACCCATGGCACCGTGATCGTCCATACCGCCCTTGGTTGGCATGCCCATTCCACCCATGCCGCCGCCAGCCGATGAGCCGGTGCTCGATGAGCCTTCGCCCGAGCCGGCTTCGCCGCCCGAGGCATCGCCCCACTGTGCACGCTTGAGCGAGAGCCCGATCTTACGATCGTCGATATCGACTCGGAGGATCTTCACATCGACCTCTTCGTCAACAGTGACGACATCTTGCGGGTTCTCGACCTTGTGGTCTGCCAACTCGGAGATGTGCAAGAGCCCTTCGAGTTCTTCTTCAAGCTCGACGAAGACACCAAAGTTGGTAATCTTGGTGACCTTGCCTCGAACAACCATGCCTGGCTGATACGCACCTGGGATCGCTTCTGCCCATGGATCTTCCGAGAGCTGCTTGATACCAAGTGAGATGCGTTGCTTGTCGCGATCGACATCCAAGACCACACACTCGACCTCGTCGCTCTTTTTGTAGAGTTCGTTTGGATGGGTGACCTTTTTGGTCCATGACATATCGGAGATATGCAAGAGGCCATCGATCCCTGGTTCGATTTCGACAAACGCGCCGTAGTTGGCGAGGTTGCGGATTGTACCAGTAACGATGGTACCGTTTGGATACTTCTCGGAAACGAGTTCCCAAGGGTTCACTTCGGTCTGCTTCATACCAAGCGAGATTTCTTGCTTGTTCTTATCGATTTCGAGTACCACGACATCGATCTCTTCACCTGCGGTGACGATTTCTGATGGGTGATTCACGCGGCGAGTCCATGACATCTCGGAGATGTGGACCAAGCCTTCGATGCCGTCTTCGAGGCGGATAAACGCACCGTAGGACATGATGTTGACCACTTCGCCCTTGATGCGAGCCCCAACTGGGTACTTGCCTTCGATGGCTTCCCAAGGTGAGGACTCGGTCTGCTTGAGACCAAGCGCGATCTTTTCCTTCTCGCGATCGATGTTGAGTACTTTGACCTCGACCTTGTCGTCGATCTTGAGCAGCTCTGACGGGTGATTGATTCGTCCCCAGGACATATCAGTGATATGCAAGAGTCCGTCGATGCCGCCAAGGTCAACAAATGCACCGAAGTCGGCGATGTTCTTGACCGTACCTGTGATGACCTGACCCTCGGTGAGGTTGGACATGAGGTTCTGCTTGGCTGCCGAGCGTTCGTGCTCGACGAGCTTACGCCGCGAGATCACGATGTTGCGTCGTTCGGTATCGATCTTGAGAATCTCAGCACGAACCTTGCGGCCGATGAACTCATCAAGATTATGCGGACGGCGAACATCGACCTGTGATGCAGGCAAGAAGACAGGCACGCCGATATCGACGAGCAAGCCACCCTTGATCTTCCGCATAACGGTACCTTCGACGATATCTTCTTCTTTGGTTGTATCGACGATGCGTTGCCAAGCGATCTGGCGATCGGCTTTGCGCTTTGAGAGTTCGATCAAGCCGTCGTCGCCTTCGAGCGATTCGAGCAATACATCAACCTCGTCGCCGATTTTGAGATCGGTCATCGCAGAGAACTCTTCGCGTGGGATCAACCCTTCGCTCTTGAGCCCAACTTCAACGACGACATCATCGCCAGCAAACCCGATGACGGTGCCCTTGATGAGCTTGCCAGCGGTCAGGTCAGTGCTTTGGTCTGCGAGGATGTCGTCCATCCGGGTTTCAGCATCAGCGCTCTCGCCGAATGCTTCGCCCAAGAGCGCCATTGTTTCGTCGTCAGCGATATCCAAAGAGGCGATCAGATTCTCATCGATCATTGTGTGATGTCCTTCCATACTCTTGCGAGTATCGCAGGGGTGCTTCCGCAACTGATAGGCCGATTCAGTTCCGTGTATCCCTGCATCTCACCGGGAAAGATCCCGATCAGACTGCACCAAAGCTGGTGCGGTTTGGGTTTGTATCTCTCTGCCTGCTCAGACCATCTGAGAGCAAAGCGTCGGCCTCCTACTCCCGATCCACGATGGAACCAACAACAGGGAGAGAAGGATAGAGCGCAACACCCGCCCAGAACAGCAATTCCATACCGGATTCCCCTTGTTTATCCAATCTTTTTACCAGAGCAAGAGCAACATTCTTGCGCATCTCGATCTCGATCGAAAATACCCCACAAATTGTCAACCGAAAATACTTTCCAAGCGTGTCCGAATTGGGCTTCCTCTTCGATATCGGGTACCATTCACGATCTATTGGCTTTATTGGGAAGCCAACCATTCGGCCTATGCAGCGACCGAGTGACTCCATGCTCGTCTTCGACAAAGAAGACGCGCCAGAGTGAATCCGCTGCAGGTGACATATGGCTATTTATGAGTCATGTGCATTGTGATTGGGTATGAAGCATGACTCCATCTGCAACCGCAACTGAACTCCCTCGTGGGTCAGTGACTGATGAACTCGGATTCCCGGACGATCCAAATAACCTGTATCTCCAAACCGTCAACACCATGCTTGAATCGGCAGATCTTGTGAACCTCAAGCATCGCACGCGAATCATCCTCGCGCAGCCGAAAAATGAGATCATGGTCCACTTCCCAGTGAAGATGGACGACGGGCATCATCGCCTCTTCAAAGGCTACCGAATCCAACACAACAACGCCTGTGGTCCATACAAGGGCGGGTTCCGCTTCCATCCAAATGTTCACCTTGATGATGTCAAATCACTCGCACTCCTTATGACCATGAAGTGTGCTGTAGTACGCATCCCATTTGGTGGTGGTAAGGGCGGCGTCAATGTCAACACTCGCGATCTCTCCCATGGCGAACTCCAACGACTCACCCGCCGATACTGCTCTGCAATCATGGATCAAATTGGCCCAGATGTGGATATCCCGGCACCAGATGTCGGCACCACCGCAGAGATCATGGCATGGTTTGCAGATACCTACATGATGTCCTCATCACATCAGCATCACGACGCGCTCCGCGTCGTTACCGGCAAGCCTGTTGAATACGGCGGCTCGGCGGGTCGTCTCAAAGCAACCGGGCAGGGCGTCGCAGACACCCTCGCCGAAATGCTCCCGGGTGTCAATATCGACATCAATGGCATGAAGGTCTCCCTGCTTGGCTTTGGTAATGTGAACGGCTGGGCCGGGCAGATCCTCCAAGACATGGGCGCAAAGATCGTCGCAGTCGCAGACCATACAGGTTTCATCCGCAACGACAACGGCATCGATTGCAAAGCACTCTACGAGCACAACATGAAGACCG
Source organism: Planctomycetota bacterium (assembly GCA_024280755.1). Lineage (GTDB taxonomy): Bacteria > Planctomycetota > Phycisphaerae > Phycisphaerales > UBA1924 > UBA1924. The sequence goes on from JAJRPN010000032.1 coordinate 75,957, forward strand.
GCGGCATCGCTGGTTTCCAAGGCGTCGATGTGATCGACAAGGAAACATTCTACCGCACAACGGTCGAAGTCTTCATCCCAGGTGCCCTCGAACAAATGGTCACCGAAGTCGAAGCCGGGTGGCTCGACTGTAAGGTCATGGCCGAAGCTGCAAACGCTCCGTGTGATCCAAGTGGCGAACGCAAACTCGACGAAAGAGGCATCGAGGTTATCCCTGCGATCCTCGCCAACGCCGGCGGCGTAACCGTTTCGTACTTTGAATGGGTACAGAACAAGAACGCAGTCACATGGTCCGCAGAACAAGTCGACCGCGAACTCAACCGCCACATGGTGGTTGCTGCTCAGCGTACGCTTGCTCGCCGAAACGAACTCAAGTGCTCATTGCGCCAAGCAGCCTACGCGACCGCACTCGACCATATCGGTGATGTCTATAAAGTCCGCGGCATCTTCCCATAAACCCGCATCATTCCGAAGATTTTTTGACTATAAACCACCCCCCCAAATGCCCATAACTGGGCATTTTTGTTTAGACATTTTTCTCATTTCGGTTATTATCTGTTTGAAACCTATGACCCTGCACAGGAGAATAACATCATGTATCAACGCCACCTATTGGCCATCGCAGGCGCATTTTTCGCCGTCTCATCGTGTTACGCAGGCAATGTCCTCATCATTTCTGCTGGTTCATCTACGACCGATTCATCACTTGTTTCTGCCCTTTCTAACCAGGGACACACAGCGACAATCGGACCCCAATATTGGGAGTTTAACACAGACTACGATCTCACCCCCTTCGATGTTGTTTATATTCAAGGCAATGGAAACTGGACGCAAAGCGACATGCCTGTCGATGCTCAGTCGATGATCCTTGATTTTACTCATGGTGGTGGCGGGGTTATTTTTTCTGAGTGGGTCGTGTGGATGGTCTCAAGCCGAAATGTGTTTCAGGTGCTCGCCGCAGCTATGCCCGTCGAAGAAAACACTCAATTCCGTACGAGTTCGACCATCACCCTTTCGCTCAATACCCCAGAGCCATTCCTCACCGACGGGCTACCTTCATCATTCACAATGCCCCTTACATCTTTTAGCGGAACAGAAACTTTCCTGCGTCCCAAACTCGATGCGACAGTGTTTTATGATTCTGACTGGGTAGTCGGCGCCGAAACAGGTGCTGCTGCAGTTGGCTGGGACATCTGCGGCGGGCGTGTCGTGAACTTCTCGACAACTATCGGAACTGCTCAAATCGTAGATCCCAACTTCCAACTGCTCTTTGGAAACATGGTCACATGGGTATCACGCTCATTAACTGACAACAACTGCCCGGTCGATTATGTTCCACCGTGTGGCGTGCTCAACTTCTTTGATATTAGTCAGTTCCTCGAACGCTTTTCTGCTGGGGATCCGCGAGCAGATCTCAATAACGATGGCGAGCACAACTTCTTTGATTTGAGTATCCTGCTTCAACTCTTTGGCAGCGGATGCCCCACCTAATTGTTTGCCCTTTGAATACATTGAAAAACCACCTTCTTATGCAGGGTGGTTTTTTTATGTAGTCGAAAAAAACAACTTTACTTCTCGGTGCTGCTCGGCTTGGAATACCGACGGAGCAACTCGACGATCCTGGGCTGCTTGCGTTCGAGCCGAAGTGATTTGCGCATCGCTTCCACCGCACGCTCACGCGCGCCGCCGTCGGTCTTTGATGACCAAAGATATTTGTTCAACTCGCACACCGCGGTGCCGTTGAATGCCGGGTAGTGCGTCGGGTCTTCATCCGCCGACTTCCCAAAGGCGACAAGACTCTCGTCATAACGCTTGAGCCGAAACAGCCCAGAGCCCAATCGTTCATACGCGATCGCGTTGGGATCGATACGGACCAACTGATCCAACGCCCCCACCATCTCTGCATATCGCCCGAGTGTATTGAGCGACTCGGCCATATTGAGCAACAGCCCCGCGCTGGGCGCGTCCATCATCTCGCCAGCCTGCTGATATTCGATCACCGCTTCTTCATGACGATCGACCGCAGCGTATACATTTCCAAGGTGCATCCGCGCCCGCCCGCTGGGCGGATCAGACCGCACAGCCCGCTGGGCATAGGGCATCGATTGCTCTACGCGCCCAAGCTCAAGAAGCACGATCGATATCCCAAGGTTGGCATCGAAATCCGCAGGGCGAATCGACAACGCACGCAAATAGGCGCGGTTGGCTTGATCAAGCGAGCCAAGACGATGCAATACCTGGGCATGACGATATTGAGCCATAAAGTTGCGAGGCTCTGAACGCACCGCAAGGGCAAACTGGCGCTCGGCGAGCTCATACTCGGCCATCTCAAGATAGATATCGCCCGACTCCAAAAACGCCCGCGTAAACTGTGGGTTAAAAGCAATCGCCCGTTCGAGTTCTCGCAATGCAGACGCGAGATCGCCAGAAGCATGCAGCTCGACCGCACGGGTAAAGCTCACTTCATCCTTCGGCCGCTTGTTAAACACGCCGCCCTGTGTTGGCTCGATTATCTCGATCATCGGATCATCTGATTGCTGCACTGCCGGATCGATCTGCTGAGCCGACGGACGATCATCGACGATGCTCATCCCCGAAGGATCAACCCGTGTGATCGGCGCCTCGACAGGTTGAGCCTGCGTGTTGTTTGCTTGTGCAAGACGCTGACGCTCCATCCATTGTGCCTGCGATTCATCCTGGTTTGCATCGGCATTGCCATTGGGGAGCTGGCGTGCATCTGCTATTGCTTGTCGCTCGGCGGCTCGCTGAGCCCGTCGCTCGCGCACAGCTTTGCACCCGCCAGCCGAGGTCATCAACATCGACGAAAGCAAAAGTGTCGAGGCCAACATGACTGGGCGTGCGAACGATCCCGAACCGAGACCGGCCGAACGATGATTTTCTGTGCGTCTATCCATACACCATCCTATCGGCATACACACCCGCATACACTCAAAGAACCCCTCAGGAGCACACAATGTCTACCCAATCACCACTTTCTGGCAGAGTCGCCGTCATCACAGGCGCAAGTGCAGGCATCGGCCAAGCCGTCGCACTTGATCTCGCATCCAAAGGCGCAGCAATCGTCCTCAACGCCAGAAGAGCCGAACGCATCGACGAACTCGCCCAACGCATCACCGATCAATACGGCACCGTCGATGGCAAGCCCCGCGTCATCTGTGTTCCCGGCGATGCCTCCGACGATTCAACCATCGACGCCATGCTCCAAGCCTCCCAAGATCACTTCGGCATCACTTCCGATCTCATCGTCGCCAACGCCGGGCGTGGGCTCGACGGCTCGGTCATGACCTCAGACACCGAGCAATGGGAATCCATGCTCAAAACCAACATTCTCGGCGTCGCTCGGCTCATCCGCAAAGCCGGCATGCAGCTTCTTGAGCTTCAAGCCAACCGAGAATGGACCAAGCACCCCACCGATATCGTCATCCTCGGCTCAACCGTCGGCAGACACATCTCACCGTTTTCGTCAATGTACGGCTGCACCAAGTTCGCGGTGAACTCCCTGGCCGAAGCAGCCCGCCGTGAGCTTGGCCCATCCGGCATCCGCGTAAGCCTGATCGAACCCGCGATCGTCAAGAGTGAGTTCCAAGAAATGGCCGGCTACGACCCCAACGCATTCGACAAAGTCATGGCCAAGTTCGCCCCCGTATTGGCCCCCGAAGACATCGCCCGCTCGATCAGCTTCATCGTCACCCAGCCGGCGAGTGTGCATGTGTGTGATGTAGTCATCCGCCCAACAAGGCAGGACTATCCGTGATCGTCACACGAAAGAAAACTGATCCGAAACTCGAAGATGATGGACATCTTTGGAGCCAACTCGAAGACGATGTCCAGTACCGAATTATTGGAGTCGAAGACCTCTGGTTCCGTTGACCTGCCCCCCAATAACTAGTCCATTCTCTATGCGAGTATTCTCGTAGAATGGGCGTATTGGAAGGCAGGAAATCATGGCACGAAAACGGCATTCAGCAGAACAGATCATCAACAAACTCAGAGAGGCCGAGGCCCATCTCGGGCAAGGGATGAGCGTCCCCGAAGTTGCACGCAAGCTCGGGGTCACCGAGCAGACCTACTACCGATGGCGGAAAGAGTACGGCGGGCTCAAGACCGACCAGGCTCGC
>JAJRPN010000033.1 GCA_024280755.1 Planctomycetota bacterium
AGCGCAATGCCCCGATCCTTGCACGATCACAACACTGAAATCCCACGCAATTCTCCAATTGGCTCGCGTTTTGCTGGGTTCGTCCACAAGGTATCCCCAATTTGAATGATCCACCCCGTATCCTCTCAACATCTACCCACTATCCCTGCGATTTTCGTATGATGATCCACAGGATATAGTCACTGATTCCCTTCATTTGCCTATCATTTCACCTGTCAGAATACACAAGATCAGCTGTCCACCAAACATCGAAACCCGGACAGCAAGTGGAGTTGCGCGATGAAAGTCATTTGTGAACGAGCCGCCTTGCTCGAAGCCGTCAACCAAGTCTCAGGAGTGGTCGCTTCGCGTTCGCCTCGCCCTCAGCTTACCTGTATCAAACTCTCAGCAACCAAAACCGATGAAGGCGCCGAGCTGACTTTATCAGGTACCGATGCCGAGATCTCGCTCACCGTCCGCATCGGACGCGTGGATGTCGCCCAAGAAGGCACCGCGTTAATCCCAGCGGATAAGCTCCGCCAGATCATCTCGGCTGAAGACAACGAATCGACGCTCACCCTTGAAACCTCGGGTGAAACAACCAAAATCAAAGGCGAAGATGCACTTTTTTCGCTTCATGGTTTCGACCCCGCCGACTTCCCCGCACTCGCCGATTACAAAGCGATCGCAGAAGGATCGGCTGCATCGGCTGCTGCCAAATCACTCTTCGTAACCGAAGCGGGCGTTGTTGATTCGCTCATATCCCGTACACTCTTTGCCGCTGCACGCGAAAACTCACGCTACGCAATCAACGGCGTATTGATGGTCCGCGATGGTAAGAAGCTTGAGATGATCGCGACCGACGGGCGCCGATTGGCCAAGTCAACCGTCACCATCTCAGGCGATGGCGAACCCACCCAGTGCATCATCCCATCCAAAGCCCTCTCGATGATCCAGAAGCTTACTTCTGATACGAACGAGCCAGTCCACATTGCGATTACCGACAACCAAGCGGTCTTCGCCTTTGGTGATGAACCCTCAGACTCACGGGCAGTCCTCACGACCAACCTCGTCGAAGGCACCTTCCCGCCATACGACGATGTCATCCCGCGCGATCTCGATATCAAGGTAACCTTCAACCGCGATACCCTCGCATCAGCTGTAAAACGGGCCGCATTGCTCACCAATGAAGAATCCCGAGGCGTTCGCCTGTCATTTACCGCTGAAAACAAACAACTCGAGCTTTCGAGCCGAGCCCCAGAAATGGGTGAAGCGAACATCAAGGTCGATCTCGTCGCATACGACGGCAACGATATCGAAATCGGGTTCAACCCCACCTTTATCACCGACGCGCTCAAGGTCATACACGATCCAGAGATCATGATCGAACTCAAAGCTGCCAACAAACCAGGTTTGTTCAAGGCTGGGAATGATTTCCTGTATGTTGTGATGCCGGTCAATCTAAGCTGATACAACTCGATTTTTATCAAACACTTAGAACTATTACGCCGCGTTGCATTGCTCTTCGCGGTGTTTTTCTGTATGGCCTTCGGCTCTCGGATGATGCACGCCCCGCAAGCTGCGATTGTGCGCATGATGAGCGATTCGTGCTTGAGCTGGCGATTGTTGATAACCTGTTGTCTGGGCAGGTTTCATGGTCGATCGACTCAGCCGAACCGAGGCGAATGTGAGCCCAGGAAGAATGATAAACCCAACGACAGCAAAGAGTTCAGCGGTACCCATTGTTTGGAGCGTTTGAGAGCTGATGATCGTCACGCTTAAAACGAACCCGAGCATGAGACACCCACAACCGATAGAGATTAAGAGCCCTCGGCGGATGCGTGCCCAGCGTGATCGCTGTGGTAGCTGTACTATGCTTGATATCATGGCTGAAGACCGGGTGGTCTCAGTGACATACGAATCGTGATCGTCCAAAATCGTCCCCTGATTTCTCTGATGCAGCCTGCATCGGATGAATACGCTCTGCGCCTGCACAAGTGAAACCTGTTCGATTATTTACGGTTTTCATGAAAACAAATGAGATCAAACAGGGCTTTGATTTGTGTTGTGCGCGCATGGCGGGTATCGTCCACACCTAAGAGGTTTATGTTGTTTATGATCACACAAAACGCACGATGCGCATCTACTCGCCAAACAGGCCGCCGACCTGGGCTTTGCTCGAATAGGCTTTTCGCTATTCTTGCGTGCGCAGGCACGGCTTTAGCGAGTTCTCCATTCGCTCATGGCGCTGAAATCAGCACACACGCTGAATTAACAACCCAGCCTGAAGCCGATCAGGATATGGCTGCCTACGAGCATCGGATGATCTCGGGGGTCACCATCCGCCCGGTGATCATCAACGATGTCGAGTCAAAGCTCACCGCCCAAGCCCAACAAGAAGCAATCAACAACATTCGCTCACTCGGAGGTACTGTCTTTGATTCTCAGATGATCCGCAGCGATATCCGCAGGCTCAATCGGCTTGGTTCGTTCTCACGCGTCGAGATCTACGCCGGTATCAACGATGATGGCTCGGTCGAACTGGTCTTTGAAGTGCTTGAACGCCTATTGGTCGTCGATGTACAAGTCGCAGGCAACGAGCAAATTAACGATGCCCAGCTCGCTGCGGTGGTTGATGTCGTTACCGGCACGCCGATCGATCGGTTCCAGATTGATCGCTCTGCACGGAGGATGGAAGATCTTTATCGCAAAAAAGGCTACTACTTCGCTCGTGTATTGATCGACGAAGACGAACTCGAAGATACAGGCTTGGTGCTATTCCGAATCCTCGAAGGCGAACGCCTGAAGGTCACCGCCATCCGGTTCTCCGGGCATGAATCATTCACCGCCAAGCAGCTCCGTCGAGAACTCAACACCAAGATCGCGTCATTCTTCCGCAAAGGGCAACTCGACAACGACCAACTCGATTCAGACATCGCCAACCTGATCAAGTTCTATAAAGACCGAGGATATCTCGATATCCGAGCAGATCGTTTGATTCAGCCTGCACCAAACGGGCGTGAGTCGATCATTACCTATCTTGTTGAAGAAGGGCCGCTGTATACGCTGCGATCGGTGCAGATCAATATCGAAGCCGACGGCGGCAATGCTCCAGTGTATAACCAGACACAGATCGCAGGCTTAATGAGCATTCAGCCGGGCGATGTGTATTCGGTTCGTGATCTTGATAAATCGATCAACTCGATTCGCACGGCGTATGGACAGATGGGCTATGTTGATGCTGCGGATCCAAACAAACGCAATGTGTTCCGAATCGAAAAACGAGATCCGACAGAGCCTTTGGTCGATCTGATTGTGATCGTCAGCGAAGGCAAAAGATATCGTATTGGCGAGGTTATTATCCAGGGCAATGACCTGACGCGCCAAGAGGTTATCCGCCGACAGATTGAACTTCGCCCGACGCGCCCGCTCGACACGACCGCGATGGAGCGATCCAAAATTCGCTTGCGTCGGCTTCAACTGTTTAATGCTCGATCAGGCGCCAAGATCACACCTCAACAGCCCGGTATTGAGTTCTTTTCTGAGGTCTGGAATGACGAGTTCCTCCCACGCGCCCGCAAGACAAAGACCTACAAGCCGACAACCCGCCTATCACTCGATCCAAACGACGAATCGAACTATCGCGATGTGTTGATCCAGATCGAAGAAACAAACACAGGCTCGTTCGATATCGGCGGTGCCGTGTCTTCAGACTCTGGCGTGATCGGTCGGATTGCACTTACACAACGCAACTTTGATGTCCGCGACACCCCAGATTCGCCCGGCGAGTTTTTCGCGGGGCGTGCCTTCCGGGGCGGCGGCCAAACCTTCCAGATCGAAATCCTTCCGGGCAACCGTGTACAAACCTATTCGATCGGATTGACCGAGCCCTACCTGCTTGAGTCAAACTATTCTGGATCGGTCAACTTGTTCTTCCGAAACCGCGACTTCGACGAGTTTGACGAACGCCGATTCGGCGCACGCATCGGACTCGGACGACGGTTCGGCACACGCTGGAACGGCAACCTCACGCTGCGGGCTGAAGATGTCAGCCTTGGTGATATCGAACCCGAACGCCCGGTTGATATCTTCAGGGTCGAAGACTCCAACCTGCTCGTTGGACTCAAAGCTGGACTCCAACGCACAACACTCGATTCACTCACCCGCCCAACATCAGGCTCGCGCACAAGCATCGGGCTCGAACAAGTCATAGGCGACTTCGAGTTCACCAAGTTTACCGCGACGCATTCAACCTTCATCCCCCTCCGTGAAGATTATCTCGGACGATCGACCATCTTGAATCTTCGTGGACGGATCGGATACATCCCTCAAGGGCGCGACAACACCCCCACCTACGAACGCTTCTATATGGGCGGGCAGAACTTCCGAGGGTTCAACTTCCGAACCATCTCGCCCAAAGGCATCCGCAACGATAACGGCTTAGCCTCGGACGATCCCATCGGTGGCACATGGCAGTTTTTCGCAGGTGCTGAAATTGAACAGCCTTTGTATGAAGACATCTTCTCGATTGTCGCGTTTATTGATGCTGGTACGGTGACCTTTGATCCAGGCTTCGATGACTTCCGTGTCTCGGTAGGCTTTGGTATCCGGTTCCATGTTCCTGCGCTCAGCCCGGCACCACTGGCATTTGACTTTGGTTTCCCAATCCTGAAGCAAGACACCGATGAAGAACGGCTATTCACCTTTACGGTTGACCTGCCTTTTAACTAGGCCCTGTCTGACGGCTCGTTTTTCCCAACTCTTTGTCCCTCCCCCGTCCTGACGGGGGAGGAAACAAGTATGGTGTTCTTGTGTGGAGCAGAGCCGTCAGACACGCTCTAGTCAAACAGTACGCTTTTTCGGCATCTTGTCATTTTCATGCGCACAATCGCATATCTATTGTCAACCGGCGACTCATTGGCAGGTATATCATTGAGCAGGCCGGTATCAACACGCATGGAGGCACAATACATGTTCTCGAAAACCACACGATCTATTCACCCACTCATTCCCGCACTCGCTGTTCTTTTGACAGCCTTTGTTTGGCAAGCAGGCGCAAACTCCTCGCGCCCACCCGCAGCTCCAACCGCGATCGCAACTGTTGATATCTCAGAAGTAATCAACCAGCTCAAAGAACGCGAAGTCCGCGAGAGCGAACTCGAAATAAATATGAAAGCTCGCCAAGACCAGCTCAAAGAAGTCGAAGAAAAAATTCGCATCCTCGAAGCCGATCTTCAAGACGGCAAACGAGGCACCGACGAATACAAAGACAAGCTTCGCCAATACATGGAAATCCAAGCGGTCTATAAAGCTCGAAGCGAAGCCCTCAATCAGATCGTATCGATCGATCGCGGCACCGTGATGCACGAAATGTACACCAAAGTCTCCGATGCCATCGCAAGAATCGCAGACCGCGAAGGATATGACATCGTACTCTTCGATGATTCACTCTTCGAAATCCCAGAAGGTGCGATGTTCCCCGATGTCTTCCGTTCGATCGTGACCAAGAGCGTCATCTATCGCCACGACAGCATCGACATCACCAGCCAAGTTGTCAACCTGATGAACAGCGAGTTCATCGCGCCATAATCGTGTTTGGTATGTTTGTAAAAAATTTGAAGGCGAATAGATGAAACCAATGGAGATGACGATGGCTGTTGAATCTCAAGACGGGACTAAACACGATCAGAAAAGTGTTTCGATTCGTGCTGACGATCTCGCAACAATGGTAGAAGGTCGGCTTGTCGGCAATCCAAAAATTATCTTGCGCACACTCGCAGCAATCAACGAGGGCACCCCCGGCTCGCTCACCTTCATCCGCTCGACGAGCTTCGCCAAAGAATGGACCGATTCCTTGTGCGACGCTGCACTGGTCACCGAAGGTATCGATATCCCCGGACACGATGCAGAAAACAAAGCGTTGATCTATGTCCAAGATGCTGATGTCGCAGTGATCAAAATCCTCGAAGCAATTAATCCCGGCATCGCAAAGCCAGACGCAGGAATCCATCCCAACGCCAGTATCGATTCTTCCGCATCAATCGACCCATCAGCTTCGATTGGCCCTGGATGTATTGTGTGCAAAAATGCGATTATCAATGCTGGTGTAGTGCTTGTTGCGAATGTTTATATCGGTCAGAGCGCGAAAATCGGGAACGATACATTCTTGCACCCCGGCGTAGTTATTGGTGACCGCTGCTCCATCGGCAAACGCGGGCTGATCTTCGCGAACTGTGTCATTGGAAGCGATGGCTTTGGTTTTCTTACCGCCACCCAAGACCGTCCTGTATTGAAAGTGCCTCAGATTGGGACTGTTGAAATTGGCGATGATGTTGAGATTGGTGCGTGTTCAACAATCGATCGCGCGAAATTTGGCGTAACCAAAATCGGGCACCGCACAAAGATCGACGACCAAGTTCATATAGCCCACAACTGTATTATCGGCGATGATGTGCTTCTTTGCGGCCGCACAACACTCGGAGGCTCATCAACCATCGGCGATCGCACCATGCTCGGCGGAGCAGTCATGCTCAACGATCAAGCAACCGTTGGTAAAGATGTAAAAATCGCAGGCGGCGCGATGGTTCTTGATACGATCAATGATGGCGAAACAGTCTTTGGTGTCCCTGCGATGCCTGCGCGAATAGCAATGGCCAATATCGCAGCACAGCGCAACCTCGCTAAGTTCTGTCGACGGGTGGACAAGTCGCTCAAGAAACTCGACGACAACTACCAAACCTCATGAGTGCAACTATGCAACGAATCACACTCAATGATGCAGTTCGTTTTTCTGGGATTGGACTATTTTCCGCAGAACCAACCTCGCTGACGATCACTCCATCAAACACGCCATCTGGGCTTGTATTTCAGCATAACAACACAACCATCCCAGCCCACATCAACAATCTCTCTTCGCTTCCGGTCCACCCTGCGTTCGCAAAGATGAGCCCGCGATGCACGAGTATTTGCGATCAACAGATCAACATCGCCACAATCGAACATGTGCTTTCTGCATTCACCGGACTTGGAATTACTGATGCCTTGATTGAAATTGATTCAAAGAATGCACAGTGCGAGATTCCCATTCTTGATGGATCATCGCTTGAGTTTGTGAATGCCATTCAAGCTGTTGGAACGCACGAGCTTGACTCAACCGTAGAGCCGATCATCATCACAAAGACTATTCATATCGAAGATGCTGATTCTTCGATTACTCTCGAACCGGCAGGTGCTGTGAGCTATTCCTACACGCTCGACTATCCTGACGCTGCGATTGAAAACGCGACCGTTACTTGGAATGGTGACTCAAATGACTACGCGAATCGAATAGCGATCGCAAGAACTTTTTGTCTCAAGCATGAAGCGGATGCGATGCAAAGCGTGGGCATGTTCGCACACCTAAGCACCAAAGACATGCTTGTCATCGACAACGCCGGCCCGATCAACAATACACTACGCCACAAGCATGAATGTGCGCTACACAAACTACTCGATCTGATTGGCGATCTCACACTTGTTGGACAGCCATTGCGGGCCAAAGTTGTTGCGATCAAATCTGGACACGCAATGGCTCACCGCGCTGCTCGGGCGGTTGTTGAACAAAATCAGCACTAAACAACCCTCTACAACCTGATCTGTGCGCAAAGGCTACGCGATTGCTTGCTATCCATTCGCTTCTTGATTTTTCTGCTGTAGTATTGTGTGCCCAGATGATTCGATTGGATCATCAATCCCCGCAAAATTAACTTCGCCCAAACGCAATACCTGTTCGCGTGTCGGCTGTTGCGCAAAGATATCACGCGGGGAGAATGAAAATGAACCATACACAAAGCTTCTGGATGAAAACTGGAACCATGATATTCGTGCTGTGTACATGCCTACTACAGGTCGGATGTGCAGATTTGCAAGGCGCGATTGCACAAACCAACGCATGGCGAGAGAACGCACAAGGAATCGAAACAGAGTTACAGGACCAGCTCAATCAACTCGAACTTCAACGAACAACTGTTCTCGATTCTTCACCGAGTGCATCGTTGCTTGACACGGCGATTGCTCAAGCAAACATGAAGATCCATGCGCTCAATACCGCGATTTCACGAGCAGATCTTGTGATTGCTGAAGCTCAGAACCCAACCGATTCGATTACACAGATTGCCAATACCATCTCGCCTTGGATTCCTGCGCCAGCCCAAGGGCCGATCGTTCTTGGAGCCGCATTAGTCGCAACGCTCTTTCGATCTCGAAATCTCAAGAACAGCGCAGCGTCGATTATCCAATCGATCGAACACACGATGAGTAGAGATCCAGAGTTTAAACAGATCTTTGATCGTCATGCAGATACGATCCGTACGATTCAAACTCCAGGTGCACGAAAACTGATTGACACAACGGTTCGCAAAGCTCGTAGGCCTGCCATCATGAACTAGGCCGTGTCTGACGGCTCATGTTTTTCTCGACTTTTCGCCTCCCCCGGGCTTCCGGGGGAGGTGCCGATCGAAGTGAGGCGGAGTGGGTCTTCTCTTTCTTCTTCTTCCCCATTGCCCATTGCCTTCTTCAAGACCCCCTCCGTCTGCTGCGCAGCCACAACCGCCCTATGGGTGCTCCCCCGGAAGCCCGGGGGGAGGCAAAAAGAGAGCGCCCTTGTGTGGGAATGAGTTGTCAAACACAGCCTAGTAAGTGCTGTGTTTTCGGACTAAGTTTGGATCACGAAAATCAATACCCGCCAAGATGTTCGCAATCCGCTCGCCTGTGTGCCCATCACCATACGGATGACCGCTACCAATACGCTGGGAATCAGTCACTTCCTCATACCCGGCTCGGATCGATTCGATCGATTCCGCAGAATGCGTTGTCCAACCATCGCACCGTTCGCGTCCGTTCTGTCGAGTTCCAACATCCACACTCGGACACCCGATCGCGCTGCATTCGATCAACCCAGCCGACGAGTTGCCGACAAGTGCGCCGCCTGATTTGCCAATCCGTTTGAGCAACCCAATAAACTGCGTCCGCACAAGTTGAGGCACCACCTGCACATCAATCGGCGCCGCCTCAATCGCCGCCATGATCCCCCGTCGACCAGGATCAAGATTCGGATGCAGCACCAACACCCGCTTATCGCTCATCGCCTGCAACACAACTTCCATCGCGGCTTGCTCATCAGCATCATCGCGCCCGATCGGATGCATCAACACCACAACCTCAGGCGATCCAAACTCAGCAAACGCCCCATCGCCCATAGGCGGAATCTCATCGAGCCCATCTATCGAAGACGACCCGACCACATGCACACTCTTTGGATCTTCACCCATCTTGATGATTCGATCCGCGCTTGTTTTTGTCGCCGGGAAATGGATATTGGCCATCTTGGTCATAGCATGGCGCATCGCTTCGTCCGCAACACCTTCCGCGCGATCGCCGCCGTGAATATGGACCAATGGATACCCGCCGATGCTCGCTGCCGATGCTGCTGCGAACGCTTCGATCCGATCACCAAGCACAACCACACAATCAGGATCGTTCATCTCTAACGATCGCCCAAACCGTAATATCCCGTTGCCCAAAGCTTCAACATCCGCCAATCGACCAACCTTGCCGACGCGTTGCATCGGAATGCTATCAGCGATCCCAAACTCGGCCTTCACCTCCCGAAAAGTCACCGCCGGCTGCACCAAATGCGACCCAGCGACAACCACCCGAAGCTCACAGTTCGCCTGCGCATGCACCGCATACATAACGGGCCTGAGGAGCCCAAACTCCGCGCGTGTGCCAGTGATAATCATGATTTTCTTCTGTTCGCTGGTCAACTCAAATCCTCTCGAACAATCGGCACATCCGCCTCGATTTCGCGCGTTGCGACTCGCCCAAAGACTGTATCAATCTCATACGCCAATATCCCCGTACCCGGGCGTTTGATCGTGAGCATGTCGTGCGTGATGATGGTTCCAGGTGCGATCTCGCACGCACTGACGACCGATTGCCGAGAAACCTCACGCACATCGCGCTCGCAATCGAGGACTCGTTTTTCAACCGTGACTTTGCCCGCTTGGTAAATATTGCCCGCCCCAACAATCGGATATGCGTTTGAATAAAGGTCGCCCGGTATCGATTCAAGTAGAGATATTTCTGGATTCACAGAACGCGATTGAGCGATCGCATCAACAATCTGCCGAAAAAATTCACGCCCAACAACTGCTGATCTGGACATCTCAGAGTACGCTTCGAGCTGCAATGTAAGTAGTGAGGCCTTATGATCAGGCCCTATTCGTTTTCTGTCGTCTGTAATATGCTTCTCAAGCAAACACGCACCGGCACACACGGCCGTGTTTCCAGTTCGATGTGAAGCGCTGTGATCGCTATATCCCGTCGGCAGTCCCAATGTATCTGAGATTGCACGGATCCCACCTAGCTCCATCTCTGGAGCCGGATAACAACTCACACACTGCAACACCGCCAACCGATCCCGCGCATCATCGAGCCACCCAACCGCTCGCACAACCTCATCAAGCTCACTCGCCCCTGTGCTCACAATCATCGGCTTCCCCGTCGCCATCAACGCTTCGAGCAAAGGCCGATTCACAATGTCTGGGCTCGCCGTCTTGTACACATCCCACGCCAAAGTCTCGGCTACCTCCACCAACTCCATACTAAAAACAGTCACGATCGCATGGATCCCTCGCTCATGGGCCCGATCAACCACCATCGCCATCTCGTCGATCGTCAGCTCTAATCGCTTGAGCATCTCAATCGGATCGGTCTCGCCAGCGGTCTTTTGATACGCCGCCAGCTTGGCCGCCTTGCTCATTAACCGATCGGTCTCAAAGAACTGCAGCTTCACCGCATCAGCGCCCGCATCAGCCGCGGCATCGGTCAACTCAAGCGCACGCGCGACCTCGCCGTCATGGTTCACCCCAATCTCGGCGATGATGTAGGGCGAGTGGTTGATTCCAATCTTCCGATCACCGATCTGCATGAACCGCTCTTTCCTTCAAAATCGCATCCGCGACAATTTGATCTATCCGCGAATCAATATCAATCACATCACCTTCATTGGTGATGATCCCCCGCCGATCATTGCCCAAAAAACCGTGGGGGCCATCAGCCGCATTCACTCTTCGCATCAACGCATCAGTCGTCAACGCGATCACGCCGCCATCGGGCACTTGTGCGCTGGGTAGATCCTGGCGTCGAAAACAGTTGTGATACAACACATCACCTTCCCAAGCCGACACCACTCCTGATCCATCAACCCGCACCGTCCACCACGGATGATGCTTGCCGACCGCTGCATAACTCTGCACACTATCACAACCTGAGTCAACCAACATCTTCACCGCATCATCAATCAATGACTCTGGACGCACCGGCACATTGGCATACAAAATCACCACAGGCACTTCGGGCGACCCAATCGCTTCGTACGCATGCCTCGCGGCATCATCAATCGTCGCGGTGTCGTGTGCGAGTTCTGCTGGGCGATTGACAACTGTACATCCCAATCCGTGCGCACATTCGTTCACACCCGCATCATCCGATGACACCACAACCCGCTCAATACATTGCGCTTGCTGAGCAGCCTGAATCGTCCACTGCACACACGGCAACCCGCCGACCATCGCCGAGTTCTTCCCCGGCAAACCCTTCGATCCTGCCCGCGCCAAAATTATCACGAGTGCGTTTGTGTTCATTATTGTTACCCGTTTTAGGCTGCGTTTTCTTCAACAGCTTTGCAAAGCCCAGCCTTCGGCTCAACCAGTGATGATCCCATCGCAGCACATGCCTGTCGATAGGCCTGCTCGATCCCGTCATCAAACGCGTTGATCGATCGGATCTGTTTTCCAAGCCGATCGACAACGGTGCCATCGCACTGGATATACATCGTCGAAAGATCGAGCTGCTGTTGGCGTTGTTGAGGAATCGGTAATCGCTGGATCCGTTGCCCGTCAACGCGTCGAGGCAATGGGTCAATCACACAACTCCCGCAGAGCATGAGCCATTTATCATAAAACTGTTCGATATCTGTGTACACCGAATCACACCGAGTCATGCGAGGCACAAACCACATGGTGTTCGTTGGCTCTGCACGCATCGCATCGAATATCTCTTGTACTCGATCGAACACATCGCCAAGCCGATCCTGCCCGGTCAACGCTGCATAAGTTTCCGCGTGTTCTGCCAGCACATCAGCCGACAAAATATCGATCCCAGACTCAAGCAACTCTTTCGCGCTGACACCTGCGTGCAACAGATCAGTCCGCATCTCTACACATGCAATCCCATCTTCTTTGGCAAGCTGCACAAAATCAATCGCCTGCGGGTGCATCAACGGATCACCCACACCATCAAAAACCAAAGCGGTATCAGTGCGTAATGATCGCATATTGCCCAACAATGAATGCACATTGCTCATCGAGAGCACTTGGCGTTCGATCGGTTCAATCGAGTTCCGTTTCCACATCCCCCAATCGCCACCAGCGAGTCTGCCGGTGCAGGTTTCAAGCACAATCGTCCGTGGGCAGGTTCGTCCATGCGTGCGCGATGCTTCACGAAATGCCGCTACACACGCTGGGCCGTTCGCATTGGCCGCTAAGCCAACCTCTTGATACGCTTGGCGCATCAACGACACCCGCATCGGCGAATCAGCAATCATCCGCACACCCGCATCGCGCATCATCGGCTCAATATCCACACACACGCCTTTACCAATCGGGTCAAACTGCGGCGCGGTCGGGATGTATCCAATCAATGCACCGATCGTTGCAAAGTGATTCCGCTGAGCATTGTTGTTCAACAATGAACCAGCCAAATGTTCAATCGTCGATCGACCAACAACCATCGTCCCAAGCCCAGGCACAGCCTGCGAGAACGCTATCCGCTGATCAGCTTCTTGGCTTCGATATCGCAAAACTGTCCGATCGACAAGCTCAGGATCAATCATCGACCAATCACACCCAACAATCGCGCACGCATCAATTGAATGCTCACTCATCACCTGCGCCATCAACCCAGGATCAACCTGCTCATCATACACGCAAAGCATCCCGATCGAACCACGCCAACACTCGCTCGATTGCACCCGTGCGCTCCCGATCCGTTCGGCTCGTTCACGGAACCGTGTCGAATCTACGCTGGCGATTATCACAGGCTTGTTCAAGGGGATCGACCCAACAAGACTACGAATCGTGTTGGAATCAGGGGTTACAATTGTAATCGCATCAAGCTCTGCTGCTTTGTCAAGTCGTGTAAGCGTGAGCTGCAATGCGTTCATCGAGTTTGCAATAGTTGCTCGAAGATCACGAGCAGTCCCAAGCCCACCAAAGTCTGGGTCGGCGATCACGACCGCATGCACAACATCTCGTCGACAAATCTCGTCTCCTTGAGCTTCAATAGCTTGATTTTTATCCGTTGTTTCATTGAGATCATTCGTCTGCTTTGCTGCTTTTCCAAGAAGCACCTCTCGCCCTTGAACAAGCTGATCAATCACCGCATTGGCAGCATCGCGGATCCATTGCACATTGACAATGTCTCGTTCTATCTGAAGCTTCTGTCGCTCGATCGCGCTTGCATCTTTGTTGATATCAATCAGCCGATCTTGCTTCATCCGGTTGAGCACGCCAACCTGGTTGACTGTCTCAGCCAGCCGATACGCGGCATCCATTTTGAAAACCTGGTCCCGAAACAACTGCACCTTCCCAATCAACACGCCCATTTGTTTTTGATCATTCTGATGTTTGATCATTGTTTCTAGAAGCTCAATCGATTGCTCACTGAGATACACAATGCGGCGAGAGTCTTCAATCAGTTTATCGAGTCTTCCAAGCACATCGCTCTCATGTTGTGTGCTCTTAATCCGAAGCACACCAGTCGACGGCAGCTCGATTGGCTGTTCACTCCCATGCGCATCGATCGCATCTTTGAGTGTCATCACCGTCGTGTGTTCTTTCTGTACGCCACCCTCGGTTGCGTCGATCACCAGAAGACCATCATGCGTATCTTTCTGGAACTCGGCTTCAAACTGCACAAGATAGGTCGCCATCTGTTCATCAAGATAGATCGGGCGTCCATGAATATCTGTCTTCTTGCGGAGCAACCCACGCATCCGCACAATCCGCTGCCACTCCATCATCTCGAGTGTGTTGTGTGCATGCAGCTCGCCCGACCATACCTGATGAATCGCTGCACCACTCGCGTAATACTGCCCATCACTAAACCCAAGGTCTTGCCCGATCAAAATCACCGGGTCACATCCTAAATACCGAGCGATGTAGTAGCACAAATGCGCCACCGTGCCGCCCATGGTGAGCTGCCCCATCTCGCGCGCAAGCCCATCACCAAGCAGCCGATCGAGCATCTCGTCACCCGCGCACAACACCTCACCAGGGAACGCATCAAGAATCGCCGGGTTCGCTTTGGCTTCAACAATCAGCCGAACCCCCTCAACATCCTCCGCGCTCAACCCTTCATAAAACCGCTTGCTGATCTCATGATAATCCAACGCCGCGACAAAGTGAGGCTTGATCCCCTTGGCAAGCATCTGCTTCAATACCGTCTGCACCGCGATCACCACGACCGAATCGCGCACCTTCGGATCTGTGAGCATCTCAAGATTTCGTTCCAAGCTCGGGCCCGCAGCGACAATCACCGCAGCCTTGCCCTTGCACGAATCTTTGAGTGATTCAATCCCCGCGCTCTTTGAATAATGATCAAGATTCATGATCGCATTGCGAAAAGTCACCCGCGCGTTTGCCAGCGTCGTTACCACATGGGTCCGCTGCGCCTTGATCACATTACAAAATACATCACAGAACACTGCGCCAGATTCTCCAAGTCTCTTCGCGCTCGGCGGATGATGAATAATCTCAACGCCCAGCCCGATCACCGCTTCAATCCCCACAAACATTCGGCTCACTGTCGCTGAGTCCTCAGGATTGGTCACCAAGAAAAACCGACCTGTGCCAAACATCCTCGTATAGTCAACCCGCTCAAGCACTGCATGGAGCAGCTCAACATCAGGCTCGAAACACATGATGACCCCAACCGAACCAAGCCGTTCGAGCATCGTGCCGCAGTGATACCCGATCCCAAAGCCAACCATCGCACAACACGCTGCACTCGTCGGCTCAAAGCGTTCCGCAAACCGTTTCGCCTCTTGCATTGGTTTGCGCTTCGATGCCAACGCCACCCCGCCAAGCTCAACACTCTCAATCCCCTCATCGGTTTCAAGAAACCGAATACCACTGGGCGACTGGGCTGCACGGATCTGCTGGGCAGCCAGCGGGCTGTGCGTGCTCAAAGCCTCAAGGTTGCGTTCGAGCAACGAGCCGCCTTCGTTTGGTTGTGCATCGGTAGCACACAGTGCGTTGAGCTGAGCATAATCCATCCGGCATTCTCCAGGAAATATCCAGCCAAGGTTCGCGTTGCACTCGGTGCGCACCGTCCCCGCAAGGCCATATTTCTCCCATAGTTATCGGCCTTTTCTTCCTCAAGACTCCATATTCCATGCAACCATCGCCCCATCCTCGATCGAATATGATCACATATAGATCATCAGGAAAATCTAATCATGCAAAGTTCACTCTTCGAGCCTCAAAATCTTCCCCAACTCCCCAAAGCCAGCACATTTGAGCATTGGGTCTTCGAGTCTCCCATCCCGCTGATGCTCATCTTCTTCATCTCAGCCATCATCATCTTTGGAGCCGTCCGCCACACCCAAAGGGCCAAGCGATTGGCATATCCGATACTCGGAGCCGGGCTCTTGCTTGGCTTGGGAGTTTTCATGCTCGCCAAGATCACAACCACCGAAACAGAACATCTTCAAGAACGCGCCCGCCAGCTCGTCCTCGCAGCATCCATCGGCGACTCAACAACACTCTCATCCTTACTCGACGAGAAGGTCCGCATCAAAGCCAACTTCGTCACCCAGTCCGGCAAAGAACGCATCATCACCCTCGCAACATCGCGCGCAGCTCCAATGATTGAATCGGCAACAACCAAAGAAATCCGCGTCGGCTTCTATGGCCAACAGGTCGCCAAGACACACATCAAAGTAAAAGTCAACGCAGACATGATCCCGCCGATGAGCTGGTGGGCGGTCGATTGGATCAAGCCATCGCCCGATGCGCAATGGATCGCCACACATATCGAATCACTCTGGATTCAAGGGCTTCCCAACTAGGCCCTGCCTGACAACTCGGCTTTTTTCGACCATTCGCCTCCCCCGGGCTTCCGGGGGAGGTGCCGATCGAAGTGAGGCGGAGGGGGGCTTCTCTTCCCCATTGCCTATTCCCTATTGCCCATTGCCTTCTTCAAGACCCCCTCCGTCTGCTGCGCAGCCACCTCCCCCCGAAGCCCGGGGGAGGCGAAAAGAGAGCCTCTTTGTGTGGAATGAGTCGTCAGACACGCCCTAGCCCCAAACACCTTACATTTAAGCCTATTTGTCTGGAACCGCAACAAGCTGCGACGACTGAAGCCGGGTTGTCTTGCCGCTCTCTGTGCGAACAGTTTCATTGATCCCTTGCCCATTGAGCAGGTTATTGGGGAACTGCTCGCGCATCCTCCGCATCTCAAGCGACTGCGTCGGAGGCAGCGTCGAGGCATCAAAGTCCCGCTCGCCAAAGATCCCAACCGTCACCATGCTCCGTGCGGGTGCATGATAATAAAACGCCATCACACCCTGCGAGCGAAGCTCACGCACCGCATCCTCCGCAGCCTTGCGAAGTGTTGCCAAATCTTCAGCGCTGGGCGCCTGATAATCCGTCCGCCCATACACCCCAATCTGAAGCGTATAAACAGCCTGCTTGCCATACCGCTCCTTGGCAGTCCGCAAATCATTCATCGGATTCGACCCATGCAACGCCGCACTCGTTGGAGGCATAATCAACGCGCTCTCAAAGAGCTTCACACCCATTAAATCCATTTTGCGAATCCGTTCAAGATCCTTGATCGCACGCGGGTCGGTCTTCGAGAGATAATCGCCGTACGCAATCACCAGTTGACCCGATCGTGTATCAATAAACGCATCGCGAAGCCCCGCCTGATTTTGAACAACCTCAAGCTTCTGCTGAGCATGCGACATCGAACCACCAGCCACCTTGGCCACCACAATCGACCATCCGCCAAAGCTATTGGTTACCTGTGATCCTTCCGCCTTGTCTTGCCCATCAACAGCACCCGAAGACACCGGCTCAGGCGCAAAAACATCGCTAGACTGATCGGTATATTTTTTTAAATTTTCGTCTCCTCGAACCTGCTGACCACCACAACCACTGAGCAAAAGCCCACAGGAAGCTGCAAAAAAAATTGCTGTAAATCGGTTGCGCGATATGTTTGGGTATACGAACAAACTAAAAACCTCCTTGTGATGGTCATTTTGATCATTTGAAACAAAATTCATGGAATCTTTTCGTAGGTCCCCGAGTATGTTATACTTAATAAGTGCTTTGAGAATCATGGTTTATCCTGCTTGAATGAAATTCATTTGTTTTTTCAGCGATCCGATATGATCCGTCGATACAGAGATCAAGGGATGGTTGGAACAGTGGTTTCAACTACAACATGTAGTGGGTGTCCTGTGGTGGGCACAAATACTCGGTATTGACAGGTAACAAAGCAGGACACAAGAAAGAGGCAATATTTTATGAGCAACATATCTCAAATCAATAGCACAGCATTATCGCAACAGGCGGGAAGGCTTTCTGTTGAAACACCGATCTCGAATCGAACCGCTGATGATGTCCGGGGCCGTGGTGGAGCTCGGACATCAGATCGCGTCGAGTTCTCACAGATGGCACAATATCTCAGCAAACTCCAATCTGAACCCACAGAACGAACCGATCTCATCAATCGCGTCCGCTCTGAGATTCAATCAGGCACCTACCTCACCGAAGACAAACTCTCAGCAACCGCTGACGAACTCCTCGATGATATCACTTTTTCACTCTAACTGAATCCTGATTCAATCAATATCAAAATATACCGGCTTCAACACCCTCGTGTTGCAGCCGGTTTTTATTCATACACGATTAAACCTATTTCCAGAGCTCTTCAAATGCAATCAACCCCGCACCAACCAGACCCGCATCATCTCCAAGAATGCTCGCTTCAACACTCACATTGCGCAGTGACTCAGGAAAAACCTCTCGCCGAACAGAGTCACGCACAATATCAACCATCGGCTTGCCGATCGCATGTACCAACCCGCCACCAAGCACAACCTTATCCAGACTCAAAAGAGTCACCGTCGAGGCAATCGCGATCCCGAGCCGATCGGCAGCATCGTTCACCACCGTCCGCACCAGATCATCGCCCTGCTCATACGCCATCGCCAATACCTTTGATTTAATCTTGTGCAGCTTCCCATCCGTCATGCTCGTCACCATCGACGAATGGTTTGAACGGATCAACTTAACCAACTCATGAGCAATCGCTGTGCGTGAGCAGTTATGTTCGACCGATCGTGATCCGAGGTGCGCACCAGGGTACAAAATCATGTGCCCGATTTCACCAGCAGAGTAATGCGCCCCGCGATGAAGCTGAGAGTTGATAATCAACCCGCCTCCAACACCCGTGCCCACCCAGACCCCGAGCATATTGGGTGTCTGATCGCCAATCCCAGCGCGCCATTCGCCATAGACCGCGACATTCACATCATTGTCTGCATACACAGGCACCCCAAGCCGATCCGACAACGCCATCACGACCGGCGCGTCGTTCCAACGCAGATTCACCGCTTCGATCACGATACCTTTTTCAGGATCGATTGGTCCAGGAACACCAAGCCCAGCGGTATGGATCGTAGACATCGGCACCCTGGCATCATCGCACGCTTCGCGCGCAGCTGCTGCAATACGGTCCATCACCGAATTAAACCCGCCATCTGCTTCAGTCTTGATCTTGGCGCGTCCAAGCACCTCGCCAAACTCATTGATCACCCCAGCCTGAATGTTCGTCCCGCCAAGATCAATTCCCAGCGCGAGCTTGGCCTGATCATCTTTCCTTGTGATGCCTTGCTGGGGTGTATCTGTGGATTCTTGAGTCATTGGTCAATCTCCGAGCATGTCGACAGTTTGAGCTATTCATACAGATGATAGTTCGGAAAGTCTTTCGCAGTCGCCAGAATTATCCCACCAATACAAACTTACCGCAACTGGGCTTGTATGACAACACATGCAGGGAGTATCTGTTTCACACGATCTGGGTCGATTGTCCCGATCACAAAGAGCGTCGAGCCGCTCCCCGAGATATGAACCGCCCGCCCAATCTCAACACAAAGCTGCTCACGGATCACGCCGAGTTCTGGCGCCACCACACCAGCCCCTGCTGCCAGATCATTGAATAAAACCGAGTCATCAATCACCCCTTGCGATGCAATCTCTCGAACCCGATCAACATCAAGGCTGTGAGCGTCATCCACAGTTGCATCAAATGCCTGATACACCTTGCCGGTATGACACCCAAATGCAGGTACGATCAGCGTGGTGGGAGTATCAAGATGGTCGTTGTTGAGCCGAGTGATCTGATCGCCGAAGCCTTCAACAATCGCTGGACGCGGAACAGATCGCCCAGCATCAAGAAAGAACGGGATATCTGATCCGAGTTTCATCGCGAGTTTCACCAGTGTTTGGTGATCAAGTTCGAGATGAAAAAGCTCATTGATCCCCATCAGCACACCCGCAGCATCCGCCGACCCGCCACCAAGCCCACCACCCGCAGGGATCGATTTCGAGATATGAATATGCACAGGCAATCGTTTCTTAACATACGCCTCAACCACCTTGTGCGCACGAACCCCAAGATCATCCTCAATTGCCCACTCGACAGGCACCACTGAACCATCATCCTGTGCCCAACCGACACCATATTCAGATTCTTGTTTCCCAGCAAGTTTGCGGATCTTGATCTCGTCACACACATTAATCGCGTGTATCCATGAACAGATCGGATGAAGCCCGCTTGATCTCTCTGCACGACCAACGCTCAACACCAGGTTCACTTTGGCATGAACCCGCGTCCGAAAAACATCAGCCTGTGCAATTTGTGCATTCATCACCAAACTCTAGCGCACTCCAACCCACCCGCCAGCGTACCTAGAATGAAACAATGAAAGCTTTTCTTCGCTCTTCACCAAACGGAGGCTGACCATGATTGTGCAAGACCTGATCGACGCGATGGAACACATTGCCCCGCTCAAACACGCGGAAGACTGGGATAAGGTCGGACTCCAGCTCGGCGTGCCCGATCGCCCACTCGCTGGACCAATTCTCCTCACGATCGATCTGAGCGAACGCGTGCTCGTTGAAGCCCTCAAACTTGGTGCTGGTGCGATCATCGCCTATCACCCGCCAATCTTTACCCCCCTCGAATCTCTGACAGATTCAACCCATACCCAGCGTATTGTTCGTGGCGCGATCGAAGCGGGTATCGCGATCTATTCGCCTCACACCGCCCTCGATGCTGCTGTTGATGGTGTCACCGATTGGCTCTGTGAAGGCATCAGCTCTGAACCCGGCGAAGCAAAGCCAGGAATAATCCAAGGCGACTGCCGAGCCCTCATCCCAGCACTGGGAGGCGACACAAATCGCGAAGTCAAAGTCATCACCTTTGTCCCCACCGATCAGGTCGACGGGCTTCGCAACGCTTTAGGAACCGCGGGCGCGGGCGGCATGGGCAACTATCGGCTCTGCTCGTTTAGCACCCAAGGCGAAGGTACATTCTTGCCTCAACAAGGCGCACACCCAACCGTTGGCAAGGTTGGCTCGCTCGAACGCATCGCAGAAACCCGCATCGAAATGGTCTGCTCAAGGCACGCCCTCGCGCTGGTTATCGAAACACTCAAAGAGTTTCACCCCTACGAAACACCCGCCTACGACATCGTCGAACTTATCCGAGAACCAATCCGAAAAATCGGCGCAGGACGCAGGCTTGTTCTTGATCAACCCGCGACCATTACCCAGCTTGCCGATCGACTCCGCGCACACCTTGATCGTTCACGCATCCGCTACGCCCTCGCAGATGACAATGAAAACCACCAGTTCAAAGCCATCGGCGTCGTGCCCGGCTCAGGCGGATCAATGGCCCAGCTTGCCAAAGACGAAGGGTGCGAACTCTTTATCACAGGCGAGATGACCCATCACCAGATCCTCGCAGCCAGCCAATCCGGGCTGAGTATTCTCCTTGCAGGACATACCAACACCGAACGCGGATACCTCAATCGGCTGCGCGAAAAACTCCTTGAACACCTGCCCAATGCGGCTGTTACAGTCAGCACGGTTGATCAAGATCAAATTAAGATTGGATAACTCAGGCTGAATGTTTGTCTGCTAGGCCGTGTCTGACGGCCCAGTTCCATACAAGAACGCCATCCTTTTCTCCTCCCCCGGGC
>JAJRPN010000034.1 GCA_024280755.1 Planctomycetota bacterium
GCTCAAGGCCCGTCACATATCGAGATATGGTAGTGCGGGGCAGAAAACGAGCCATTGAGATACAGGAGAAGTCACTGCAAATACTGGGTTTGGAATCAACCGACAGGTTACCCACAATCCATACTGCACAACACTTCGATCGGACACTCAAGACCAAGCTTACTTCTCTGCCATTTGAATACGATCTGTGACAACAGTTCGGTGTTCGTTCGATTCTGGTTTTCTTCTCCGGCTGGAAATCTCACTGAGAGACCCCTGGCCGACCCACGCGATGTGAATCGCACTGTGTACACCACGGGGGCAGAATCGAAACGCTCGACTTGCCGCCTTCACGGGCAGCAAACAAGAGCGGGGACCGCCAGTCCGTACGGTTGGCACATCAAAGCGACTCGCGTCAACCGTCAGGGTTGTGGTTTATCCACACACCCCCAGGGTATCGGTGTCGATTTGATGAACTTGGGAATGCTTCTGCACTGTCGCGTGGGCGTGGCAAGCAGAAGCGGGAGAGACACACAGAGGCATCGGACGCCTCGATTAGTTTTCGTCGGTCGGCTCACTTGAAAAGAGTCGCCTGACAGATGGAGCAAGCCGTGCCAGTTCTTTGTGATACTCAAATCGAACAACTCGTTGACATCAAACCATTCGAGAAGGCCATCAAACGCGATGGTGTCATCTCCTATGGCGTTTCCTCCTATGGCTACGATGTCCGCGTAGGAACAGTCTTCAAGATCTTCACCCCGACACCTCCAACCGGAGGCATCGCGATCGTCGACCCCAAAAACTTCACCGATGACTTCATGGTCACCGTCGACACCGCCAAGACCGGGATGGACCATGTCATCATCCCGCCCAACAGCTTCGCCCTCTGCGAAACCATCGAGTGGTTCGATATCCCCCGCGACATCCTCGTCCTCTGCGTCGGCAAATCAACCTACGCCCGTTGCGGCTTGATCGTCAATGTGACGCCATTAGAACCAGAATGGCGAGGCAAAGTGACCCTCGAAATCTCCAACACCACGCCACTCCCCGCCAAGGTCTACGCCAACGAAGGTTTAGCCCAGTTCATCTTCATGAAGGGCGATCAAGTGTGTGCACAGAGCTACGCGGACAAAGCCGGCAAGTACCAAGACCAAGGCGGCCTCACATTGCCGATGGTGGACTAGTGCCATTTGACAAAGCAGTAGCAGATCAAGTTTTGGCGAAATGTGGAAGGCATTGTTGTTTGTGTAGGCGATTCCGTCCCACATGGCTTCAAGTTCATCACATTAAGGAAGAGTCAAAAGGCGGTGAGTCTACCGAGGCGAACGCAATCGCCCTTTGCGTCACATGCCATATTGATGTTCATACCAAGAGACCGTTCACACAGCGATTTAGTTTTGAGGAACTTGTTCAACACCGCGACCAAGTGTTCCGGCTAGTTGATGAGGGCAAACTTTGCCAGGCTGACGATTCGCTGTCAGAGTTTATCATAGATGAATCGAGTTTGCAGTCCACCACCGAAGAGTTGAAACTGTCTGCATTGGCCGTGAAGATACTGGTTTCTGCAGCCGAGGTTGAGAGCCAAATTATGCTTCATGCATCTGTGGGGCGTAGGGATTTGAGCGCAGGTAAATATAGCGAAAGTGTGGGCATGGGAAGACGGCTTTCCGAGACTGAAGAAGCAATTGAACAGTTGGTCTATGACGATCTCGTAAAAGATGTGGGGTATGAAGGAACTCGTTGGCAGTTAACTCACAAGGGCTACCAGGTAGCTGATATCGCAATGGCAATGGCAATAGCTACAGAATAAAGTTTTACTTCGTATTAAGGTACATAAATGAAAATCACTCGTCGATTCACCACGGAAGGTCAAGACCCGTTCGCCGCCACACAATGGACTACGCGATCGAGTCGAATCACAAACCCAGATGGTTCGGTTGTCTTTGAGATGCCCGATGCCGAGGTCCCTGTTGGGTTCTCGCAGTTGGCCACCGATATCATGGTGTCCAAATACTTCCGCAAGGCCGGGGTGCCACAAGATGGCGGCCCCAATGGGATTGCGGCTCCAGACTGGTCTCCAAATGGGCAAGACCCAACGAGCCGCGACCGTGAGGGAGCGGGGGCTTCGGATTCAACCCAAGAACCGCTTGGGGATTCAGAAAGACCGCTTGCTGACACGCGCGGCTCGTCAGATCAAGTTTCAATTGGCCCAGAGCGCTCCGCCCGCCAGGTGATCCATCGCCTCGCCGGCTGCTGGAAGCACTGGGGGGAGACCCATGATTACTTCGACACCGCCGAGGACGCGACCGCGTTCTATGACGAGATCGTGTACATGTTGGTGCATCAGATGTGTGCCCCCAACTCGCCACAATGGTTCAACACCGGGCTCAACTGGGCGTATGGAATCAGTGGCCCAGCCCAAGGTCACTGGATCGTCGATCCAGAATCAGGCGAGCCAGAACTGGCCACCGATGCGTACTCGCATCCCCAGCCGCACGCATGTTTTATCCAGTCTGTCGATGACTCACTCGTCAACGAAGGCGGGATCATGGATCTCTGGCAGCGCGAAGCTCGCTTGTTCAAGTATGGTTCCGGCACCGGCACCAACTTCTCGAACCTGCGTGCCTCCAACGAAAAACTCTCCGGCGGGGGCAACTCTTCCGGGCTCATGTCCTGGCTCAAAATCGGCGATCGCGCCGCCGGTGCAATCAAGAGTGGCGGAACGACTCGTAGAGCCGCCAAGATGGTCTGTTTGGATATGGATCATCCAGATATCCACGAGTTCGTCAACTGGAAGGTCCGCGAAGAGATCAAAGTCGCCGCGCTCGTCGCAGGGATGAAGGTCATCGCGGATCAGAAGGCATCGGATCTCGACACCGAAACCGTTGGCGAGACCGCCGAGCGTCTCGGGCTCAAGCTCGACTTTGATTTCAACGGCGAAGCCTACGGCACCGTCGCGGGTCAGAACTCCAACAACTCTGTTCGTATTCCAGATTCATTCTTCGATGCAATCGACGCCGGCGCACAGTGGGAGACCAAGTTCCGCACGACCGGCGAAGTGGCAACGACCATCGACGCCAACGAACTCTGGAACGACATCGCCTACGCCGCCTGGCGTTGCGCCGATCCGGGCGTGCAGTACGATTCAACGATAAACGATTGGCACACCTGCCCGGGTGCCGGGCGGATTAATGCGTCGAACCCATGTAGCGAATACATGTTCCTCGACAATACTGCGTGTAATCTGGCATCGCTCAATGTCCTCAAGTTCTATAATGCCGAGACCCGTGAGTTTGATATCGAAGGCTTCGAGCACGGCGTCGATCTCTGGTCGATGGTGCTTGAAATCTCGGTGCTCATGGCCGCATTCCCATCGAAGGAAATCGCCGAACTCAGCTACAACTACCGTACGACAGGTCTCGGCTACGCCAACCTGGGCGCGATGTTGATGCAAGCTGGTATACCGTATGACTCCGAAGCAGGCACCGCGATCTGTGCATGCCTCACCGCGATCATGACCGGGAGAAGCTACCGCATGAGTGCGATGATGGCTGGCGAACATGGCGCGTTCCCTGGGTACGAACCTGAGAGCGAAAATATGCTCCGCGTGATCCGCAACCATCGCCGAGCAGCGATGGGGGTCGCCCGCGATAGCGGCGAGTACGAAGATATTCGCATCTCACCCGTCCCCATCAACCACGAACTCATCCGCGATCACAAAGTGAATCTTGGCAACGCGATGGACTTGCTCCATCACGCAACCACCGCTTGGGACGAGGCGCTCGAACTCGGCGAAGAGTTCGGCTATCGCAATGCCCAAACCACCGTCATCGCGCCGACCGGCACGATTGGCTTGCTAATGGACTGCGACACCACGGGCGTCGAACCGGACTTTGCGCTTGTGAAGTTCAAGAAACTCGCTGGCGGCGGCTACTTCAAGATCGCCAACGCGTCGATCGACCCCGCGCTCAAATCGCTCGGGTATGACGAGGACCAACGCCGAGCGATGACGCAATACATCTTGGGCACGCTCAACTTGCATGTCCCGATGCCCAAGTCTGTCCCCGACAGCACCGGGGTATCGTTGGCCGCGTGGCTTATCGAGCAGGGCATGAATGATGATGATCTCCAAGCGATCACCGATCAGCTCCCCGGAGCGTTCGAACTCGGCATGGCTTTCAGCGCATGGGGGCTCGGCGACGAAACCCTCACCCGCATCGGCATCGGTCCAGATGTCGCCAAGGCTGATCCAGCGTTCAATGCACTCAAGTTCCTTGGTTTGACCAATGCACAGCTTGCCGAGTTGAACCTGCTCGTCTGTGGCACACAAACTATCGAAGGCGCGCCGCATCTCAAAGATGAGCATCTTCCAGTATTCGATTGTGCAAGCACCTGTGGCAATACCGGAACACGCTTGATCTCTGCTGGCGGACACATCCGCATGATGGCAGCTGCCCAGCCATTCCTTTCGGGTGCGATCTCAAAGACGATCAATCTCCCTCACGATGCGACCCTTGATGACATCAAGAACTCGTACCGCGAGAGCTGGGAACTCGGGCTCAAGGCCAACGCATTGTATCGTGATGGTTGCAAGCTGAGTCAGCCGTTGAACTCGAAGAGTGATACCGAAAACGAACTCGACGAGGACACGGTTGTCGACGAACTCGAAATGGCATCGGCCCTTGATGAGGTCGCCGACGATGTCGTTGAACTCGCTGGTGCGGTTGGCAACGAGAATGTCCGTATCGTGATCAAGAAGGAGATCGAAATCGTCCATCGTCCGATGCGTCGTCGTCTCCCAGACACACGCCGATCGATTACCCACAAGTTCAATGTCGCTGGGCACGAGGGCTACCTCACCTGCGGCGTGTACGAAGACGGGATGCCTGGCGAACTCTTTATCACGATGGCCAAAGAAGGCTCGACGATTGGCGGCTTGATGGATTCATTGGGCACTTCGACTTCGGTCGCAATGCAGTACGGCGTGCCGCTCGAAAGCCTCGTCAAGAAGTTTACGCATCAACGCTTCGAGCCCTCAGGCATGACCACCAACCGGGATATCCCGTTTGCCAAGAGCTTGGTTGATTACATCTTCCGCTGGCTCGGCATGGAGTTCATCGAAGGCTACCGCGAAGCCAACGCCCCCAAGCGTCCAGAAAGCTCGAGTATTCCAAGTGATACGACTTTGGTTACGCGGCGCATCAGTAGTGCCAAGGCAAAGTCATCAGATCGTGTGATCGAAGTGAAAGAAACCGTGCTTTCCGAAACACATATCTCGGCAACAGCGATCGACACGGGGAAGAACACCAAAATTCAGGTAACTGATACACGCACCCAACGCTCAGCGAGTGCAACGCTCTCGATGGCGTTGGAATCTTCAGGTGATGCACCACCTTGTGATGTTTGTGGCACGATTACGGTTCGTAGCGGGACTTGCTACAAGTGCCTCAACTGTGGAAACTCGCTGGGTTGTAGTTAATAGAGTTAAAGAAAGGAAAAACACGCACAAACCACCACGGCAGTAGCATGAAGCATCTCACTTAGTGTGCCAGATGAAAGCACCCGCAGGGGACGGTCAGCAAACAAACGGAATGAAAGCTGCCGAGATCGGGGTCATGGATTGATCCCGCCGGTGAACCGGTTCGGAAGATTGCATGCAGGGCGCTTGTCGCCAAGGAGCCATGCAAGAAACGAACATTCCGGGGTGTGTACAACGAGAAGATATGGCAGGCTGCTGCCGGGTTTGTGCGTTTTTAATGATGCCGCTTTGATTCGGCGAGTTCCATAAGGGATGAAACAGATCCCACCTAGCGGAGATCGCGGCGGCACAATCCCTGCCACAAGGCCCGATCTTCGCCTCCCTCCCCCAGGCATGCCCACCACGGCCTGGGGGATTTTTAATGCCCACTCTTGAGGGCTACGATTGCACAATGACACCACAAGAGACACCACAAGAAAATCAACATTCAACCGATCCCACCTCATGGTCCACCCTCCTCAGCGGGTGGGTCCAGTTCGCCCAGCGGGCAGTTGCACTGCCCAAAACCGAAGAAGGGCAACGCTGGCGAGACTCGGTCGCGCCAACGATCGGTCTCCATGCCCTGACGATGGCCTTGGGCGAGATCGACAAGGTTGACCAAGAAGAACGCCCCTTGGCGATGGACAAATCCGAACTGGGCATCAAAGAACATGTCGCTCAACTCAATGAGATCTGGCGGAGTGAACCCATGCCCGAATCAATCATCGAGTTGATCGAAGACGCTAAAGAAGCGTGGGAGGTTGCTATCCACGAGGGGGTCGCGTGGGTCGTACAATCTGAACGATTCGTCTCGTTCCACCCCGGCGAGTTGGGCAATGCTTTGCTCGATGCTGGGTATCTTGGTGAGGTGCTGATATCGAGCCCTGGAACAGAGATGTTCACGGGGGCACCAATCGCCATCGCCCGCAATAACAGCGGCGGACAACCCGAAGACGATGTCCTCCGCATGATCCAAGATTTCCTCAACGCCTGCGATGGAGATCTTGAACACCCACAGATTATCCGCCCGGTCTGTCAGGTCTATCGCCAGTTTGATTTCCTAAATGGGGGGGCTGCCAAAGATCTCGTCGCTCCTGTGACTGGGGATCTTCAAGCCGGTCAGCCTTTATTGATTCCGGTAGTGAGTGGGGGCGAGATGTGCGCGGTTCCATTGCCACCAAAAGCTGGGAAACCACTCAAACCTGTCGAGGTGGTGTGGCTCAAAGATGAGGCGGAATCTGAAGTTGAATCTGGTTCGGAATCAGGCACTTAAGTTCGTGATATTGATCGTCGATGACTACCATACACCTCCTCGCGTCGGCTATCCCCGACGGATTCAATCTGAGGATTTGACCCATCAAGAATGATGACCGAAAGGACTCTCGAATGCCAAAGCGTGCAAAGATCTCAATCATCGGTGCTGGTAATGTCGGCGCAACCTGTGCCCACTGGGCCGCCCAAAAAGAACTCGGCGATATCGTCCTCCTCGATATCCCCCGTGCAGATGCACCCGATCAGCACATGCCCAAGGGCAAGATGATCGACCTGGGCTGTTGTGCTCCAATCGAAGGCTTCGATTCAACACTCACCGGCACCTTCGATTACAAAGACATCGCCGGTTCAGATGTGGTCATTGTGACTGCGGGCATCCCGCGTAAACCGGGCATGAGCCGCGACGATCTTATCGAAACCAATGTCAAGATCGTCAAATCAGTCTGTGAGAACATCAAGGTGCATGCTCCAGATTCGATCGTGATCATCGTATCGAACCCACTCGACGCGATGGTCTACACCGCATGGAAAGCGACCGGCTTCCCAAGCAACCGCATCGTCGGCCAAGCCGGCGCACTCGACTGTGCCCGCTACCGTGCATTCATCGCATGGGAACTCGGCGTCAGCGTTGAAGATGTTCAGGCAACACTCCTCGGCGGTCACGGCGACGACATGGTTCCGTTCCCACGCTTGACCAGTGTCCACGGCATCCCCGTCACCGACATGATGTCTGACGAAAAAATCAAGGCATGCGTCGATCGCGCCAAAGTCGGCGGCGGCGAGATCGTCAAGCTCATGGGCACCAGCGCCTACTACGCCCCAGCACTCGGCACCATCCAGATGGCTGAAGCAATCATCAAGGATAAGAAGCGGATCATCCCATCCGCCGCGTATCTTGATGGCCAGTTCGGTCACAAGGGGTTGTTCGTTGGTGTTCCAGCACTGCTGGGCAAAGATGGCGTAGAGCAAATCGTCGAGTTCAAGCTCACCGATGAAGAACAAAAACTCTTCGACGAATCAGCATCACATGTTGCTGATCTCGTCAAGGTCGTCATCGAACGATTCCCAGAACTCGCCTGATAGAGAGCTTGTTTATATTAAAAAACACCCGCCAGATCGGCGGGTGTTTTTTGGAGTCAAGCTTTGTCTGTTGCAGAGTCTGGGCTGGGGTTATTTCTTTTTCTTGTTGGACCCATAGAGATCGCCAACCTGATCGACATACTTCTGGCGTTTCTTTTCTTCATGATCGACTAGGATGTTTTCTGCATCTTCGCCGAGCGATGACATCAGGCGATAGAGGTAGGGCGCCGATCCAAGCCATCGGCTCCAGCGGGCGCGCATATAGAACAGGCTGATCGGTGCGATGATCGCTGCGGGGATGATGTACTTCATGACCGGATTCGTGATCGCCATGATCGTCACACCCAGTGCGACGAAGATTAAGATCAATCCAACGACGAACTGCCCGCCGGTCGAGAGCATTTGCTTGTGGATCAGATTCCGCCGATCGGCGACACTTGATATCTTGGCTTCTGGATCGTTCCCCAAGATCCAGACAGAATCTGGGTCATCAGGGTCGAAGACCTGTTCGGGCTCTTCTTCCTCAGGCTTGGATATCGCAGATTTCACCCATTCGGGATCGATATCCGGCAGCAACTCTTTCCGCTCTGGTCGATCACCCCTGGCCATAATTACCCCTACGCGAGATTTCAAAATATTCTGGCATAAAGCCCCCCCATTAAAAATACCAACTGAATCCAGTTTGGTGGCACTTCAAGTCCCGAAGAAGTGCGGCTTGGCGTAGTTGGTCAACTACGCACCCAAGCATCTATTGGCCTTTCGGCGTTTTTTCTTGCAATGGATGAATGAAGTGCGGTAGAAAAAAAGAGAATATTGAAGGTTTCAAGCCATCGCGTGTGTGTTCATTAGAGTATACAGGCTCAGGAACAAGTTTTCAGAGACAACACAAGAAAAGTCATGCTTCACCATTTTTACACAGATTTTTGAGCGAAAAAGTGTTATATAAAACTTTTTTGTGTTGTGAGACCAATTATGCGAATCATGCGAAGAGAAATGAACAGACTCGATCACGAGCCAGATCGTCTCCAGAGCATGCGGTGTCCAAGCAGGTTGCGTGCATCTTCGCCCAGGGAGGTGAGCAGGCGGTAGTAGTAGGGGGCAGAATCGAGCCAGCGGACCCATTTCCAAGCACAGATCGGCAAGAGGATTGGGGATGCGATCCCGGCGACGAGCACAAGCATCGGCGATTCGATGGTCGCTGCGAGTCCAATAAGTCCGCCGAGCATCGTAACGATGACTAACGCGTAGATAAACTGCGCGCCCGGAGTGACCAACCAACTCAGTGTGCTGACGGGTTGAACACGGATTCGGTGGTTTTGGTGATGGAGCAGCCCTTGGATTTGATCGTAGTCTTCTTGCGGGCTGAGGATCTCGTCGAAGTCATCGGGAAAAGTAAACTCAGGCGGTTCGACGCCATCGAGGATAATCGCTGCAGCTTCAGCCGCATCCGATTCTTGTAGCTGTTGTTTTTTGGTCACGATATCAGTAATAGATCGTGGTTTGTAGTTCTCAAAGAGGGATTCGTCTACAGACTGAGGTTCAGTTGAAGGCGCAGCGATAGGGTTAACTGGCGGGTGCGAGAATGCGTCGTAATCGATCGACTCTGGCTCGGGGTTGTCGTTTGATGGATGGTCCATTGAAACTCGCTTTACAATACAATCGGATTATTTCATCAGTTCGTGCCCTATTCGTCGGCTTGATCATGTCATGCTATACGATACCTATCGGCCAACTGATCCGAGCCATTCGTGTGATTTTACCATATATTTCAAAGCACTGGCGGGTGAGTAATTTGGGTGTTTCGTAAAATATTGACCTAATTTGTTCAAAAATGGGCGGTTTGGGGCAATATTTTCTCTTCGTGTTCGTCTTCCTGTCGGATGGATCAAGGCACATGCGCCGATTCCAACTGGTTGCCTACAATGGGCAAACCGCTGTTTTTTAAAAACAGTTATTCAAGAACAGCAAAAACAGATTGAGGAGATATCTGAATGTTGAAAGTATGTTTGCCGTGTGTACTCGGTGCCGCGATGTGTGCGCCTTTGGCCGTTAGCGTTGCCCATGCACAAGATGATGCAGCTCAGGTTGCTCCTACCTATATCGCACCAGCGCCATATGCTCCAAGCTGGTCAGACGAGGGCATCGCTGCCATCGCTGGTCAGTTGAGCGGGACCTGGACCACCGCCAACGAAATCGAAGACGGCGTCTTCGTTTCGATGAGTGTTGCGCCAGTGCCCGTTGAAGGCATGAGCGACACCATGTATGTCGAAAGTGTTCGCACCAACGCGACATGGGAACCATATCGCCAGGCTGTTTTTCAGCTGTACCGCTATAAGGGAAAGATCCGTTTGCGCACCTACGAGTTCGCGACGGGTGAAACTTCCAAAGGCGTGTTCAACGGCATGTGGGCGGTCACCGAACTGTTCCCGGCGATGTCTAGCAATGATCTGATTGCGACACTCGATGTTGAACTCCAAGCCACTTCGACAGGTTTCACCGGCGCGACTCCATACCCATATCCAACAAGTGTTGGCGGTGCAGTCGAGATGACCTCAAGCGTTACGCTCGATGGCGATACCTTGCGTGTTGCTGATCGTGGCTTTGATGCTTCGGGCAATGTTGTCTGGGGCGCTAAATCTGACGGGGTGACCGTTTTCGAACGCAGCGCATCGTTTGTTGAAGTCGACCGTCGCGATGACGGCATGGTTTTGATCAACTATGCCGGCGATGCCGGGATTGTCCCTCAAGATGGCGACGAACTGCATGTTCACTATGACGGATACCTCAGCGATGGTACCGTTTTCGATTCGAGCATTGCTCGGGGGCAAGCGTTTGTCTTTGTGTACCCGCCTTTGACCCGTGCAATCACCGGGTGGGGCATTGGTATGGAAGGCTTTGCGATGGGAACCCATCGCAAGATGATCATTCCAGGTTATTTGGCCTACGGCGAACGGGGCAACCCTCGTGCCAAGATTGGTCCAAACGAAATGCTCTACTTTAATGCGGTGATGGCTCATATCGACCGTACTGAAGATGAAGCTGTCGAAACAGACGCTGTGGATCCGCACGCGGGGCATGATCACGACTGATCGAGTGAAATGTTTTCTGATTCAATCTAAAACAAGCGACGCTTTGGCGTCGCTTGTTTTCTATAATCACCGGCTCAGTGAGCCTCAGGTTTATGTACGCACGACATCGGCGAGTATGGATTGATTTATGGCGACTACAGACTATTACCAAGTGATCGGTGTCGCACGAAATGCAGACGCGGACCAGATTAAGCAAGCATTCCGAGCCAAGGCTCGCAAACTCCATCCCGATGTGAGCGATGATCCTGATGCGGGCAAGAAGTTTTCGGAACTCAACGAAGCCTACGAGGTGCTCTCTGATCCTGAAAAACGGGCCAAGTATGATCGGCTCGGGCACGAGCAGTTCGTGTCTGGTCGCCCAGCGGGCTATGCAACTGCTCAAGATGTTGACTACGGCGATCTCGGGTCGATTATCGATGCCATGTTCGGTGGCTCGGGCAGAGGGCAATCACCCGGTGGGTTCAGTGGCGGCTTTGGCGGTCGTCAGCATGTTCGTCCACAAAGACCTCGCAAAGGCCAAGATTTGCATGTCGGTTTACGGGTGAGTTTGCGTGATGTGCATCAGGGGGTGAGCAAGTTGATCTCGGTGCCCAGCGGGGATGGATACAAATCGATAGAGGTCAAAGTGCCCAAAGCCGTCAAACCAGGGGGCAAACTTCGGCTGCGCGGGCAAGGCTTGCCAAGCCCAATGGCGGGCGGAGAACCGGGTGATCTCTTTGTAAAGATCCATATCGAACCAGACCCGCAGTTTTCACGCATCGACGACGGGCTCGATCTGATGTTGGAGCTGCCTTTGAGTATCGCCGAGGCCACCCTGGGCGGGAAAGTCGAAGTGCCAACCATCGACGGCAAAGTCGTGATGCTCACCGTCCCGCCTGCAACGGCCAGCGAATCACGGTTTCGTATCGGCGGGCATGGCTTGGCATCGGTTTCGGACAAAAGAGGGGATATGTTCGTCAAGGTTCGGATTGTTCCCCCATCAGGAGCCGAGTTGACAGATACGCTTCGCGATGCACTCGGAGAGATGAAAAAACTTTCATCATCGACAACAGAGTCTTCAGCGGGTTCTTCGTCGGGCGAGATGGAATAAATACCATCGTAAATCGCTGCTGGTCAATAGATTCGTTACCAAGTAGTGAATCCATAGGTTGGTCGTTCTAGACTCTGTCACGGGACAAGCGGGGGGTTGGATTGCTCAGGCAAAGGCATAACTTATTTGTATCACTCTTTGGCGTGCTCGATGCCGGGGCGATCGCCACATCGGCGTTCGTTGCGTGGACGATTCGGCTCAAGCGGTTCGATCAGCCTTTTCCCTCGCAGTGGGAAGAGTTCTTGAAAGACTCGTTGATTCTCTTTGCTGTCCCCATTGCAATCTTGAGCATGGTTTTCTTTAAACTCTACAAGCCCAGGCGAGACCAGGCGATTACTGATGAACTCGGGCAGGTTTTTAAAGCATCGTTTGTATCGGTGATGATGATCATCGTGGCGTTGTGGGCGGTGGGGTCGAGCCGAATCAACGCGGTCGGGCCACCACAAGCCGTGTATCCTGGTTGGCGTTTGGCGACTGATCCGTTGCGTTTTCAACTTGTTCTGCTCGCGGTCATG
The DNA here is from genome assembly GCA_024280755.1 of Planctomycetota bacterium. Classification (GTDB taxonomy): domain Bacteria; phylum Planctomycetota; class Phycisphaerae; order Phycisphaerales; family UBA1924; genus UBA1924. The sequence continues at coordinate 12,544 of JAJRPN010000034.1, forward strand.
CTCCCGATCTTTGTCGGCTCATTCCGGTTTACCCTTCGCCTTGCCTTGCGTTCGATGCGTCGGCGTGGGTGGAACATGCGCCATGTCGCCATCCTTGGCGTGGGTCGGCTCGGGCAAATCACCGCTCGCACACTCACCCGCAACTCATGGACCGGCATCGGTGTTACCTATTTTATTTCGCATCATGAACACACATCGCGGACCAAATGCCTCAACCTCGATATTGCTGGGGGCGTTGGAGAACTCGAATCGATCCTAGAAAACAAGCCTATTGATGCGATATACCTCGCGATCCCGAGTGCGATGTCGGCCCAACTCCCCATCATCTTGCGAAGGCTCGAACGGTTCGCTGTTGATGTTCGGATTGTGCCCGATGTGCATCCGAGATACTTGCCTCAGAACATGGTCGTCTCCGAGCTCGAAGGCATGCCGATCCTGAGCTATCGAGAAAGCCCGATGGCCGGCATGGGTGGCTTTTTTAAACGCGGGATAGATATTGTCGGGGCGTGCGTGGGATTAATCCTGTTTATGCCTGTGATGATTGCGGTCGCGATTGCGATTCGTTTGACGAGTTCTGGGCCTGTGATTTTTAAACAGCAACGGGTGAGCCTTGGTGGCGATACTTTCAAAATTTGGAAGTTTCGCACGATGTATATCGCGGATGACCAATCAGAAGACCTTGGCGATGATGCAGATGATGCAACAACCGCTTGGACATCAAAGGGAGATCCTCGGATTACTCGGCTCGGGCATTGGCTCCGCGTGACGAGTTTGGATGAACTGCCTCAGTTGTTCAATGTACTCATCGGCGATATGGCGCTTGTCGGGCCTCGCCCTGAGCGTCCAGAACTGATCGATCGGTTTCGAGAGGATTGGCGAGGTTATATGCTCCGTCAGCAGGTCAAAGCCGGCATGACAGGTTGGGCACAGGTCAATGGGCTGCGTGGGGACACTTCGCTCAGGAAACGGCTTCAGTATGACCTGTTCTATATCCGAAATTGGACAGTTTGGTTTGATATGCGAATTTTGGTTTTGACCATATTTCGGGGCTTTATCCATCGGAACGCTCACTAGTAAACGCCGAACATGAAAAATGATCAAGATATTTTCGCTGTAGTAGGGGGTCAGGGGTTGCGAAATCGGTGCAAAAGCCTTATAAAAGAGTACGAATTTGAACAGAGCTTGGGCATCGTGTGGATGTCCGACTCTCAAATGTGCGAGAGCATCACAAATAACAGGTCTCATCAATAAAGCGAAGATGTACGGGGAATCACTGGAACCTTTACCGCTGAGATACGAACAGAAGTGAGGATAATCACTGATTCGCACATACAGAGCGCCAAAATGCCCTCTGGATCAGTGATCATCGAAATGAAACAAGTCAGTGCTTTGCGTGTTATCTACCACTTCGGTAGAGCATGGATCAGCACCCTGACAAAATGGAGGCCGTCGTGGAAAGACGTAAAAACGCATTTACACTCATCGAGCTGTTGGTCGTAATCGCGATCATCGCATTGCTCATCGGGATCCTGTTGCCGGCCTTGGGTCAAGCACAGCGATCAGCTAAGAATGTCCTGTCACAGTCCAACCAGCGTTCACTGAACACCGGCTCGGCGAACTTTGCAGCCGATAATAAGGATGGTATCTTTAGCTTTCGGTGGCGTGCCGGGCAGACCTATGTGATGGAAGATGGTTCGACGAGAAACCCAGTATCACATATCCAAGCCGCACAGATGGAAAATCAAAATATCCTCTGGAGAGCAACCGGTCGTATGAAAGGCCCACTGAAGATCGTTCAGTTTGCAGGGCGTCTCCCACATCGTCGTTTCTCGCATCTCGTTCTTCTTGACTTCTTGACAGATGTTCAACCAGAACCAATTGCAGCAAGCCCGTTTGATCGTAACCTGATTGACTGGCAAGGCGATCAGCTCAGCTACGGCCTCGGTTCGACTGTTCCTTATGCAAACGGTACACCAGCTGGATATGATCAGGATCCAGGTTGGGCCAATGTAGCGATGCGTCAGCGCTGGCCATTCGCCTCGACCTACCAGATGGTTCCTGCAGCTTGGAACACCGATGGTATCAATGGTCAAGTCACTTATGTACCGACTGCAAATACACCTCACTTGTTTCAGGGTGGTGGCAATATTGTCCTCGGCCGAAGAAAAGTAACCCAAGTTGCTCATACTTCGAGCAAGGTGATGATGTTTGAAGAATTTGACCGATTCTCAGACAAGAAGGGTCTCTACTTCGCTTATCCAGAAGCCAAGCCAAACCTCGCCTTCTTTGATGGTTCGGTACGGAGTGAGCTTACAGATGAATGTAACCCAGGCTGGAACCCTGATGAGGCAGACACAGTATGGCGTCAATTTTATGTCGCACTTGACACCTTCCCAGAACCGAAGGGTGGTCTCAGCGACAGAACCCTGTACTGCCAACGCTTCCGTTGGACGCGTCACGGGCTTCAGGGTATCGACTTTGGTGGCTCAGATGTTGGCACCAATGGGGATAGGACACTGATCGATCCACCTTGTACCCAGTGATCGATTTGATTTGAGACAAACAGTTCTCTTCATACCCCCACCATCATGGTGGGGGTATTTTTATGCGATCGTTTGTTTTAAAATTCAGGCACTGGCATTCGATCAGTGGACAAGAAAAAAACCAACCCGAGTTGGGTTGGTTTGTCTTCTTTGTATCGGATCGTTGTATTGGGGGTGTTGTAATCGAAGCTTTATGGGCCACGCCGACGGATTCGGCGGAGTTCGGCCATCATGCTTTCGATCTCTGCTTCCCAGTAGGTCACATCAATCGCATCATCAAAGCTGCCAGCCATCGAAGGCATGTGGAGCTGGTGAGATTGCTTGAGCAGGCGTTTGTAGGTGCCTAGGTGTTTTTTCATTGCCTGGAGCGTAGAGCCTCGGGCCATGATGTATTGATTGTCGGAGTACAGATACGCCTGTTCGGTTTGGAACCCGCGAACGGTCGCCATCATGCGATCGCGAAGGAGTTGAGACTTCTTTGCAGACTTCTTAAAGAGTTCTTCGCCGATATCACCAGCGCTGTCCCATTTTTCGATGCCTTGGACTTTGGCAAACTCTTCGAGTGTCTTGCCATCTGCCATTGAATCAACGATCCCGTACTTCATCGCCTGCTTGGCGGTGAGGGTCAGGACCGTATCTGGGCCATCGATGGTCTCGTAGCCTCTTGGAAGCCCCTGAGTGGACCCTGAGAAGAGCCATTCACCATTTTCTTTGTAGGCATAGATGGATGCCTCTGAGAGAGTCATTGCTTTGACAAGGAGAGATTCGTGCCCGTTGGCGTCGGCTGTGGTTTCGAGCTTGGCAGCTCGGATGCCGTTCATCTTCTTATCAACTTCTGCCGAGCCTGTATTGGTCATCATATAGACGACGGCACCACCAAAATCAGACCCAGGGGTCATGGTGATGGAGTCACAAGCAAAGGAAGGCCAGATCGAAGCACTGATTGCCGATTCGATCAGCATGTGCATCTTGAACTGGTCTTCATACTCTTTGATGAGTGTGACGATGTCGTTTGAGCACCAGATTTCGCCCCCACCGGAGTTAATCCGGAAGACGATATCGGTCACAGCGTTCTCTTTAGCCCATTCGAGCGAGTCTGCGACCCCGCCCGGATAGATTTCTTTGCCGAAACCGCCTTTGAGTGGGATTTCCAAAATCAGGTTGTACCCGTCTCGTTTGAGGACTTTGTTCGCGTCTTCAACGGGTTCGGTGATCGATGGGATTGATGTAGTGGGCGTGTTGACGACAGCGGGCGTTTTGGCAGTATCGCCGGTGGTGATCGACTTTACCTTTCGGCGGTCGAGTTTGAGTCGGGTCGAAATGCCGTGGATTTTCGTATCAATTTCAACGACTCTTCGTGTTTTTGAAACGATGGTTCCGGTATGGGTGGTGCCATCACGCATGACGACCTCGTCCGCATTGGCGAAGGCGGTGAGGGCACAAAGAGCTCCAGCGAGCGCCATAATCCGTAGAGGTGTGGGTGTTTTGCGAGTTTTATTCATTGATCGATTCATACAGGGATACCTCAGAACGAGATTCATTCGTTTGTAATATTGAATCTAGCCTATCAGATTACGGACGGCTTGCCAAGTTTGATCGGTGGATTTGAGAATAGTTTTCTGCTTTTTCGTGCTATTATCCGCCGTGAACACGCGATTTGAAGTCATTGTGGTTGGTGGAGGGCATGCCGGGGTCGAGGCGGCGTGGGCAGCAGCTAATCGGCTCGGCACAGCCGGTTCGGTCGCGCTTGTTTCACTCGATGCGTCAAAAATCGGTGTCATGAGCTGTAATCCTGCGATCGGCGGCTTGGCCAAGGGGCAGCTCGTTCGAGAAATCGACGCGATGGGCGGGGTGATGGGGCTGATCGCCGACGCGACGGGGATCCAGTTTAAGGTCCTCAATACCTCCAAAGGCTCGGCGGTGCATGGCCCGCGGTGCCAATCAGACAATATTGCCTATGCTCAAACAGCCCAGGCATTGATCAAAGCCCGCCCAGAGATCGAGATCATCGAAGGCACGGTTGAAGAGATACTCACCAATCAATCGGAGATCACCTGTGTCCAAGGCGTGCGTGTGCTTGTCGACGGGCAAGAACGAATGCTCAATGCGCCAACAGTCATTATTACCACCGGCACCTTCATGCGTGCGTTGATGCACATGGGATCAGAACAAACCGCTGGCGGGCGGTTTGGTGAGCAGACCGCTTCGGGGATATCCAACTCGCTCAATGAGCTTGGATTTGAACTCGGTCGGCTCAAGACCGGCACGCCTCCACGCTTGGCGATCGAGACCATTGATTGGGAATCGCTTGCTGTCGAAGCGGGAGATGTCGAACCAATCCCGTTTTCAGAACTCACGCCCACTGGCTGGCAGCTCGGCGAGGTGAACTGTGATCAGTTCCCGTTGATCGAACAAGTAACTTGCCGACAGTCGAGCACGAACCTGCAAGCCCATGAGATTATTCGTAACAATCTCGATCGTGCGCCGATGTTCACCGGGCAGATCGAATCGCAAGGGCCACGCTATTGCCCGAGCATCGAGGACAAGGTTGTACGATTCCACGAGCGCGACTCGCACGGCGTGTTCCTCGAACCCGAATCGCACAGTTCAAACTGGGTCTATTGCAATGGCATCGCGACAAGTCTGCCCAGTGATGTGCAAGATGAGATCATCAAACGGATGCCCGGGTGTGAAAACGCCAAGATCGTGCAGTATGGATACGCGGTGGAATATGACATGGTCCGCCCGCATCAGATTTACACGACCGGGCAAACGCGCGCGGTGCGTGGGTTGTTCTTTGCAGGTCAGATCAACGGCACAAGCGGGTATGAAGAGGCTGCCGCACAGGGTTTGATTGCAGGATTGAATGCGGCGATGCTTGCGCAAGAGGGTGAAGCCTATGAGGGATTCTCGTTCGGGCGTGATGAGGCATACATCGGGGTGTTGATGGATGACCTGGTGACGAAGACGCCGCGTGAGCCGTACCGGATGTTTACGAGCCGTGCGGAGCACCGATTGATTTTGCGTGCAGACAACGCGCCAGATCGATTGACCCCGATCGCGCAGAGGCTTGGATTGCTCGGGCATGATCTTGGACGCAAGCGGTGGGAACTGTTTACAGCACGCAAAGAATCGCTCGAACGCGGGCGTGTGTTGCTCGGCGAACTCCGCGATGGTGAAAAAACCTTAGCACAACGGCTGCTCGATCCCGATTTTACGATGGATCTTCTCAAAGATGCAATGACCGAATCGTTTGGGACGCACAGCACGGGCATCTGGCGGACGCTGCATTCTGATACGCGCTATGAGCCATACATTGAACGACAGCGTGGGCAGATCAAACGCAATCGTGAGCTTGAGCATCGTCCATTGCCCGATTGGATTGTGTATAGCGCGTTTGAATCGATGCGCAACGAGGCAAGGCAAGCCCTTGATAAGTTCCGCCCGACAACCTTTGGTCAGGCATCAAGACTCGAAGGCGTGACCCCCGCGGACATCACGCTGTTGAGTGTGCTGATTAAGCGTGCGCGTGCAGCCAAGCGAGAAGCCAAGCAAGAAGCTGCGCCGGATTAAAGGCGGGATTACATGTTTGCTTTGCCGCCAAGCATGCGGATCTCATCGCGAAGAATCGCAGCGAGTTCGAAATTCTCCGAAACGATTGCTGCTTCGAGGCGTTGACGAAGCTCGGCCCGTTGGCTGACCGGGAGCTTGGGGATGAGCGAATCACGCATGTCCTTGAGCATCGCGACTTCGCCAGATTCATCAAAGAGTTCTGGCTGATCGGCTGCAAGGAAGTATTGCTTGAGTGCTTCGATTCCCTCATCGATCGCCAAGATCGCGGCTTTATTTTCTTCAGATTTGAGCGCCTGGCTTGCAAGGGAGCGGGCACGCATCATCATGATGTATGGACGATGCGATTCCATCGCGTGCATGTCGTCCTCGTTGATCGCATGATCGCGGAAGAGGTTGAGCACGCGAAGGTTCCGCGAGGTATCACGCACGACGGCTTCATAATCTTCGAGCACGAGCATGGCAATATAGCGATGGTAATATTGCTGAGCTTCTTCGCGGAGCGATCGGCAGTCTTCTTCGGTGAGGAATCGTCTCGTGGAGCCGGTTCCTTTGTCGTTATCATCGCTTTGTTTATCGAACTGTGTTTTTTCGAGGAACTGTTCGTTGTCGTCATCGTCTTCGCCTTCGGGCTCATCAGGGTCAAGGTCGAGGGCATCTTGATCGATTTTGGATTCGTAGTATTCGAGGAGGGAGTCGTAGCCGTGGGGGCGTTTGCCATCTGGTCGGTTTTCGGTACTCATTTGGAGGAGTCCCAGGTCGAGCCGGACCTGAATTCGACTCTTTCCATCGTCGCCTTCGATGACTCGGACAGTGATTTGTCCCGGTTCAAAGGGCCATTCTTCGAAGAGTTTGGTGAGGTCTCGGTTCATGGAATCTCGATAATTTTGAGGGTTAATTTTATATAATGCAACGGTTTTTGGTAGATGCCAATAAAAATCTGAAAGACCGATTATATTGTGCAAATTGTCGGTTTATCTCTTTAATCGGTGCAATCAGGCAGGTCGATGCACACAACTTTCATAAGAAATTCCCCATAGTTCAGGCATTTTCTTCTTTCGCCGATGGAACATATCGCGTAGACTGACGAACGGAGTAGAGGAGGGATCTTTGTCCCCCACATCTGTTTTATTTTCCGGCAGCGTTCGCTGCGGAGAAGGGTAGGGTAGGAAATTGAGTACATCTATAGGTTCGTCCATATCTGGATCATCAGAGTCTGGGACCACAGGCACTCGTTCATCGAGTTCAGGTTCGAGTTCAGGTACTTCACGCGCTGGGTCTGGGGTCAAGTCTGCATTGCAGACCTATCTCAAAGAGATCAATCGCTATTCATTGCTCACGGCTGAAGAGGAGCGTGAGCTTGGATGGAAGATTATCAACGATCAGTGCCCGGTCGCACGCGATCGTATGATCAACAGTAATCTTCGCCTGGTGGTTTCGATCGCCAAGAAGTACAGCAACCGTGGGCTTCCGATCACAGACCTGATCGAAGAAGGCAACATCGGTTTGCTTCGTGCGGTCGAAGGCTTTGATCCGGCGCAAGGCGCACGGTTTAGCACCTATGGTAGTTGGTGGATCAAGCAGGGCATCAAGCGTGCTTTGATGAACGCCAATCAGCCGATTCATATCCCGGCCTATATGGTTGAGTTGATCGCCAAGTGGAAGATGCACTCACGAATGATTCATGCCCAGACCGGGCACGAGCCAACAATGGAACAACTTGCCGATGCGATGGATCTTCCCGTCAAGAAGATTCAGATCATCAAGCGTGCTGTTCGTGCGTTTAATGCACCGAATCAGGCACCGCGTGATCTCAACGGCGAGGCTGTCGGGCTTGGTGGATTGATCGAAGACTATCGCGGCACATCGCCCGATGACCAGTCGCTCAAGGCTGAGGAACTCGGAATCTTGCGTCGCCTGATGGAAACCATCGATGATCGCGAATCTGATATCTTGCGTTTGCGGTTTGGGCTTGACGGCTCCGAGCCTTTGACACTCAAGGAGATCGCAGCCGAGGTTGGTATCTCGCGTGAGCGTGTTCGCCAGATCATCGAGGAATCACTCGATCGTCTCAACGAACGGCTCAACGATGCCAAGCCAAGCCAGTTCTTCCGCCGAAACGATTCGGTTTTCGAAGAAGTTTCAAAGGGTTCGGATAAGCATGCACCAAGTTTTCAGCATGCGGATCATGTCCAAGCATCGCACAAAGCGGGCTAAGACAGATGAACGGTCTATAGCCTAAACAAACGAGCGACTCCACAGTTCATAGTTCGTCCAATTTGCTCTCTTTTATCTGACCGGGTCATTTCTCATGACCCGGTCAGATTTTTAATAGGTGGATCAGGATCAGCCGATCATCTGCGATTGGGCTAAGATTTGATCGTGCGGGTGTGGAATATTCTTGCCTGCGCACGAGTTTGTATTCATCCAGCAGCCGACATTTTCTCGGCTCGCTTTTCGAGGAGAATAGTTTGACCGATACCACAGATACCATCCACAAAGTACTCGTCATCGGGTCCGGGCCTGCGGGCTGGACCGCTGCGATCTATGCTGCCCGCGCGAACCTCAACCCGGTTGTTTATGTCGGCGTTGCCAAGCAAGACCCAGGACCGATTCTTCCTGGCGGGCAGCTTATGCTCACCACCGAGGTCGAGAACTATCCTGGGTTTCCCGATGGCGTTGCTGGACCTGAGATGATGATGAAGTTCGAGCAGCAGGCTCGGCGCTTTGGTACGACGGTTGTTGGCGAGGACATCGTCAAGTGCGATTTTTCAACCGATGGTTCGCCTCACACGCTTCATACTTCCGAAGGCAATACAGTGCGTGCCCACGCGGTGATTATCTCAACAGGCGCGACCGCCAACTGGCTCGGACTCGAAAGCGAGATGAACCTCGCAACCACCGGCGGCGGCGTCTCGGCGTGTGCTGTGTGTGACGGGGCACTGCCCGCGTTCCGCAATCAGCCCGTCGCAGTTGTTGGCGGCGGCGATACCGCACTCGAAGAAGCAATCTATCTCACCAAGTTTGCATCGACTGTATTCATCATTCACCGGCGCGATGCGCTGCGTGGATCAAAGGTGATGCAGAAGCGGTTCTTGGACAGCGCGAATGCAGAGGTACTGTGGAACAAAACGGTTGTCGAGTGCCTCAGTACACCAGACGAGCATGGATCCGAGAAGCTCTATGCGATCAAACTCAAGGATACAGTGACTGGTGAGATCTCAGAGCTTCCAGTCAAAGGCATGTTCGTTGCGATCGGACATACGCCCACAACCAAGTTCTTGCGCGATACCCCGCTTGAGTTCGATGATGCCGGGTATATTGATCTCAAGACCCGGAGTTCAAAGACCAATATCGCAGGCGTATTTGCAGCGGGTGATGTCGCTGATGCGCACTATCGCCAAGCGATTACTGCTGCGGGCATGGGATGCCAAGGCGCGCTTGATGCCGAGCATTGGCTCGCTGATCAGGGCTTGAACTAAGAGTTTTCAATATTGAGGTGCACAAAAAACGCCCCGCATCGCGGGGCGTTTTTGTAGATAAGAACTGCATTCAGCTATTAAACGCAGTGTATGCACTTACGAGCAAGTTGTAATCCGTCAAGTCCAGGACCTGATCTTGATTCCAATCTGCTCTGAGATCTCCGCTCAAGAACAAGTTGATCCACTCAACGATATCATCAAAATCGGCGTCGAAATCACCATCAATATCTGGTGTGAAGAAGTTTGATGTGTAGTTGTGTGAATAGCCAGACGCAGCAATAATTTGTGAGCCGCCGGGGAATCGGTAATCGCGGGCGCTGTTGAAGTAGCTACTAATGTTGAACAGGGCCTGCAAGCCTTGAGGAAGGCTGTGCATATAGCTGACCAAGATGTGGAGTTGTCCTTTGTCATTGACAGCAGAAACAATATCGCCAGATTCTTTATCAGTGTACAGCCTGTAGGTGACGGCATCATCTGCATAGTTGCCATCAAGGGCTTCCCAAGAGATCAGTGCGTCGGCTTCGAACCAGTCGTATCCGTTAGGGGTTTGTGCAGCATCAAGCCATGGGGCATTTGAGGTATACCACGGATTAAGAAATTTGCCATTGCTATCAGTTGTTGACCAGTAGTGTTTGTCGAGTCGCCCGCCAACGGTGTAGTCCGGGGCATTTGCCCAGAAGTAGAATCCATCGGCACCGCGCAGGCGGAGGTGCTGAATAGTCGCAGAGAAGTCTTCAGATGGCGGCATCCAACTGCCCGCATAGGCGCCAGACTGGGGGCCTCTCAAGTTGACATCTGTGGCAGGCACAAATGGCGTGACCCATGGGATTATTTTTTTGCCTGTAAGTGACCCATATGTATTCTCTTCGCGAACGGCAGAGGAGAACCGTTCAATTCCTGACCAGAGATATGCGGCACGGGTATTCGGGCTAAACTCGCCACTAAAGTGGTCTGGAAATGTATGGCGTACATGGGGGAAATAGGCGTAAGTGACTGGCATGAGTACATTGGGTGCTACCGAAATGAAAGTGTTGTGTCGACCGGTAACGGTGTCATTTTGGGCATTGCCTACCCAAGGCATCGTTATATCAGTCGGTGCCGTGATCAGAGTGCCATCATGGTCGAGGGTCATTGTGGGGAATCGGTGTGTTGAATAGTTGCCAAAATATACCGTATTCCAAGCGAGAATTGCTGATTGAGGCACATTTGTATTTCCCGTGCCAAATGGATCTCCTGTTACGCCCAAAGATGACGCCCCAGTCACGATTTCCTTGATATTGGTCATCCAAGTATCAACATCGGATGATGTGATGTTGCCATGAGCTTCGAGATCCGCAAGAACATAGTTGATCTGTCCGCCTACCAGAAACCGGTCTGCCATTGCATCTGGAAGTTGTGTAGGGTCTTCTGTGATCGTTGATCCATGATCTGGATAGCCGACGGTTGAGTCCCAGAAGGGGGCTGAACCCCAAGGCGAGTTTCTTGAACGAAGCAAAAGTGAAACAGGTAGATTTTGAGTGGTCATTTCGGTCCAAGTATCGTGGATATAGGTGTTTGCAGTCCCTAGGCCCCAGCCGTGCCCGCCTCCAGGCTGCGGGCAATAGGCGTAATGAAGGGTAGTGCCCATTGCCGGAATTTGAGGGGCTGGGGATACAGAACTCGCATGCTGACGCTTCCACGAAAAGAACACTGGGTCATCTGCGAATGCAGATCCGCAGACAAGTACTAATGTTGAAACTGTAATGATCTGACAACTAAATAGGCTTGTTTTCTTCATATCATTCTCCTTTATGGTGTGTGTTGTACAATTTGAGCGTACACTAAAAAAAAGATGTGTAAACAATGAACACGGAAAAAGCGTTCGCATATAAAAATTGAAGCGCAAAAAAAACCAGTTCGTACAACTGGCTTCTTAGAAACAAATGGCTTGTGAACTTATTCTTGGTATTCAGCGAGTCGGCCTTCGAGTTCTTCGATGGCGTTCTTGTTTTCGGTAGGGGCTAGCTCGATGGCTTTTGTTTGCCATTTGATGGCTTCAACCTTGTTCCCGGTTTTGAACGCTGCGAGTGCGTAGGTATCGAGCAGGGACCAGTCTTTCCACTCGGTCTTTTCGCATGCGATCGCGATGGCTCTGTGGGCGACCTTGTATTCTGCTTCGCCGACGCCTTCTGCTTGGGAGGTGGTGATCATCCATGCGATCGCATTGAGCCCTGCGGGCTCTTCGCTGAGATAATCATTGATCAGGATATCTGCGATCTGGCGAGCATCGTCGATGCCTTCGCCGGTCTGGAAGGCCATGCGAAATTTTTGAAAGGCTGCCGAGATCAGCATATTGCTCTTGGCTTCTTCGACTGCGGCGGATGGGTCAAAGTTGCCAGCGACGACATCAGCGAGTGGTTCATCGATGCCGCCTGGATGTCCGATCCATGCGACGACGCCGTTGCCATCGACGATGAATGCAGCGGGGATGCCGTTCTGGGCTGCGGGGGTCATCCAGTTGTCTGCCATGGCGGTGCCGTCTTCTACAGCGACGGTGTAGCTCATCCGATCGCCTTGGTCGGCGACGAATGATTCTATCTTCTCGATGCGTTTGGTTTGGTTCTCTTCGCCTTCCCAGACATTGACACCGATGAATCGGACCGCATCGCCATGCTCAGCTTGAAGCTCGGAGAGGTGCGGGAATGCTGCGACACATGGTCCACACCATGTTGCCCAGAACTCGACGACATAGACCTGTCCTTTTTCAAAGTCGCCGACGGATTCGCCCTTGATGAACTTGGCGATGGCGAGTTTGGGGGCCTTTGATCCGATGAAGAGATCGGGGAGTTTGGCTTGGCCAACGAAATCTTCGAGCGTAGGCTTTGCATCAGCAACTTCGACTGCGACTTCTTTGTATTCTGGCTCGACAGCTAAGGCGGCGGTGCCAGCGCAGAGTGCGAGGGTGATGGTAGATGCTGTGAATATCTGTTTCATGCGTTTCATGTGGTTCATGGGGAGTCTCCTAGAGAGGTGTTCGTGGTTGGTGTCTGTGTACGATACCGTCCAAATCCGCTTGGGGTTGACGGAATTGGTGAGTAATTCGGTGGTTATTGGGTATACAGGCTTTAATGGCGGTTTGGGAGATCGCATTCGCCGAGCATCTGGAACCCTTTACGACGCAAGATCTGCCCGGCGAGGGTTGGATCTTCGACTGCGATCGCGATGGCGGGGTCTTCTGAAGCGTTGTGCATCAATGGGTAAGCGAAGGCGATATTGATTTCGGCGCCCAGCAGATAGAGACAGAGCTTCGAGAGCGTATGTCCGTCTGAAAGTTCTACAAGCAGGATTTCGTGTTCAGAGAACGGGAATCTGTTGTCTTTGAGGATAGAGCGAGTTTGTTTCGAATCGCTGGTGATTAAACGAACAACGGCATGGTCAGATGCCTCATGCACGGAGAATGCACACAGAGCAACTTGGGCATCATCAAAGTGCTCTGTGAGGTCGAGCATTTTTCCAACCTTATTGGATAGAAACACGCTGAACTGCACCGCGGTGGGGGGGCAATATCCTTGGGTAGTCTCAATAGGGATTGGGGATTCCGTCATGGTCGAGTTGCCCTTCCGTGGCGTGTCTGCTCCCCGGTGTTCGGCGAAACGGAGTATTCGGTGTTGGAAGTTCTATTCAACTGTATATTGGGGAGTTATGCAACCCAGAAAATGAAAAAGGCTTGGGATTTTCCCAAGCGCAGTGTGAATCGTTTGGATTGTGCCGAGTATTGGGCGAAATCGTGCAGTTGCGCCAAGTCTTGCTGAGCCGATGGGCATCAGACCGAGAAGCTTGATCCACAACCACAACTGCTCGATGCGTTCGGGTTGTTGAATACGAATCCGCGACCCATGATTTCATCCTTGAAGTCAACGGTGACGCCGGAGAGGTAGAGGAGGCTTTTGGGATCAATGATGATTTTGATGCCGTGCTGTTCGAAAACCTCGTCGGTGTCCTTCTGGGTCTCTGTCAGATCGAGCAGGTAGCTAAAACCTGAGCACCCGCCGCCTTTGACTCCGATGCGGAGGCGTACCTTGTCGGCTTCGAGTTCCTGCGAGGCGACAATTGTGCGGACCTCTTTGGCAGCGAGTTCGGTTAAAATCACAGCTTGTTCTTGGGTGGCTTGTTCGCTCATTCTTTGACTCCAATAAGTCCTGCAACCAGTATCTCAAATAGGGGGCTTGGATTCTATGCCTCAATCTGGTGTGGGAACACCGATTGACTTAGGCGTTCTTCTGTTTGTAATCTTCGATTGCGGATTTGATCGCGTCTTCTGCGAGCACCGAGCAGTGGATCTTGACCGGGGGGAGCGAGAGTTCTTCGACGATCTCGGTGTTCTTGATGTCCATGCCCTCATCGAGGGTCTTGCCCTTGAGCCACTCGGTGGCGAGCGATGAGCTGGCGATGGCCGATCCACACCCGAAGCATTTGAACTTGGCATCTTCGATCAAACCCGATTCTTTGTTGACCTTGATCTGAAGCTGCATGACATCGCCACACTCTGGTGCGCCGACGAGCCCGACCCCGATGTCGGTGGCGGCTTTGATTTCTTTTTGGGTGCCGAAGGTTCCGACATTCTGTGGATGCTCGTAGTGAGCAATGACTTTGTCTGAGTAGGCCATGATGATCTTCTTTCTTGTATCTTCTCGTGGGTGCCTTAGTGGGCAGCCCATTCGATTTTGGTGATGTCGATGCCCTCGTTGTGCATGTCGTACAAGGGCGAAAGATCACGGAGCTTGTTCACCGCTTCGATGATCTTCTCGCCGGCGTAGTCAATCTGTTCTTCGGTGGTCCATCGCCCCATGCTGATGCGGAGTGATGAATGGGCCAGGTCGTCGCCGACGCCCAAGGCTTTGAGGACATAGCTCGGCTCGAGCGATGCGCTGGTGCATGCCGAGCCAGAACTCATTGCGATCTCTTTGAGTGCCATCATCAGGCTCTCGCCTTCGACAAAGCCAAACGATATATTGGTGAGGTGGGCGAGGCGTTTGGTTGGATGCCCGTTGATTTGCGTGACATCGAGTGCATCGGTGACCATTGTTTCGAGCTTTGTACGAAGCTTGAGTAGGCGTTCGCGTTCGGAATCCATGTCTTGTGCGCACAACTCGCAGGCTTTGCCCAGACCCACGATGCCTGTGACATTGGCGGTGCCAGCGCGGAATCCGCGTTCTTGCCCGCCGCCTTCTTGGAGGGCGATGATGCGAACGCGCGGCCGGCGCCGACGAACATACAAAGCGCCGACGCCTTTGGGGCCATACATCTTGTGACCCGAGAGCGAGAGCAGATCGACATTGTCGGTCTTGACATTGGTTGGCATCTTGCCCACCCATTGGGTCGCATCGGTGTGGAAGATGATGCCCTTGTCATGGCAGAGCTCGCCGATCTGTGGGATCTCGTTGAAGGTACCGATCTCGTTGTTGGCCCACATGACGGTCACGAGGATGGTGTCGTCGCGGATGACCGCTTCGATCATTTCGCGGGTGACGGTGCCGTCGGCTTTGGGGTCGATGAGTGTGACATCGAAGCCTTCTTTTTCGAGACGCTTGCATGGGTCGAGTACTGCTTTGTGTTCATGAATGACCGAGATAATGTGACCGCGGTTGGATTGGCCCGCTGGTTTCTTGGCGTACATGTTCGCTGCGCCTTTGATGGCGAGGTTGTTTGATTCGGTCGAGCCGGAGGTAAAGATGATCTCTTTGGAATCGGCACCGATCAGATCGGCCACTCGTTGGCGTGCTTTCGTGACAGCATCCTCGGCAGCCCATCCAAACGAATGGTTGCGTGAACCCGGATTGCCGAACATCTCGGTGAAGTAGGGGAGCATGGCTTGGACTACGCGTGGATCGCAAGGCGTGGTCGCAGCGTGGTCGAGATAGATCGGGAGCTTTGGAGTGGTGTTACTCATTTTGTAGTCCTTGGCCAGTGGGTATGTATTTGAAAAACAAATCAGGATCTATGCGTCTTGAAACTTAGAATCATTCTAGAGAGTATAGGCAATTTGAGAATCATGAGCAAGGATATTTGCTCAATGCCGAAAATTTGGTTGTGATGTGGGTGTGGCGAATGAACTCACTGGGCAGGGCGAATATAGCGGAGCTTGACGCGATTGCCTGCATCGTTGAAGTCGACATCGGTCATATAGGCCCGCATAAGCATCACGCCGCGACCTGATGGCTTGGCGAGGTTTTCAGAGAGGGTTGGATCTGGGAGTGCTTCTGGTGAGAAGCCGGGCCCTTGATCTTGTACCGCGACCTGGATCTCGTTTTCAGTAACGGCGTATTCAATGTGTACGGTCGTTGCAGGATCGAGCCCTTGGTGTCCATGTTCGAAGGCATTGGTGATCGCTTCTTCGATCGCCAAACGAACAGCAAAGAGTGAGCTTGCTCCGAAGGCATTGCGTTCTGCCTTGGCAAGAATCTGGTCGATCAGTGCGCTGACCTTGACGCGGTCATAGGCAAGGTCAATGCCAGAAGCTCCCTCGATATGGGTTCGTGAATCACTCATACGATATACAGTCTGCTATTCAACCGTTAAAGGCGGCGCGGGCTTCATCGGTGGTTTCGTGGATGTTGAAGAGCTTATTGAGACGAGTAATGACAAATACTTCGTAGATCTGCGGATCAATATTGGCAAGATGGAGCTGCCCTTTTTTCTCGCGGATCTTGTTGTTGATGGTGATCAACGCGCCCAAAGCAGCGGACGAGAGATGGTCAACATTTGAAAAGCTGATCAAAATCTTTGGGATATCGGCGCTGTCAATTTCAGCGGTGATCTCTTCATTGATCGCTTGGATATTGGCTTCGTCGAGGATATTCCGGTCGACGAACTCGACCAATGTCACCCCGTCGTTGTCCGAAATTCTGAGTCTTGAATCGGTCATGTGTGTGCATCCTCGTAAGCATAGCATTCTGATGAAATACCAGAACACACTATAGTGCATTTATCCCTTGCGGGCACGCTCGATCTGCATGGGAATGAAAAAAGGGCACACCATTTGGTGTGCCCTTGTGAGTTCATAATGCGTTTGAGTTATCGCCCGAGCTGATCGAGCAGACCCGGGAAGTTGAGTTCTTCTTCTTCGTTCTGGATCAAGATGGTTGGCTTGAGCAGGACGAGGAGCGTTTTTTCGGTCTTGGTGTCGACCCGGTTGGAGAAGAATCGGCTCAGGATGGGGATCTTGGAAAGAACAGGAACGCCGGTTTCGACTTCGAGTTCTTCAACAATCCGCTGGCCACCCAAGAGGACGGTTCCTTGGTCTGGGATGGTGACCGTGGTGTTGAGTTGGGTCGCATCGATGATGGGGACCTGGATTGGAGCGGAGAAGATCTCGCCGCCACCAGCACCGCCGGTGCCTACACCAGCACCGCCGCCGGTACCGCCACCGCCGCCAGTCGCACCCTGAATCACACGATCTTGAGCAAACGAGAGCTTGGATTGCGTCGTCAAGACGGTGAGTGTGACATATCGACGATCTGCCGAAGCAACGCCGGTGATGTCGATCACAACACCTGTCGAGATGGTGGAGATGACCGGGTCAAAGGCACCCGCACTCGAACCAACCACTGGGGTGAGGTCAGAGACGAATGTTGTCGAGGTCGAAACCGCGATGAATGCACGCTGACCATTGGTAAAGGTAAGCCTTGGCGCGGTCAACTGAACCGAGCGTTGGTCTGCCTGGGTTGCCTCGACGAGGAAGTCTACTTGGATATCGTCAAGGAATCGTCCGGTGACGCCCAATGCTGGGTTAAGCCCCAAGATCTGCGATGCAAACGAGCTGCCCGCAGCGAGTTCGTTGGTGAGACCAAACGAGTTCTGTGCTGCACGGATAACCGAGAAGGAATCGCTCGGCAGGGTCTGGCCATTGAATGAGCCACCATTGAACCCAGGGCCAAGAACAGCTTGGGAGATTGGACCAAAGAAATCGAGGAGCCCGTCGCCAGTTGTGTCTTGTGCGAAGAAGCCGCCGCCGGAGACATTGTCAATCAAGTTGCCGTCGGAATCGAAGTAGTCCGAAGGGAGTAATGACGGATCGATCTGGCGAGCGAGATTGAACTCAGAGTTGTTGGCGTTGAAGTAGACATCAAGGTCAAAGCCGATTTGCTCAAAGAAGTTTTGGTCGACCGAGAGGAATCGGGTTTCCACATTGATCTGCACCGCGCGCTGTTGGCGGAGCTTATTGAGCAGCCCGATGATCGCACGGTGGTTCTTCGGGGTTGTGGTAATGATAAAGTTGCCGTTGAGTTCGGTGATCGAGCTTGTGTCGCCACCGATATCTACCCAGCCGTCGGGATCGACATTGGCTTGGATGAGTTCAATGATCGCGGTGACGCGTTCGTCGCGAGGGACATCGACAGCCTGGCCGCCACCACCCGAGAACGGGCTTTGACCGCCACCGCCGCCGCCGCCGCCAGCTGCCGAGACCGCACTCTGGAGATCGAACTCTGGAGCGTTGTTAAAGTCTGGGACTGCAAAGAGCAGGTCGCGGATGTCATAAGTTTCGAGGATAGTGTTTAAGCGAAGCACTTCTTCCGAAGCGATGGTCAAGATGCCATCTTGGATCGACCAGCCGGCCGGCAGGGTCGGATCGGAGACTTTGCCGAGTACGCGATCGAGCAGGACCGAGATCTGTACGCTGTTGAGCTTGAGATCAACAGGTGAGTCTGGATCGACGCCGATGTCAGCGAGTGATTCCCAGTCGACATCGATATCGATGCCGGTGGTTGAGCCGATGAATGCGACGACATCTTCGAATGCGTTATCTGTAAACTCGACAGGCATGCGTGTGTTGCGAAGGGTTGCGAGCACCGAACGGTTGGCTTCTGATTCTGCAAACTCAAGGATCTCACCACGGCGGAATGAAATCGAAGGCCAGTCATCTGGATAAGCGATGATTGAATCTGGAGCGATCATTGCACGCCCATTATCAACGGACTGTCTCATGTAGCTCTTGGACTTGTTACGCTGAATCAAGAGATTGTCACGATAGATGAGGATGTCCTCGATCATATCTTTGAGTAGCAAACCGGCCGGGTTGGTCGGATCAAGGAAGAGGATCGACTCGACCACTTCGAGTGCTTCTTCATACTTGAGTTCTTGCTGGAGTGCATTGACGCGTTCAAGGTTGGCGTTGATCTTTGAATCACGCTCGCGGTTACGCTGGGACGCGAGCGATTGGGTTTCTTGAGCGAGGCGAAGTTTTTCTGCTTCGGCTTCAGTGATACGGATCTGGTTTTCGGTTGTGTTGATGTTGGTGATCAACTCGGCAACCGAATCAAGGTAGCGTTCGTAAGCGGACTCTGGCATCGTGTCGCGTGCACGCTTGATGGTCAGGTCTGCTTGGGCAGCGAGGTTGCGGGCGGTGTTGGTGTCGCCTTCGGTGAGTGCCTGCTGAGCCTGCGAAAGGTAGTTGCTAAATGCTGCTTCGGCGCGTTGGCGTTCGAGGTTTTGATCTTGGAGCGTTTCGCTTAGGATATTACCTTCTGGGCCGCCTTGGGTACCGAGCTGGACTTGTGCATCGCTTCGACGAGCGGTTGCCAGTGCGAGTTCATCGGCTGAGACATAGCTGCCAAAGTTGGTGATGATGCTTGAGTAGAGTTCGAGTGCCCGGTTGAATCGGCGTTCTTCAAACGCGATGTTGGCTTGGCCGAGCAGGCTTTGTGCTTCGAACTTGCGTGCTGCGTCGAGCAGATCGACCGCTGGTTCTTCTTTAACAAGTTCAACTTCGATTGGTTCAAACTCAGGCTGGGCAACATATGAGCCCGAGCGTGCGCCGTCTTGTTGGGTGCTGCTGGTGAGCCAATCGGTGTTCATACCGCTTTCTGGAGCGAGCATACCCATTGATGGGTTGAACGAGCCAAAGGAAGTGCCTTGGGTTTGTTCGAGCTGTGCCAGACGATCTCGATAGGTATCGAGTGATTGAGCTTGCGAGCTGCTCAGATCGAGTCCGAGCTGGCCGATGCGGGTGATGAGTGATTTGGAGCCCGCGTAATCGCCAGCTTCAAATGCGTCTGCTGCCATGCGGATCGCGCCACCAACCTTGGTCGAAGCATCTGCCTGGCGGATGTTGACGAGGTTGAGGATGGCTTTGGCAGAGCTGATTTGATCGTTCGAGGATTTTCTCGAGTTGACGACCGCGTTGGCTTGTCTGTTTGCTTCGACGAGATTGTCGTTGCTTAATGCAAGATCAGCTTTTTGGATGCTGATGTCGAGGCGGTCGGTCTTTTTGATCTGGCGTTCGATGGTTGCCAAGAGCGACCACAAGCGTTGACCTTGCTCGTCGCCGAGGGTTGCGCCGGCGGGTGAATCTTGGAGTGCCAAGAGCATCGCACGGGCTCGGATGAGCTTTGAGCCATCAACGAGAGTGGATGCACGATCGAGAACCAGGTTGGCATCGGCGGTGCGTTCTCTCGCTTGGGCGTCAATATTGACTGCCAATGCAGAAGAAGCACCAACGCCACCAAAGGCAATCGCGGCGAGAAGCAAAGAACGAGCTGAACGATAAGTGGTGGGTGACATCCGGATCACTCCATATAATGGATCGTGCATAGGAAACTGGAAACCAGCTTCTGTGCGAACTCTCAAGCGTGATGCTGCAACGACTGCATCATCTCCGCGGCATATTTCTGTCCGCTGCGACGAATCGTAGCGAGTAGATTGCTATGACGAGTCATAGCGGGGTAAATGGGCGACGAATCGCAGCCCGTAGTGTATCCAAGCCAAAGCCTGCCGGTTGGCGACTCATGCACGGAGGAGGACGATACCGGGGTTGAGCCAGAATCGCAAATCCCAACCGCAATGAGTTTGCTCTTTCGTGTCTATTTTCTGTAATCTCTCATTGGTCATCGTCGTGTACTGTATTGGTGCAGAAGCGGGGCTGCACCGTTTGGTCCCGAGTACTCGGGCTATTCGAGCGTGGAACAGGTTTGGTTCCACAAGATCAAAGATCTTGTACTATCTCCATCTGAATCCAAGCGAGAGTCGGGCTTGCGGGCTGCTGCAAACCGGGATTGAGTGTCGCTATTCGGGGAGAATAAACCGGATGGCAAGCATGCTTGAAGATTCTAAGGTCTTCGCATTGAATGGTTTAGATTTCTCATCATTTGTGAGTGCTTCTTTGAGCTGCTCGGTTGTAATCCGATCTGCATTGATGATCACCACATCGAGCCATTCGCCCTGATGGTCAATGCTTTCGGTGATCCCTTGCTGGGCGAGCTCCTCTGCTTGGCGGATGGACTCGGCTGTCAGGAAGACCTCTGCATATTTGTCGTCTGGTGTTTGGTCGGTGGCAAAGCGAGTTAGGCATCGCCAAGGCGTAATTCCGAGATCATTGCCCTCGTCATCCACATTTGTCTCAGGATCGACATTGAGAACCAGTCGCCAGGTGTCGCGCATGCGTTCGAGAATCTCGTCGCCAGTGAGCAGGTCGGGGCGTTCGAGCGCGGTGACCAAGATCGAGCGATGTTCATGAGATGCCGAATCTGCCCCGGCGGGTTCTTCGCAGGGCTCAAGGTCAAAGGCTGCGAGTAGCTTCTCGACACGCGACTTAAAGGATGCTTCGACGCGGATGGTCATGATTTTGTGTTCGTCGATGAATACATAGAAGAAGGGGTCTTCAGAGACGGCTCCAAACCCGACCATTCCGTCTTCGAAGAAGAACGGGCGGTATTGACGCAGGGCGTCGATGATTTTCTCTTTGCCGATAGGCTCATAGGCCATATACGGATCGATCTCGCGGTGGGCATCGTGTCCTATATAGTCGATGATCGGGAATACACGACCAGGGATCATCGCAAAGACCTGGTGCCAGAAGGATTCGATTCGATCTGAGGGGATGACAATATCGAAGACATATTGATCTGGCCAAGCTTCCCATTCGTCCATCTCTTGGGTATTGTCTGCTTGTTCGAACTCGGACACATATCCCGCGATCGGTGTCATGGGCTCGACGGGGTAGACCCCGAGTGGGAACGCGAAGCCTTTGACGGACTTGCGTTCAATGGATGGATCGATAAGGCAGGTGGGCATGGAAATCCTTTGGGGCGTCTGAGGCTCGGAATGTACATAATAGGTAGGCTCAAGTGTCGAGGAGTTTGGATTTGGACAAGAGCCGACGGGTTTGAGGGGTTATGATCCGCCATGATTGACCCAATGCTTTCAAACGCTGCCAATTTGCCCAACTCGCTCCATACTTTCATCGCAATCGCGGTAGGGAATACCCGCACGCGGGTCGGGGTGCTTCAGGGCACCGAGTGTGTTAAAGCCCAATCGCTTTCGAGTGATCAATCTGGTGATATCGCGTCGTTTGTCGCGGCGTTGTTCGATGAGTTTGAGTTTGGATCTGATGAGCCTGTGATCCTCATGTCGACGGTGTCGCAAGAGGATGCTGATTCGATCGAGGATGAGATCAAATCGAAGTTCAGTTGGTCGATCTATCGGCTTGGACGAGATATCGAGATCCCGATTCGCCACACGCTGAGCGAATCTGGTGAAAAGACCGTCGGGCAAGATCGGCTGCTCTGCGCGATCGGGGCGTTTGATGTCGTGAAACAGGCGTGTGTTGTGGTTGATCTGGGCACTGCGATTACGATTGACTTTGTGGATGGCGAAGGCGTGTATCATGGCGGGGCAATTATGCCTGGGGTATCGACCATGCTTGATTCCATGCACACAAGCACTTCGCATCTACCTGAACTCAAGTATCGCAAGCTTGATCCAAGTTCTTTCGAGCCGGGCAAACAGACCGATGATGCGATGATTTTGGGAGTCAGTGCTGCTACGAGTGGTGCGGTGCGGTATTTGGCAGAGCGATACGCACAGTTTTATGAAGGATATCCACAAATCATCGCGACCGGAGGCGATATGGGGCTGCTCGAAGACGATGAACTCATCGAAGCATTCGTTCCTGATCTTCAGCTTCACGGCATCCGAGTCGCATGCAAAATGATCATCGAGAATGATAATGAACAAGATGATGATCAGGACAACGACTGATGGACGCGCATCATACAGTGCAAACCCCGCGATCTTCAGCGGGCGCGATCGCGATGATCCGGGTGGTGCATGATGAGCCTGCCGCGATCGGATTGATTGATCCCAAGATGGGCAGCGTTCGGCTTGGGAATCTTTTTGACATTGATGAAGGTGTGATCCTTCGGCTTGATGAAAACTCCATTATGTTGATGCCTCACGGTGGGGTTGCGATTGTGCGTGCTATCTCGCAAGCACTCGCCGAGCGAGGGGTAGAGCATCGGGAATGTGTTGAGCCTTATGAGATCTATCGTGAAGCGGAGTCTGAGATCGAAGCGTGGATGCTCTTTGCATTGTCGCGAGCTTCGAGCCCGTTGGCGGTCGATTTGCTCTTGGATCAACCATCGCGGTGGGCATCTGTTGGTGTTCAATCAATCAGTGAGGCAAAAAAATACAAAGAGACTGCGGATGGCGATGTGCTCAATCGGCTGATTGAGCCTCCGATTGTCGCTGCGGTAGGTCGAGCCAATGTGGGCAAGTCGACCTTGATCAACGCCCTTGCCGGTCAGCATGTTGCGATCGTTGCAGATATGCCCGGGACAACGCGTGACCATGTTGGGGTGTTGGTTGATCTGGGCGGGTTGGTGGTGCGTTGGATCGACACGCCTGGGATTGATGAGCGGATCGCCAATGGTGAAGAGATTGAACTTGCTCGGCGGGTCGTGGGGCAAGCCCAGTGCGTGGTGCAGTGTGTAGATTCAAATGATGATTTGGGCATGCTCGACAATCGGATTGAATTGGTAATTGACCCGCTGGCGGCTCGTTTGCGGGTGGGGACACGGGCGGATCTAGGCGAGCATTGTTGCAGGGTTGATGCAGTAGTCTCCATTGGTGAAAATGGGCAAATGGTGGGGCTTGAGTCGCTTGTTTCACAGGTGAAAGAGTCGCTTGTGCCCGCATCGGCACTTGCAGATTCGCGTCCTTGGGTGTTCTGGGGCGGTATCCGGGTTTGACAACTCGGCGAAGGCTGGCGATTGTGGATGCCTTTGGTGCGTTGAGATGCTACGATTGCACCCGCTAGGCGACTGGCTAGACGACACAATGAGATATGGAAACCGGGATGTGGAAACCGATTAAGTGCAATGGGTTGACGCGTTCTGAGATAGATAAGTAGAGGTTGCGTTATGGACGATCGGCAGACAGATATTAGTATGGGTAAAGGGCTTGAGGGATCACGGGTCAATCAGGAGCTTGTTGACTTCTTGAGCAAGTGGAGTTCGCCTGTGCTTTTGACGCTTGCTGTGGCTGCGGGTATCTGGGCGGGGCTGCAATATCTCGAACGCCAGAAGGTTGCTCGGGTTAATCAAGCGTTTAGCGAACTCGCATCGGCGACCCAAGGCGGGAACCCTTCGCCAGCATCACTCAAGACACTCGCTGGCGAGTACGAAGGCGTGCGATCGGTCTCCGAGATGGCGTTGCTTACGACAACCGATTTGTACCTCAACGCGTTCATGATCGGTGTTCAGCCAGGGGCGGTTCCTAACCCAGAGACCGGCATGCCCGAAGAAACAGATTTGCTTGATGACGACCAGCGCCAGGTTTATCTTGAGCAGGCTGGCACGGTTGCTCAGCAGATTCTTGATCGTGTTGGCGGCGTTGAAGGCAAAGAGCTTTTGGCAATGCAGGCGATGAGCCGATTGGCAGTGGTTCAAGAAGGCAAGCGAGACTTTGATGGCGCAGAGAGCATGTACAACAAACTTGCGAGCCTTGCGACAGCATCGCAATATCCTGCGGTCGCCAACTTCGCCCAGCAGCGGGTCAAAAATCTCGATGCGCTCAAAGTAGTGATTCCATTGCCGAGCAAGGAAGAACTCATCCTCCTGCCCGGTGAAGACACGCCGACACTGACTCAAGAGCAGATCCAAGAGTTGCTTGATTCTATCAGTACCGTCGAGCCTGACGCATCGCTTGTGACAGATCCCGCTGAGGAAGTTACGGATGAATCTGTTGATGAGTCAGAAGATGTTCCGGCAACCGAATCTGAATCGCCGTGAGTGGAGCGGGCATGAACCCGGAAGATTGCCCACACGAATCGGTGGATGAATCCTTTATCAAACCCGGCGGCAAGGTTGACGGCGAGGCTGTACGCCAAGCATATATCCGTGCGCGTGAGCAGGGCGATGACGAGTTTGTGCTTTGTGTACCGTTTGAAATGATGCGCGATGTCAAAGATCGGCTCGATAAATATCTCACATCACGGATCACTTTTATGAGTCGGAACCAGCTACAAGTGCTGATTGATTCTGGTGGTGCGACGGTCAACGCCAAGCGGGCGAAGGCATCGACCAAGCTTCGGCTGGGCGACAAAATTGAGTTGATGATCCCGCCGCCACCGAGTGGTGAGATCGAGGGGGACGATATCCCGCTTGATGTATTGTTTGAAGACGATCATATTTTGGTACTCAACAAGCAGCCAGATATTATCGTGCATCCGGCGCGGGCCGAGAACCGGGGGACGATGCTCAATGCGTTGGTGTATCATTTCGAGCAGAACGCATCGGGTGAGTTGTCATCGGTTGGCGAAGAGTTCGCACGCCCGGGAGTAGTCCATCGGCTCGATCGCCACACCTCGGGGTGCATCGTGTTTGCGAAGAACGACGAAGCACATTGGAAGATGGGCAAAAAGTTCGAAGAGCGTGAGGTGGATAAGCGATACCTTGCGGTTGTGCAAGGTTGGGTCGAGCGTGACGAGCAGTTGATCGACTTGCCTTTGGGGCCGCACCTTTCACATGCCAAGGGATCGCGCGAGAAGCGTGTGGTTCGGTATGACAATTTGGGCAAGCCGAGCAAGACGATTTGTCGGGTGCGTGAGCGGTATGAACTTCCGGGTTTGCGAAAGAAATCTTCGACTCGAAAATATACGCTTGTCGAACTTGAGCTCTTGACCGGGCGAACGCATCAGATCCGTGTGCATCTTTCGCACATTGGGTATCCGATTGTCGGCGATGATATGTATATGGGCAAGGCGTTTGTTGGCAATGATGGTCAGGCAATGATCGAGCGTCAGGCATTGCATGCGGCATTGCTTGGGTTTACCCACCCGCTGAGCGATGAGCCGATGGAGTTCGTCGCGGCGATTCGAGACGAGATGGCAGCGTTGATCGCGCACTTGCGTGATGAGGGCGAAGTTTCTGCTGTTGAGATCGAGAATACGGTCGCGATGGCGAAGCTTGGGCTGTGAGTTTGTGCCGAAACTGAGTATTCTGTTCCCTTTGGGTGTATTTTGAACAAATGTCCGAGAATCTCTCGGTTTTTGTGGCATCCGTGCCGATCTGTGGCCTCTTGAGAGTGAACCGAGCAGTGATCCGCTTTGAGCATGTGCCAAGGTGAGATCAGGGGGCTCGGCAAATCTCGTGAGAAGGGGTATTGGCTATGTATCGGATGAAAAAGCAGGCAAGTTCTATCGCACTGATCGCATTGGCGATGGGCACCAGCGTCGCAAACGCAGGTTTGGCGACTTCATTGTTGTGGGATGACTTCGATGTGCTTCCAAATGGGCACCTTGGTGGGGCAGCGTCCTTTAGTTCGATGATCTTCAACGATCCATTTGCACAGGGAGGATCGTTCACACTCGATACGATGTTCAACTCTGGCAGCGATGCTGGAGCCGTATTTTTTAACTCTGGTATCGGAACAGAGCAAGGCGCGTCGATCAGCTACAACCAGTTGGGCGATCAAACGACCAACAGCAGCATGGATTTTACCGCAATAGGTGCCGAGAGCTTTGAGATCGATTTCTTGCTCTCCGATCAGGTCTTTGATATTGAAGTGATCATGACAAGCGCCAGCGGCACCGCGCAAGGTGTAATCTCGGTGCCTGTGAGCATGGAATATACCGCATCTTTTATACTTGGTGATCTGATGGTCTCACCGAGCTTTGATTTTTCAAATGTCAGTGATGTGACCTTCAGCTTCAATCTTGCAGACTCAGCCATTGCATCGCTCGACTTTGTTACTACCGAGATCCGTCTTGTGGTTCCCAACTCGGGTTCGATGGCGCTCTTTAGTATCGGCGGCGTCATGATGATGCGTCGGCGTCGCTGAGTTCGTTTTTACTGAGTAAAAAGCCCCGCGCCGCTGTGGAGTTGTTCGTGATCGAGCAGCCAGCGTTTGCGATCGAGATCGCCGCCGTAGCCATGAAGTGTGCCATCGGCTGCGATCACGCGATGGCAGGGGATGACAATCGAGACACGGTTTTTGCCGTTGGCTAATCCAACAGCTCGCGATCCGCCCGGATTGTCGAGCTGTTGTGCCAGTTGCCCATAGGACACGGTTTGCCCATAGGGGATGGTGGTGAGTGCGTTCCAGACCCGCTGTTGCCAATCGGTCGCGGGGGTGTCGAGGGGGACGGTGAAGTCTTGAAGATCACCTGTAAAATAGGCCATGAGTTCGGCTTCGAGTTGATCGAGCAGCGGGTGGTTTCCTGGGGTCATTTGGCAATCGAAGGCGGCTTCGAGTTCGGTGTGCTCGCGATCTTGGCGTTCGGGCGAACCCATTTCGAGCAGGCAGATGCCGCGGTCGGTGGTGGCTGCGACCATTGGGCACAGCGGGGTTTGGAACTGTTTGGAAACGAGGGTCGTGGTTTTGATAGGCATACCAAACAATACCCGCCCGTCGAGAACAATGCTCGCCGGGCGGGGTAGGTTATTTCTTCTTTTTTCCTTTCTTGGATTTGGACTTTTTCTTCTTCTTGTCCTTCTTTGGGAGGTGTGACTTGCGGGCAGCCTTGGCGAATCGCTTGGGCACCTTGGCCAGCCGTTCTGCTCGGGTGTCGATGATTTCGGTCTTGCGATCTTCTCGCTCGACGATGATGAAGGGCAAGCAAATATCGACCACCTTAGCGGGCAGTTCTGGGAAGTATGGACGCATGACGACTTGAACGATAATCGCTTCAGGTTCGCCGAGGGAGGACTCTTTGCCCATCATGACCTGGCACTGTCGGTGCAGGGTCATGACATAGGAGCCGACTTTGATGTCTTCTGGTGCGAGCGAACGCACGAGGGTTTGTTCTGTAACCATAACTTAACTTTCAGCGCATGTGATACCATGTACGCATGCAATGCGCATGTGCGTATAGATTGATTGCAAGAAGCTCAATGCGCGGCGATCGCGCAGAGATATTCATTCAATCGGTGATGCCGGGGGGATGTGGTTTGGTGTTCGCGGGCGTTCGACGCCCGGCGTCGTTGGTCAGCCCACGCTGATGTGCATCAGTTTGCAGCTATAAAGCCAGCAGTCGATGCGTGTCAGGTTTGTAAATCGTTGCCGAAGCATGTGGGGGACTCCTGAATCACGCAACCAGTTTGCGTATATTCGTGAAGAGTTTATTGGCGCATGGAAAACGGAAGTCAATACTAGATTGAAAATAAACGATGAAATTTTGTGTACAAATCGGATGTGCATTTGTTACTGTCTGATGACTCATGCTTCTTATCTACTCGCCTCCCCCGGGCTTCCGGGGGAGGTGGCTGCGCAGCAGACGGAGGGGGTCTTTGAGATTGTGTCTATGCGACAAAACGAAGGGGAAATGAAGAAAGACCCCCTCCGCCTCACTTCGTTCGGCACCTCCCCCGGAAGCCCGGGGGAGGCGTAAGAATAAAGAATATGAACTAGGAGCGGCCAGGCACGCCCTAGCCGATTTTTCCCTGCCCGTTCATGTACGGCACCAGTACTTCAGGCACCGTGATCGACCCGTCTGCGTTTTGGTACATCTCTAAGATCGGGATCAGGATGCGTGGGGAGGCGGCGACGGTGTTGTTGAGGGAGTGGCAGAAGGTGGTGGAGCCTTTGCCGCCCTCGCCGCCTTGGCGGTAGCGCATGTTCAGGCGTCGGCATTGGTAGTCATACAACCGCGATGCTGAGTGGGTTTCGCCGAACTCTCCAAGTGGTGTGCCCGCGTCGTCGGTGTTGCCTCGTCCTGGCATCCAGCATTCGATGTCGATCATGTCGGCGTTCTTGGCGCCAAGGTCTGCGGTGCAGCATTGAAGCAAGCGATGGGGGAGTTTGAGTGCTTTGAGCAAACCTTCGACGAAGCCCATCATGTCTTTGTGGTGTTGGCGTGATTTGGTTTCGTCAGCGACATCGATCACGATCTGCTCGACCTTGTCGAACTGATGGA
>JAJRPN010000035.1 GCA_024280755.1 Planctomycetota bacterium
ACGCTGCGTGAAGCGAAGGTCTTGATCAATCGGTGGCGGGATCATTACAACACGGTGAGACCTCATTCATCGCTTGGATACCGCCCACCAGCACCGGAAACTCGGATTACCCGGGTCGTCAATCACCCACCAGAGGCCTGCTCCGCTACGCTCCGCAGGCCTCTGATGGGACAAAGGAACGCCACTGCCCTAACATAGAGAGTGGTACAGAATATGGGGGCAGGTCACGCCCCCTGTGATAAAAAGTGGTTTTTTTGAACTTTTAACGTTGCTGTAGTATTAGATTTCAAAAAAGCTCTATGATACAAAAACGGGCTAACAAACACAATGAATACATACACTATTTTCGCCATAATAGCGGTATAACTCTTTCGAATTACACCGCCAACTTGTTTACACCGGATCCCCTGCACATTCATCGCCAAACACTATTCTTGCGGCTGCGCGGCTTCCTGCGCGAGTTGCTCTAGCATTTGCTAATGCTGTTGCATAATCTGACAAGCAACCTGCATATTGCGCAGCTTGAATACCGAGAGCACCAAGAGAACAAAGTGCTGTTGCAACCCAACCTACCGCCGGAAAAATTGAAGCTGCAGCACACCCTGTCATTGTAACAGCAAACTGCAATGTGGCATCAAGCACACAATCAGTTGCGTTATTTTTTGCGATCTGATTAGCCGTCCTAAATGCTGCATCTGCCAGACGAAATGCCTCATCGCAATCCTGTGGCACATAGGGCGGTATACCTGTTTGCATAAACTCCGGGTCAGGACGAAAATCATCGTAATCAATTTGCTGCATTTCTGCACCAATAATTATTTCACTAACACGCTCTCCGGTCGTTGAAGTATATTGCCACGCCATACCAGCAAAATTAACCTTGCCAAGATCAGTTTCGATTGAGGCGAAGATGGCGAATAAATCAAGGTTCGCATTAAGGTATAATTGGGTTTGATCGGGAGAAAAATAATCAGTGTCGGTTATGTCAGCCCGATATGCCCCCAAGACTTCCATATCAAACAGATCGCCCCCACTGGTTTGCCCAACAAGAACACTTCCTGTACTGGTTTCATCGATGTCTTCGAACATCAAAAGTGCGGATTCCTCAATTACATATGGAGCACCAAACAAACGCTCGATATACTGTTTTTAGAATTTTCCCCATTCTCGATATGCGATGGGTTGTATTCCAAACGCAAGATCTGCAGGAACCCCTGCCTGAACAGCATCCAAGGCATCAATAACTTGATCGCCATTTAAAGCCATTGTCTGCGCCGGCTCTTCAATCGCCGCCGCTGCATGGAACACCGGAAAAATCATCCCGCTCAGCATCAACATCGCCCCAAACAACGGGTTCGAATACGCTTTTCTCTCTTGAATCCACTTACTTATCAAATTCATTCGATATCTCCTTCGTTTTATAAGCACTGCACACACAGCACTGTTCACGGAGACAATCTACACTCTTCCTCTTCCTCTTCCTCTTCCTCTTCCTCTTCCTCTTCCTCTTCGAATAATTATCAAAAAACCACCCTGACGCATTCAAAACTCGCATTATGAAAACAACACGAACCTTAGCTTATCCACAAAGCCACCTTGCAATACATACAAGGCGATCTTATGCTCTACAAATATATTGCTTCTTACGCCGTCACCGCCGCGATCCCCATCGCCTTGGCCATCGCAACACCCATCTCACTCGGGTTCAATGCGACCTCACAGCCCGCAGCACGCAGCGCCTCGATCTTTGTATCCGCGGTTCCGGTCGGCTTGCCGCCAGCGCCGCTGCTGATAATCGCACCAGCGTGTCCCATCCGCTTACCCGCTGGAGCTGTGCGCCCAGCGATGAACGCTGCGACTGGTTTGGTCACATGGTTCTTGATGTACTCTGCTGCAGCCTCTTCGTCCTCGCCGCCAATCTCGCCAATCATCAAGATGCCGTCGGTGTCTGGATCTTCTTCGAACATCCGCAGGCAATCAATATGATTAATCCCACGGATCGGATCGCCGCCGATTCCTACACAGGTGGACTGTGCCAAACCAAGCTGCGAGGTCTGCCAAACAGCTTCATAGGTCAGCGTGCCCGAACGCGAAACGATCCCGACCGACTTGCCGGTCGGTGCTTCGGAGACATGCGTATGAATATACCCAGGCATAATCCCGATCTTACATCCAGCGTTGGTGTAGTGTGATTCGCCGGTATCATCGCCAGTCTTTGGGCCCGGTGTAATAATCCCCGGGCAATTTGGCCCGATCAGTGTGAACAACTCGCGTGAGTGCCCTGCGTCGGCACCACGGGCCGCTGCGTTACGATCGTCCATCACCCGGCGAACCAAAATCATATCATTGACTGGCACGCCTTCGGTAATACAACAGATCAAACGGATCCCCGCATCCATCGCTTCGAGCATCGCATCGACACAAAATGCTGGTGGCACAAAGATCATCGTTGCATCGGCGCCCGTCGCTTCGACAGCTTGACGAACTGTATCAAACACCGGCAACCCGTTGGCATCGGTCTGCCCACCCTTGCCAGGAGTCACGCCACCAACCATATTGGTGCCATAGTTGAAACACCCCTTCGTATGGATCGCCCCATACGCGCCGGTGATGCCCTGACAGATGACTTTGGTGTTTTTGTCTACGAGAATGGCCATGAGATGCTCCGAAGGTTGGAGGTGAAAGGTTATCGCCCGCCATTGTAGCATCTCTTGATCTCACGCGGGCAAAAACATCACACGAGATCGCTCCCCCTTGTGATAAAAACTTTTATACACAACACTTCCGTGCTACCATCCCCCCTAACTCTGGAGATCAAACATGCGCGCAATCGTCACAGGCCAAGTCGGGATGGACAAAAAATCGTACCTCAAAGATGTCAGCGATTTCGCTGCATCACAAGGCGAATCCCTCGATATGTACCATGTTGGCAACATGATGTATGACGAAGCGCTCGATATCCGCTCGGGTCGAATCCTCGATCTCCCGATCTCCCGCCTCAACTCGCTTCGCAGAGCAGCCTTCAAAGACATTATCTCTGAATCACGCGATCAAGAAAACATGCTTGTCAACACCCACGCCACCTTCCGCTGGCGCCACGGCTTGTTCTCTGCATTCGACTTCGACCAGATCACCAAACTCGCCCCCGATATCTTCATCTGCCTTGTCGACAATATCGAAGTCGTCCACCAACGCCTCCACGCTAAGCACGACATCGACGCCACCCTCAAAGACTGCATGGTCTGGCGCGAAGAAGAAATCCTTGCGACCGAACTCATGGCCCAAGCAATCCCAGGCTCAAAGTTCTACATCGTCGCCCGAGGGCGATACTCACAGACCTCAAAGACCATCTTCCAGCTCTTGTGCCGACCAGAGATGAAAAAAGTCTACCCGTCCTTCCCCATGTCCCATGTTATCGACATGCCCGAAGTGATGGCCGAGATTGATGCCTTCCGCGCCAAGCTCGCCGAGCACTTCATTACATTTGATCCGGGTGATGTCGACGAAAAACTCCTCCTCGACCGCGCCCTCGACGCTGCCAAAGAAGGTAAAGATTTCTTCGATCATCAGCCTCACCAGCTCGGAGGCGTAGAGCACAAGCTCGACCCCATCAAAATGACCACCCGAGAGGTCCTCGACATCGCTGGCGATGTCGATGGCCAAATCTACATGCGTGACTTCAAACTCATCGACCAGGCCGACATGATCGTCAGCCTTGTCCCCGAACTCATCTCCGACACCGGCAAGGTCATCCCCGCCCTATCGAGCGGCGTAGAACGAGAACTCCAGCACGCCTGGGAACACGCCAAAGAGGTCTATGTGGTCTGGAAACCAAGCAAGAACCCATCACCGTTCATCACCGAGACCGCCACCAAGGTCTTCAAATCCACCGAAGAAGCCCTCGAATACTTCGAAGCCCAAGGCATGTTCGGCGAAAAAAACCTCTTCGGCAACTGACCTTACTCTCTCCCACCCAGACAGAGACATCTTGTTTTTTCGTAGAAAAATACGCTTTTCGCCTGAATACACAAATGTTCAAAAACAAATATTCATCTCTTTTCCCCACTACACACTTGACGAACCACTTTTAATATCCGATAATAATTTTCACTCTGTCAATCTCACAAAACTGTTAGGGTTTCAATGTCTATTTTTGCCAGGAAACTTGTTTCTTTCGCGTTCATATTTATTTTTACATCTTGTGTTTCCGCCTCCATGCTAATGGACTATCCGCCTGATTATCCATTCGGATCAAACGGGAACACAAATCATCCAAATGGGTTTGATGGATACCCTGGAGGTCACCCCAACAATCCGTACGGAAATAACGGAGGACCCGGCGGAAACGGATATGGCTCTGGAAACGGAGGCCAAGGCGGTTCGGGCTCAGGCTCGGGCCATGGCGGGGCTGGGGGGAGTGGCGGAAATACTGGTGGAGGCGGCGGAAGCGGTGGAAGCGGTGGAAATGGAGGCGATGGAGGGCGAGGAGGGAATGGCGGAGCCAATGACAACAACGGAGCAGGAGGCAGCGGAGGTAACGGAGGGGCAGCCGGTGGCAATGGTGGTATGGGTGGCGATGGTGGCTCGGGAGGTGCTGGTGGCTCAAATGGTGGCGACGGTGGCTCAGGCGGAAATGGAGGCGACACCGGTCAAGGCTCTGGCAGAAGCGGCGATGGCGGTGACGGTGGCTCAGGCGGAGGAAACGCCAACGGTGGAGACGGCGGAGATGCAGGAAGCGGCCAAGGGACAAATGGCGGGAACGGAGGAGATGGCGGGAACGGAGGAGTCGAAGGAGGCGATGGTGGTGGCGGTGGTGGCGGTGGTGGCTCTGCAACCAGCGGTCACGGAGGAGATGGGGGGAATGGTGGAGATGGTGGAGGATCAACAGGCTCCGGTGGAGACGGCGGGGATGGGGGTACTGGAAAAACAGTCGGCGGCGATGGGGGAGAAGGCGGAGACTCGGACCCTGACGGATCCGGGAGCGGTGGAGATGGAGGAGATGGCGGAAATGCGACAGGCACTAATCCGGACCAAGGAGACGGAGGAGATGGCGGAGACGGAGGTTCTGGTGCTGAAGGTGGAGACGGTGGAGATGGTGGAAATGGAAATGTTGATGGCGGCGAGGGTGGCGAAGGAGGAAACGCAGATCCAGATGGAGCTGGCTGTGGAGGAGAAGGAGGAAACGGAGGAGATGGCGATTTTGACGCCGGCGGCTCTGGCGCTGGAGGCGATGGTGGAAATGGCGGAAATGGACCTTGCCCAGGCGGTGGTGGCGATGGGGGAACATCCCCTGGCTGGGGGGGCGATGGAAATGATGGAAAAAACGGCAAAACAATTCGCAGGATAACTGGAATCCCATACCCAGCCGTAGGCATTGATGAAGATATTGCCGCAGCATTTACGGCATTAGCCAGAATAGATCCCATTACACTTTCTCAAAGTTGGTCGAACGATCTTGTTTTTCCTCTTTATGATTGGAAGTTTTACGATCTCAGTATGCCTGACAATGCTGGCGCAACTGAAGTATCAGGAGTATTACACCCAGACAGTCTTTCTTCTGAACGACTCAGAGTTGTTATCGAGTTTAAGATTGTTGATACGGACCCAATACTAGAATTTTCTTGGATGACCGGTAATCAGTATAATATCTCCCAATCAAAACCTATTGCCAATGAACCCGATTGGAGAAGAATGGTAGTTTCATCGCCACGCATTGATGCACAACCATTTGGATCCGGAACTGATATGTTTATATATCGGAACCGAGGCATTGATGTTCGCCGATTCGATGTTGAAGATTTTGGATTTATTGGAGATGCCAATCTAGATGGGCTTGTCAATGAATCGGACTTTACTGTTGTGATTAGCAACTTCGGAATGAACCAGAATCCAGAGACAACCGATGGCGATCTCAATGCGGATGGAGTTGTTGATGTATTGGATATTTACCCTGTAATCGAAGCTATCACAGACAACTAATTAGTCTTAGCGATCAACTTTAGTTTCTTAAAGCGTGCCTCAAGGCACGCTTTTTTTGAAATCCCCACCCCTATTTCCCCAACCATCACTTGCGGGGATGCTCCCGCTCTAGGATAATGGGTCATGAGCAACGAAAACCAACACAACCAATACGCCGACTACCGCGACCCGCCGCTCAATGCCCAAGGCAAAGCCTTTGACCCAGATGCAACCTCAGACGAACGAACATTCGCCATGTTCATGCACCTCACCCTCCTGCTCAACCTCACTGGCGTGGGCGGCCCGGTCTCATTCATCGCTGTCCTCATCATGTGGCTGATCAAAAAAGATGAATCACCCTTCCTCGACGATCACGGCAGAGAAGCCGTCAACTTCCAGATCTCACTCTTTATCTGGGCACTTATCCTCGGAATCGGAGCCGTCTTCACCTGCGGGCTTTCTGCGATTTTCCTGATCGCCATCCCTATCGTTGGTGCCGTCGGCATGATCTTCGCGGCCGTCGCGGCCAACCGAGGCGAGTTCTTCCGCTACCCAATGACCTTCCGCATTCTCAAATAACCGACTATCAAGCCGCCGAGCACCTTGCAGGTGCCGCCCCCGCCCCCTTCATATTCTTTCCCTCCCCATCTCCCCATCTCTTCCCCTTCTTCTCTGCACCTCTGCGCGATCTTTGCGTTCTCTGCGTTGAACTCTTTCCCTCTTCCCTCCTCTCTCTTCCCCATTGCCTATTACCCACTGCCTATTGCCTCCCCCCCCCCTACACTTGCCCATGGCCCTGCTCGAAGCGATCAATCTGAAAAAATCCTACAACGACCGCACAGTCGTCGATGGCGTATCACTCGAAGTCGAGCACGCCGAGATCGTCGGACTCCTTGGACGCAACGGCGCAGGAAAAACAACCACCTTCCGCATGACCATCGGCATGATCGAACGCGACGCCGGACGCGTCATCTTCAACAATACCGAAGTCACCGGGCTCCCCATGTATCGACACGCCCAAATGGGTATCGGGTACCTCTCGCAAGAACCATCTATCTTCCAACGCCTCACCTGCGAACAAAACCTCCTCGCCATCCTCGAAACACTCCCGCTCAACAGACGCGCCCGAAAAATCAAGGCTGGCGAACTCCTCGAACGCTTCTCGCTCACACACAAAACAAATGAACTCGCACGCACATGCTCCGGCGGCGAACGACGAAAACTCGAAATCGCTCGCGCTCTCGTTACCGATCCAAAGCTCATCCTCCTCGATGAACCATTCTCAGGCGTAGACCCCATCGCTGTCGAAGACCTCCAATCAGAAATCAGAGCACTCACCCAACGAGGCATCTCGATCCTCATCACCGATCACAATGTCCAACAAACCCTCCGCGTCTGCGATCGCGCTTATATCCTCAACGCTGGGAAAGTTCTCGCTGAAGGCACACCCAAAGAACTCATCAACTCCGAGATGGTCCGCAACGCCTACCTCGGGTCCATGTTCAAAGGCGACGAGTTCGACGAACCAACAAACAACGACAACCAACATCCCCAATCCGAACGCGAGCCCCTCGATGCGTAAATCCCTCATTCCTTTCTTCTCTTCCCCATTGCCTATTGCCTATTGCCTATTGCCCCTCTTACCTCTCTTGCTCCTCACCGGCTGCGTAGAACGCCGAATCCAAGTCACCTCATCACCAGCCGGCGCACGCGTCTGGATCAACGACCAACAAGTCGGAACCACCCCGGTCGAAACCCGATTCACCTTCTACGGCAACTACGATGTCCGCGTAGAACTCGCCGGCTACAACTCGATCAACGAATCACGAACCGCCAAAGCCCCCCTCTACGAATACCCCGGCCCAGACCTCATCGCTACCGCCCTCCCCCACACCTTCAAACCGTTAATCAAATGGCACTTCGAACTCACCCAAGTCGAAGAAACAACCGATCCCGAGCACGCACGAGATAACCTCCTCACCCGCGCCGAGTCCATGCGCCTACAAGCCCAATCAGATTCTGATTGAACAATAAATTATTTCACCCCACCTACTAAGCCAAACATTTACCTTCCGGGCTTGATACACTACATCACTATGGATCGAATGTCAGCACCGTGGAATAAGTTTTCAGAGTGGGTTTACAAAGTATCCCCAAAGTGGATCATTCAAAATCGCCATTGGATATTCCCGCTCTTGCTGGGATTCACTGGGATCAGTATAAATATTCCGACCGATTTGGCTCCTAAAATTATAATCGCTATCATTTTTGTAGTCCTAAGTATCTTATTGTCCGCTATTGAATCCGCTGTTAGAGAGCGAAGATTAGTCGACAAACGAGAAATGATGGGTGCGTTATCTTTCGTCACCGAACGGGTCGAAAGAAGATTTGGTAGCAAACAACAACTCCCAAAACCAGTCTTTATCTCCGAATTGTCTAGCCTTCAATCTCGTTTACTTGACCATGCTCGCCGTGCTATATCTGAAGAATCAGGAGTAGATATCAACTCCGTTTGGGCGAACTGGTGCGTAGAAGAAGTTGATAACGACAATAAGGTATTTTGTGTTCAATGCTTCCACGGAGATGCTCACAAAAGAACTCCCGGATCAAAACACGAAATTGCCGATTACTTGCCAGGGGCTTCAAAAGCTTTTTCAACATCGAAAGTCACTATTGTCGATGATACACATGATCCGGAACTTAAAGAATTCTTTGATCAAGATACAGAATACAGATGCATTCTATCTGTTCCGGTGAGAATTGCTGCCGGCGGCGACCAGTGGGTTATAGGAGTCACTAACTTCGATTCTAAAATTCCCGACTCTTTTTCAATGGATATGGAACGAGTTGTAGCCGATTTCGTATACTTAATAGGACTATGCGAGGTATTAAAGAAATGGCAATAACTACAAACCACAATTTCAAAACTGTTCGAACTGACAATTCGCTTGCCAATTTTGTCGATCGCTACGAAAAGTATGTGCTCGGCGAAATCAGCTATCGTGAACTTCACACCCGAAAAAAAACGAGATCAACAAAGCGTAAACCTTGGGCTTTTAGACAACAGGCAAATCGTAAATAAAACCGTGCGATATCTGTTTAAGCTACTTCTCTACACACCAACC
Organism: Planctomycetota bacterium; assembly: GCA_024280755.1. Taxonomy (GTDB): domain Bacteria; phylum Planctomycetota; class Phycisphaerae; order Phycisphaerales; family UBA1924; genus UBA1924. The sequence continues at coordinate 9,084 of JAJRPN010000035.1, forward strand.
CCAACAACCCGCGCAGGCACCCCAACAACCGTCTCCCCATCCCCAACATCCTGCGTCACCACAGCCCCACCACCAACAACAACGCTGCTCCCAATCTTCACCCCAGGCAACACCACCGCGCCAATCCCAATCAGTGTGTGATTCCCAACAACAACCCCGCCACCAAGCGCAGCCCGTGGGCCAACATGCGCATTAATCCCCACGCGCACATCGTGTTCGACGATCGCCCCGCTATTGATAATCGCATGGCTGCAAACCTTCGCATCTGCATTCACCACCGCGCCGGGCCCAACAAACCCGCCCAGCGCGATGCCCGCACTTGCCGACACGATCGCAGATGGATGAATAATCGGCGAAGCGAAGTCCACATCCCCAAACCGATCGATTAATCGCGCTCGCAACTCAAGATCCCCAATCGCAAGAATCGGGCAACACCCGGTGCGGCTTGTAACTTCATCAAACCCGCCTACATGCCCGGGGCATCCGCGCAACTTGGTGATGGGCGCGTCAGGATCATCATCGATGAAACCATGAATCGCAACACCCGCGCACAACGCCGCGTCAAGCATCACTTTCGCATGCCCGCCGCCGCCGATCAGAATGATATGTGTGTCTGTCACCTACTGGTTATCGGCACCTTCAAGGGGCAAACTTTGCCAATCCCCAAGAGATCGACCGCCATCCCAAAAATAAAAATCGACGCCGGGCTGTAGCGCAACCCGACGCCGGGTGGGTAGGTAAACCGTATATGCCCTTCGAGCCGGGTGCCAATCGCAATTTCGGAGTGCGATCAAAACATCGGCTCATCTGCGTGTCCTAAACCCACCAAGGTATATGGAACAGTTCGAGCAGTTTTCCTACCAAAGCCTTGTTTTCACAAGGCATTCACTTGTCACCGATCAAATCAACCCAAGAAAACGCAAGGCACCAAAATCCGAGCAATAAGCCCAAACTCTGGGAGAAAGAGAGACTGGCTACCAAAAGCAGCCTCCGAGCGTAATCCGTGAAGTCTTTTCTTCCCGGCACGCATTCAATGTAAAGCCAAAACGACCTGATGCCACCGAATGTCTCGGTTCATCCCCCCAATTCCGTGATTATTTACACTCTACCCCATGCTCGCCCGCCAAAGGCCCCCACATGCCAAACCCCCAACCAACCCCCAATTTCGCCCCCCAGCCGACCAAAATCGCTGCGGTCCAGTTCCTCAACACCATCTCCCTGATCGAAGGACTCGATGCGTGGACAGGGTGCGAACTCATCAAAGCCATCCCCTCGCGCATCGCCCAAATGGTCACCACTGGCCAGGCAGACATCGGGCTCGCCTCGATCGTCGATGCTGCCGATCCAAAGAACACCCTCACCCTGATCCCCGCGGGCATGATTGGATGCGATGGACCAACCCTCACCGTTCGGCTCTTCTCCGCTGTGCCACCATCCCAAATCACCACCGTTCATGCCGATACCGACTCGCATACCTCGGTCATGCTCGCCGACATCATCCTCCGCGAGCAATACGGCATCACCGCCAACTTCACACCCTTCGATGCCCGCGAAAAATCAGGATCTGGCGTAGACACCCCCACCCCATCACCCGACGAAGCCTGGCCAGAGACCATCCTCCTCATTGGCGATAAGGTCGTCGTCGACTCCCCCCCCGCTGTCCGCTACCCGCACCAAATAGATCTCGGCCAAGCCTGGCACGAACTCACCAATCTCCCGTTCGTCTATGCCACTTGGATGTGCCGATCAGCCGATGCCGATTCCCCAAAGATCGCCGAAGCCGCCGCGATGCTCGAACGCGTCCGCCTGCGCAACAACCTCCGCCTTGACTGGCTCGTCACCACCCAAGCCAAAGCCCACCACTGGCCCGCCGACCTCGCAAGAACCTACATCGGCCAACTCCTCAAGTTCAACCCCGATGCCCGAGCAAAGCAAGCCGTCGAACTCTTTTTTCAAAAACTCACCCACCACAACATCCTCGATGCCACCAAACCCAACTGGCTCGACATCAACACCCCATCGGGTGCCACGGCTTGACCGTCCCCGGCGCCGGGTGCCATGGAGGTGACTCAGTCTCCTCCATGTCTACCTAACGCGACTAGCCAAAGACATGCAGGAGCCGAAGACGGCACCTACATGCCACCCAGCCTGTGATTCCCCATCTCCTTCCGGGTGCCACGACTCGCCGTCCCCGGCGCAGTAGTACTCTTCTCCCAACCTCTTCTCGCCTCCCCCGGGCCTCCGGGGGAGGTGTCCGCGTCTTCGCGGACGGAGGGGGTCTTGGTTTCTCCCTATACGGATGCCGTGGAGGTGTCGTCCCCGACTCCTCCACGATCTTGATCTCATCCAAATACCAAAGACATGCAGGAGCCGAAGACGGCTCCAACATGACACCCAGAAAGAGAGTAAGATCAAATAACGAATAAACTGTTCCTACAGGCCACTAGGCGGGTGCCCTGCTTACGCCCGATGTCTTCATCGGGTTTAAGCAGGATCGGGAGCCGTCGGTCATCGAAAAACCTGCTTAAGCTACGCGTAAGCAGGGCACCCGATCGTGGTTAGAAAATTCTTTGGCTTTTTAACCACGCCACCCACATACAATCTCAACATGTCCACCCCCTCACCCCTCACCAACTTCGCTGCCGCCGCCGAGTCCTACATCGCCTTCATTGACTCCTTCGCCAACGCCCGCCCCGACAATCTCTACACCACCCTCGAATCCCACCTCGCCGATCTCCACGCCGCCATCCTCCCAGTCGTTGCAGAAACAAACGAAAAGCGTCAACGCAGGCTCGAAAAAATCAGTCTATCGCTTGAACAAAATAAAATCATTCGGAGTTTAACCAACTCAGTCACGAGCAATGAAGCTGCTCAACTCTATGACTGGCATGAAGAATGTTGGAAGACTGAAAACCCAAACGACAACTACTGCGCCATCCGCGCAAGCATGCTCTGGGATGACCTCGCCGACATCTACCGCGACCTCCACACCGGGCTCACCCTCTGGAAACTCGACACCCCAGAAAGCAAAATCGAAGCCTCCTGGCAATGGCGATTCAACTATGACAGCCACTGGGGCAACCACCTCTTCCGCGCTTCGACCACCGTCCACGAAATCCGCTACCACCTGCACAAAGATTAACCCCTCCCTCCCCCTCTTCTCATCTCCGCACCTCTGCGTGATCTTTGCGTCCTCTGCGTTAAACTCTTCTCCCTTTTTTCCCTCCTTCCTCCCGAAACTTCTTTCTTCCCCATTGCCTATTCCCTACTGCCCATTGCCCCTCCCATCTTCTGCATAAACTCCCCCAATGCCCGCCGTCTCTCAAGCCAAAGTCCCCTGCATCATCCAGCTCGCCAACGAGCTCGGGTTTGCCTCCAAACCAACACTCCTGCGTCACCTCGGGCACATCGACGAACTCGCGCCGCAAATCGACCCCGATGGCATCTACCCACAAGACTGGATCGTCTTCCGAATTACAGGCTACCGCCCAGAGATCACCTCGCCCGATCTTGTCCCGGGCGAAGCACTCCGAGGCGATCTCTCCGCCATCGCCGAAAAAATCTCTGAAGCCGCCGGCTTAACCGCTGACGACATCCACGAACCCTACGAAACCATCGACTCGCTCACCAAACGCTGGAGCGTGTCACGCAAAACAATCGAACGCTACCGTCGGCTTGGGCTTATTGCTCGCCGACTTGATCTCGGAGGCGGGCGCCGATCTGTCATCTTCATGCGCTCGGCGGTCGAATGGTTTGAATCGCTTAATACCAAACGCCTGGGCAAAGCCGCCCGGTTCGATCGGATCGCAGATTCGCAGCTTGCCAAGTTTGAACGCTGGGCTATAGGCTATCAACATCGGCTCAACTACTCCCGCTCGCAGGTTGCTGCTCGCATCGCCCTGCGCACCGGCCACTCGCACGAGGGTGTCCGCAAGGCACTCATCAGAATCGATCATGAACGATCCGAACCGATCTTTACTGACCCAGGCCCAACCACCCCGCGCGATCAAATGTTCGCCCTCCGCGCCATCAGCCGGAGCATCGAACCCTCAGCCATCGCCAAACACGCCAACAGATCACACAACGCGACCCTCCGCGCGATCAACGCGGCACGGGCCGGGCTCATCGAATCATTCGATCTGCCGATCGACGATGAGTTGCTCGACCAAACAGTACTCGATTCACCCGCAGTCAATCAAGGGTTGATGACCAAAGGCGACACCGACCTGTGCTCGTTCATCAAATCTATGCGGACGCGCGAGCCTACGGTGGTGTATGCAGAACAGATGCGGAGCAAAGCGTTTCATCTGTTGATGACCCGCGCGGGGAATCTGTTTGCAACGCTCAACCGTTCGACACCATCAGGACCAATACTCGACGAAATCGAAACCGATCTTCGCCATGCCGGGATGCTCAAGATCGAACTCGTCCGCTCGCAACTGCATCTGGTACTCTCGACAATCGAAGTGCAAATCGAAGGATTGATTGACACACTCGATCCATCGCGGGCGGCGTTTTTGTTGCTCGGCGGGATCCGGGTCGCGAGCGATGCGATTGATCGGTATGACCCTTCGCACCATCCATCAAATCGGGGACGGATCGCGGCTCCGGTTGGTTTGGCGATCACCCGGTTTGCTTCGCACCAACCCGATATCGCCCAGCCGACCAGCACGGGTAAGGCGATGCGCCGGATTCCGCCCGGGCATGTAATTGTCGATTGGACCCACATCATCAACCCGTGGCATCGTTGGTTGATGCCTGAAACGAGGCTTGAAGGAGTGCTCGATCAACTCGATGAGCGCGATCGGTTGATTCTCGTTCGGCGGTTTGGGATTGATGGTTTTCCTCCGATCACCCGCCCACAACTCGCTGAGTTGCTTGATACCTCTGCAATGCATGCCGCCCGGTATGAGCGCGGGGCCATCCTCGCAGCAAGAACACTCGCCCGCGCCGCGAACAACCTAAACAAAGACAATAACCAACCTTCTACTTAGTCCCCTGCTTCCCAAGCGTCCATAGTCACTGTCGACGGATCAAATGGGTTGGGCACATCATCAAGTTCGACTGAACCTTCGAGTGTAAAACAACCAACCCGCGTCCGCCGAAGTGCGGTCAACACCCCGCCCGCACCAACCTCGTTGCCAATATCGCGTCCAAGTGATCGGATATAGGTTCCCTTCCCACACACGACATCAATCGTCAACATCGGCCACTCATACGCAACCACCTCGATCGAATCGATCCGAACCGGACGAGCATCCAGAACCACCTCTTCGCCCGCCCGAGCAAGCGCGTATGCCCGCTTCCCATTCACCTTAATCGCCGAATACGCTGGCGGGCGTTGCATCACATCACCCACCCACTTGGCGCATGCTCCTTCAATATCCTCTCGCGTGGGCAATGCCTTAGGCACCACCGCCGTCTTCTCGCCCTCCATATCGTCGGTCGTCGAAACCTGTGACAAATCAACCGTCGTCAAATACCCCTTCACCCCCGCCATCACCTCGTCGCACATCTTCGTCGCTTTCCCAATCAACACCACCAACACACCTGATGCCAGTGGATCAAGCGTCCCCCCATGCCCAACCTTCACCCGCTTGGGTGCACCGCCCGCTTTTAGTCGCCCGCGCACGATCGAACACACATTCATCGAAGTCAGCCCTAAGGGCTTATCAACCACAATGATCCCCTTGATCGGTTTGTCCTGCTCATCATTCATGGGGCAAGTCTAGGTTCAACCTTCCCTTGCCAAACAGCTCCAACCAACACACAATACTTCAACAATAAAAATCGTGCCGCCCGAAACACTCGGACGGCACGACGCAGGAAATGGGGTGATCCATTAAGTTTTTAAGTGGGACGGCCGCCAGACCCGGAGGCCGCCCCGGTGCTTGCGATTGAGGGGAACCACAAGCACATAGTTCTTGGTCGCCGTTAGACGACCATCGCTTCATCAAGTTCAACCACTGGGAAATCATTTTCGGTTTCGAGGAAGTGGTTGGCATAGTTCGTATACAAGTTGAACATTGTGATTGCGAGCACTTCAAGAATGTCCGAATCGTTCAATCCGCCAGCCTTCGCGGAAGCAAACGCTTCATCGTTCGACCAGCCTCTGGTTTCAACAATCGACTTTGCCAAGTTGATCGCTGCTTGTGTCTTGGGATCTGTTGCCTCGCCCTTTCGGTTCAAGGCACGCTCGTCATCGGAAAGACCAACCATTTTGCCAATCGCGTTATGGGCCGAAGCACAGTAACCACAGTTGGTGAACGATGCCATTGCCAATGCAACCGACTCGCCAAGCTGATCACCAAGTGATCCAGCCTTGAGTGCTTCCTTTTGCTTGACATAGCTCAAAATCGCTGCTGGCGACTGACCAAAGGTGCTCAGGAGGTTTGGAACCCTGCCAAGACCACTCTGTATATTCTCAAGAATAGGTCGGCTGGTTTCTGGTGCGTTTTCGATACTGACTGGTAAAATGCGTGGCATGTTGAGTTCTCCAATGATTCCGTCGGACCCGTTTGAGTCCATTCTTGTTTTTTTGTCGCAAACGACTTGCGTTCACACTTAGTATACGATACAATAGACGGATCGTTCTGTTTATCTGATATTTTCTTTCACTTTTCTCAAATACCGCTCGGAGTACATAATGGCTTCCCCAAAACGCGAAAAACTACTCGAAGTCGCTCGAAGGCTCTTTGAAACCGAAGGCTTCCACACCACAGGCATCGATCGAGTCCTCGCAGAAGCAGGGGTTGCCAAAATGACCCTCTACAATAACTTTGGTTCAAAGGATGGCCTGATCGTCGCGGTGCTTGAACAGTCCAGCCACGACATGATCGCACGGCTCGAACAAACCATAAACGACGCCTCAAGCGACCCTTACGAACAAATACTCGGGGTTTTTGACGCGTTTGCGATGTGGTTCTCAGACCCAGAGTTCTGCGGCTGCATGTTCCAAGCTGCGGTTGCAGAGTTTCAAGACCCCAACTCAAAGCCCGCCATCGCTGCCCGAGGGCATCAGATCCGCGTGGCTGCGATGTTTGAAAACCTCTGTACCAAAGCAGAACTCCCAGACCCCCAAACCCTCAGCAGAATGCTCGGTATGCTCGCTTCAGGCGCCTCTTGTACCGCTCGACAAATTCAAACACGCGAACCCGCAGACCACGCCCGCCAAATTGCCGAAATCCTCCTCGAACGGGCCGGCTCAACCGGTTTCACAGCCCCAAGAGCTACAATTATGAACGGATCAATCTAATCTCTAACAATATCGAATAGAACAGTCTATCTAATCCTTCTCTTTGTGTACTGTTCCTACGACTTGAATCACCAAATCCAACACTTGACCTCTCAGGAGATTCCCATATGTCAAACGAATCCACCCAATCAACGCTCCACCTCGATAGCTCCAACTTCGAAACAACCATCGGGTCCGATACCCCAACACTCATCGATTTCTGGGCACCTTGGTGTGGCCCATGCCGAGCCCTTGGCCCAACCATCGATAAGCTCGCGCAAGACCTTGGCGACCGCGCACAGGTTGCCAAGGTCAATATCGACGATCATCCAGAGCTCGCTGCCAAGTTCGGCGTGGCTTCTATCCCAACCGTAATCGTCTTCAAAAACGGCGAACCAACCGACAAGTTCGTCGGCATCCGCCCCTACGCCGACTACTTCCATGCCCTCGAAAACGATTAACACCAGCCCAGCCCCCCTCTCTCCGACCCGGATCTGTTGAACCGGGTTTTTTCATGCCTGCACTCCCCAGCAAACCCGACCTACAATCCTTCAATGACCCCTGCCCCCACCAAATCTCCCAAGAAATCTACAAAAGATCCCTGGGATACCCCAGGAATGCGCCAGTGGACCGCCATCAAAAAAGAGCATCCAGATTGTGTCCTCTTTTTCCGTATGGGCGATTTCTACGAACTCTTTGGCGAAGATGCTGAAAATATCTCCCGAGATCTAGGGCTCTCGCTGACGACCCGAGGCAACGCCATCCCGATGGCTGGGGTTCCTCATCATCAAAAAGCGGTGTATCTCCAACGCGCCATTGATCATGGCTATCGCGTCGCGGTTGTTGATCAACTCGAAGACCCCAAAGAAGCCAAGGGCATCGTCAAACGCGGCGTCACCCAAGTTGTTACCCAAGGAACCCTGGTCGACGAATCGCTCTTGCGCGAAGAACAAACTGTGCCTTTGGGATCAATCGCCATCCTTGATGAGGCACACGCGGGCATCGCGATTATTGAGCTCTCCACCGGCGCTTTCCACCTCTTCAACGGCTCACTGAACCAATGCACCGATGAACTCGCACGCATCAGCGTCAAAGAAGTTCTCTACAACGCACCAACCCTCGGCGATACCCCAAAGCGAATCGAAGAACTCACATCCGCTATTAACGCAGCCGCCACAGGCAGGCCCGGCTGGCAGTTCCGCACCGCTGAAGCGCTCGAAGCGATCTATGAAACATTCTCTGTCTCCACACTCGACGGCTTCGGGCTCGATCAATCCATGCCCTGCATACTCGCAGCTGGCGCGGTTATCAGATACCTCAAAGAAACACAGGCAATCGAAGATGACCATTCTTCAACCGTTCAGCAATCTGCGTTTGATCGCCCAACTGCCACCCTCGCGCACCTTCGCCACCCGATCCTCATCGACCGCGCTCAATCATGCATCATCGACGCGACAAGCTTGCGATCGCTTGAAATCGAACACACGATCCGCGATCAATCGCTCGTTGGATCGTTGTCGGGCATTTTTCTCTCGAGCCCGGTGGGCACCCGGTGCGCTTTGCACACCCCGATGGGCAAACGGCAAATCCGAACTTGGCTTAGCTCGCCGCTCATTCAAAGGGATCGAATCGAACAGCGCCAGCAGGCTGTCGCGGTGCTGATTGAGGATCACGCCCTCGCTGATGCCTTAGGCACGCTTCTTGGCTCGATCTGTGACATCGCCAGAATCGCTGGACGCGTTGCCCTTGGGCGAGCTACCCCACGCGATATCGCGGCACTCGGACGATCCACAGCCACCATTACTGAGCTCATCGACACCATCGAACACTCGTCGGCACTCACTCAATATCATGATCACCTTGTATCAATACGAGACCAGATCGAACCTGTTGCCCTCGAAATCATGCGCTCGTGCATCGACGAACCACCAGCCCACCTTCGAGCTGGCGGACTCATCCGTGATGGCGTAGATGGCGCACTCGACGAGGCCCGCAACCTTGAACGCGATGCTGGAACTTGGCTCGCTGAATATCAAGCCCAGCTCGCACAAGAACACGACCTGCCTTCGATGAAGGTGGGCTACAACAAGGTCTTTGGCTACTACATCGAACTCCCTGCTGCCCAAGCTCTTCGCGCCCCCGCGATCTTCACCCGCAAACAAACCCTCAAAAACGCTGAGCGATACATCACGCCCGAGCTCAAAGTGTTTGAAGAAAAAGTCCTGAGCGCATCAGATATCGCAATCGAACGGGAACGCATTCTCTTTGACCAGCTCTGCAACCAAGCCCGCTCGATCTTGGCTGAACTCGGCGCATTCTCCGACACCATCGCCACGCTCGATTGCCTGCTTGGGTTTGCGACCAAAGCCCGCGAGCGCGCCTGGACCAAACCAATCATCGCTGACGAACCAACCCTCGACATTATCCAAGGACGACACCCAGTTCTTGATGAAACCCTTGGGCACCGCTTTGTTCCCAACGATTGCACGATGGGATCAGATGTTTCACCAGCTACTCTCGCCCTGATCACTGGTCCGAACATGGCTGGTAAATCGACCTACATTCGCCAGAACGCGTTACTCGTTGTGCTTGCCCAAGCTGGAAGTTTTATTCCCGCCGACGCTGCAACCATCGGCATCACCACCCGAATCTTCACCCGCGTGGGCGCAGACGACGCGTTGCACCGCGGCCAATCGACCTTTATGGTCGAGATGATCGAGACCGCCAATATTCTCAATAACGCAGACGCTTCTTCGCTGGTGATTCTCGACGAGATCGGGCGAGGCACCTCAACACTCGATGGGCTATCACTTGCTTGGGCGATTTGCGAATGGCTCGCAGAAAACAAGCCTCGCACGCTCTTTGCGACACACTATCACGAGATTACTGACCTTGAAGATCGGCTAGAAAACGAACTCGGCAAGCCTGTGAAAAACCTGCATGTCGCGGTTCGTGAATGGACGACCGAAGACGGACATCAAGAGATTGCGTTCTTGCATTCGATCCGATCGGGGCGAGCCGATCAGTCATACGGCGTTCATGTTGCTCAGCTCGCGGGCGTTCCCAAATCGATTACCAATCGTGCCCGCGCTATTCTCGATACGCTTTCTGTCCAGCACGCCGGGCGGGTTGATACAGAACGGGTGCAAGCACCCGCCGCCACCCCATCCAAAGCTGGCGATCAACTCGGGTTGTTTACCGAGTTTGTTCAGCATCCGGTGGTTGATGCGCTCAAAGAGATCAAGCTGGATTCGATGTCGCCTATGGATGCGTTTGACGCACTCCGCAAGCTCCAATCGCAAACACACGAATCGTAACCCAAATCGCTCTGAGTTAATTGATAGGGGCGACTTCTACTTTGCCCTGGGGCTTATCCATGATGGAGAGGCCCATTGCTTTGAGTTGGTCGCGGATGGCATCGGCAGCGGGCCAATCTTTGGAAGCTTTGGCGTCGCGGCGGGCGATGAGGAGGGATTCGATTTCGAGGGATGGGGTGACGCCGGGTCGGTAGAGGGCGATTCCTGATTCAGATTCGGTTTGTTCGAGTTGTTCGAGTGAGAGCACGGATAGAAACTCATCGAAGAGGTTAAAGAGTGCAGTATCGGCTTGGGTTGGTGAGGGCGTTTCTTTGATCCACTTATTAATAACACCCAGAGCGCCAGCGATGTTGAGATCATCGTGCATGGCACTTGCCACCGCTTCACACACCGTTTGATTTGTTGTGCCTGCCTCTGCATTTAAACCGGAATCGACAAAGTTTCGCCAGCGATGAACTGTTCGAGCGGAGTCTTTTAAGCCTTGCATCGAGAAGTCGGCGTTGGCGCGGTAATGGGTCTTGATGAGTTCTAGGCGGATGGCGGCGGGGTCGATGCCTTTGGCAGTGAGATCGCCCAGGGTGTACATGGTGCCTTTGGATTTGGACATCTTTTGGCCTTCGACCTTTAAAAACCTTGGGTGGAACCAGTGCTTGGCGAAGGAGTCGTTTCCTGTATAGCAGCATGATTGTGCGATTTCGCATTCGTGGTGCGGGAAGATGTTGTCTTCGCCGCCGGAATGGATGTCGATCTGGGCGTGGTTTTTTCGTGCACCAGCGAGGCCGTCGACAGCGAGCTTTGCCAGGGCCATGGCGGTGCATTCGATGTGCCAGCCAGGATAGCCTTGGCCCCATTGCTGATCATCAGCAAGGTTTGGGATCTTTGGTGAATCCCATTTCATTTTGTGTGTGGCATCTTCTTTCCAGAGGAGGAAATCTGCGGGGTGGTTTTTTTGCTGTGTGTTTGTGTCTGAGGTTCGTCCGCCTGCGCCGCCTTTGAGGAGTTCGATGGAGTTGCCAGAGAGCTGGCCGTACTGCTCGAAGCGTTGAACACCGAAATAGATTGCTTGGCTGCCCGGTTCACCAGCAGGGTATGCGTAGCCATCGGCGAGGAGTTGCTCGATGACGATGATCATATTGGCGATGTTTTCGGTGGCGCGAGGCATGAGTGAACGATCGTTCTCTGCTTCGATAGCGACCTTGAGGCCAAGGGTGATTGCATCTTTTTTGAAACGGGCTTCGTAGTAGCGTGCGATGGCGAACGGGTCTTGTGGATCGACCTTGGCATCACTAGGTAGTTTACCCGATTTTTTTGCTTCGAGGATTCGCTCCGCAGCGACTTCCATCTTGTCTTGACCTGCACCATCCGCGTTTTCGTCGTCTGTCATGTGTCCGACATCGGTGATGTTCATGACTTGTACAACGGTTCTGTTGGTTGTATGGAGAGAATCATTTGGGTTTTTTAAGGCGCAGAGTGGAGATTCGATCCAACGGCGTAAAAGATCAGCAGCTAGAAAAGAACGAAAATTGCCGATATGAGCATCGTCGTAAACGGTTGGGCCGCAGGAGTAGAACAAGACTTGTTCTGGATTTGCGGGTACAAGGGCTTCCATTTTCTTCGTCATCGTATTATACATTTTGAGATACATCGTCTTTATGGTAGGATGACTTGGTGGGGCGTGCCCCGCTTGGTGTCTACTGAATCCTCATTCTCCACTGAATGGTTCACACATGACTGATCTAAAACGCAAGGGTGCTATGAACTCTGAAATCTGGAACACATTTACCGCTGACCCGACGACGGGGGTTGCGGTGGTGACGCTTGATGGCGTGCTTATTTATATCAATGAGCAATCTACGCGGGTGTTCTTTGATGAACTTCGCGAGCCGAGCTCGATCACTGGGCGATCGCTCTATGACCTTGGGTTCCCCAAAGAATGGGTTGACGAGCGGGTTAGGTTGTTTGAGAAGATCAAAGAAACCGGGGAAGGGATCTTGCTTCGGACGGTCTGGCATGGCAAGCAACAGTTTAGCTGGATGAGCTTGATTGATGCTGATGGCGATGGAGACATGGCGCATGTGCTTGTGATCACCCGTCGGCTGTCGGCGACGCAAGAGGCACAGTTCTTTCTTGAAGGCGAGCATGAGGTGATTCATTCAGACTTCATCCGTCTGGGCGAGATGAAATCGCTCACGCCCAGAGAGCTTGAAGTGCTCGCGCTCCTCGGGCAGGGGATGTCGATTAAGGAGATCGCTGAGGCGTTGTTCCGGTCGGTGAAGACAATCGAGAATCATCGGGAGTCTATTGGGCGCAAGCTCAAGAAGACCCGCGGGGTTGAGCTGACTTGCATTGCGCATATTGCGGGATTGAATGTGGAAGACTCAACACGCAAGCGTGTTGGTGATGATTAATCAAGATCTTGATCGGCGCCGACTGAAACAGAAGCGTTGTCGGGCACACACGAAACGCGCAGACGGATGATTCGGGTGGGTTCTGCTTCGAGGATTTTGAATCGGAGCGATTCGTGATCGAACTCTTCGTCTTGTGCGGGGATTCTGCCCAGCAAGGTGTTGATGAACCCGGCGACGGTGTCGTAGTCGTCTGATTCGGGGAGCTCGATGCCTATGGATTCGAGCTCATCGTTGGCGTCGTCGATTTCTGTGCGTGCATCCATTTCGGCGGTTGCGGCTTCTCGATCGATTTCTATTGTTGTGTTGTCTTCTGGGTCTTCGTATTCGTCTTGGATTTCGCCGAAGATTTCTTCGACGATGTCTTCCATGGTGACGAGCCCTGATGTGCCGCCGTATTCATCGAGGATGATGGCGATGTGGACCTGGTCTGCGAGGAGCTGGGTGAGTAGCTCACGGACTGTCTTTGTTTCTGGAACGAATGACGGCTCTCGGAGGAGCTCGGAGAGGATGAAGGCTTTGCCGTTGTTGCCGTGGTTGATAATCCATTTGAGGAGATCTTTGGCGTAGAGCATGCCTTCGATGTGATCGAGGTTTTCGGAGAATACAGGGTGGCGAGAGTGGCCATGCTCGTTGATGAAGGCTTGGACTTCATTGAGATCATCGGTGTATTCGAGGGCATTGATCTCGGTACGCGGGGTCATGATTTGTTCGACCGATGTTGAACGAAACTCGACGACGGCTTCGAGCATATCGCGCTCGGCCTCGTCGAGTTTTTCTTCTACTTCATTGTCGACCACGATGGCGCGGAGATCTGAACCTGTGATCGCGAGGTCTTTGGCGCCCTGCTCAGTGCCCGAGAGCCTGCGTATGACTTCGTTCGTGAATCGCCAGAGGGGCAGGATGGGGACGAAAACTATATGTGTGAGGCGAATGAGCAGGCTTAGGCGGATGATTGATCGTTCGCCAGCATGATTGGCGATCCCCATTGGGACGAGGGTGGATGAAACCCAGAGCATGAAGATTGTTGCGATGATCCCGATGATGATTGAGGTAGTATCTGGCGCAGAGAGGCTGCGCATTGCAGTTGCCCAGTAGACCATTGTGATGGCGGTGGCGAAGCGGAAGATAGATTTGAAGAATGCGATGGCAACAGCGTGGCCTTGGATATCTTCGAGGATGGCGCGGACACGGATTGCTGACGAGTCGTCATCGTTGGTGTCTTGGAGTTGTGAAGTGATACGGATGCGCGAGAGGGTATAGAGCGAGAGCGTAAGCGAGGCGAGAAGCCCCGAGATACACGCGAGCCCGAATCCTGCGATGAGCCACCAGCCTGCGATCATGAGTTTGGTTCCTGTGTGAAGAAGGTTGGTTTGATATTGATCTTAGCGAGGAGTTCGTCTTCTTTTATATGCATGCGTTGATATTCTGCATCATCGTGGTCGTTGTAACCCAGGCAGTGGAGTGTGCCGTGGATGATGTAGAGGAGGAGTTCGTGCTCGACTGGATGGTTGAGTTTGATTGCTTGTCGGATTGCCTCGTCGTAACAGATGGTGAGATCTGTGTCGATCGTTTTTTGATTGAAGTTGTTTGTCTCTGGCGCAAGATCGAAAGTGAGAACATCGGTGGTGCCTGTGATGCCTGAGAATTTTTCGTGGGCGATACTCATGCGTTGATCATCGACGATGGACACGCGGATGTCGCCCTGGTTTGGGAGATTGGCCAGTGCGCGGGTTGCGAGATCGGTCAGGAGGATGAGCGAAGACTTGTTGAGCAGACTGAGCGCATCAAAAATCTCGACCTGTATGGAATTGGATGGCGCGTGATGCGCTTTGGTTTCGGGGGGGGGTTGGTCGTCGGCTTCGTTGCGCGACGGAGAAGATTGAGCGGGTTCTTCCATGATCTTTCGTATGCAGCATATTGGGCGATCGAGTAAACACAAGAGTGAAACTTGGATGGTGATCGCGTGTGCTGGCGGTTCCGCTTTCTGGTTGTACCGATCCTTCTGGAGTCCTTGCACGGACAAACCAACCGGAGGGATCTTGTGACTGACACATACTTTATCGTGATTTGAGCGCATTGCCAACATGAATATCCACAAAGCGAGCGCAGAAAACAACACGAACAGAGTGCGTACAAGTGCTTTTTTGCAATAAAAGAGGTTCTATTGGGCTATCAACATGGTCTATTGCAGCCTGTTGTTGTGTTTCTATGTACATTATATGGATCTCTCTCTCCTCCAGCGGGGCGCCGTGGACACATGGCGCCTTGCTTTTTTTTGGACTTTATTCTCGTTTGCCAATGGTGTTTGCGAGCATATGGATCAATATGATCCTCGCTCTGAACCGAACATGAGACACATGGATTTGTATTGATGTTGAGCAACGAACACATTCTGGTCACTGGATGCGCCGGGTTTATTGGATCGCACTTGTGCGAATCACTTTTATCACACGGCGCGAGTGTTGTTGGGGTTGACAACTTTGATCCTTTTTATGGGCGTGATCGGAAAGAAAAAAATCTGGCTGAGGTCGCTCAAACAGATCCGAAGAAACGATTCTCGTTTTTAGAAATAGATGTGTGTAACGAAAATGCTTTGATCGAAGTGCTCAAGGAGCACCAGGTAAGCGGGGTGATTCACCTTGCTGCCAAGGCGGGTGTTCGCCCGAGTATTCCTGACCCTGGCGGGTTTATCAAAGTAAATATTCTCGGTACTCAATCTGTATTGAGTGCTGCGAGCAAGGCAGGGTGCAAGCGGGTTGTGTGTGCGTCTTCAAGCTCGGTGTATGGAAACAATGCGAAGACCCCGTTTTCGGAATCGGATGATGTGCATCATCCGATCTCGCCTTATGCGGCGACAAAGCTTTCTTGCGAGTTGATGGGCGATACGCATCATCATTTGACCGGGTTGCCGATCGCAATGCTTCGGTTTTTTACGGTGTTTGGGCCTCGCCAACGCCCGGACCTTGCGATGAGTTTGTTTTTGTCAAAGGTGAGCCAAGGCGAGACGATTAATCGGTTTGGCAATGGCACGACGAGCCGAGACTATACCTTTGTTGATGATATCGTTGCGGGAATCATCAAATCCTATCAGCAGATTGATGAGCATGGATTCAGAGTATGGAACCTCGGAGGCGATCATCCCACGACGCTCAATGAGATGATCGAAACGATTGGAGCCGTGGTTGGACGCGAGCCAAAGATCAATGAGATGGGGATGCAGCCGGGCGATGTGGAGCGGACTTGGGCGAACCTGGTGCGATCACAGAAGGAACTTGGG
Source organism: Planctomycetota bacterium (assembly GCA_024280755.1). GTDB lineage: Bacteria > Planctomycetota > Phycisphaerae > Phycisphaerales > UBA1924 > UBA1924. Next base: position 25,320 of record JAJRPN010000035.1, read on the forward strand.
TATCAGCCGAAAACTTCGATTTTCGATGGGCTTACAAAGCAGTGGGCGTGGATGCAATCACAGAATATTGGCGAAAACAATTGTGACTGAACCATTTCACCTCAAGGCATGAGTTGGGCGTTTGACACCTTCTTCATCATTCGCCTGATCAATCTAGAGCGTAACCAAACTCAGCAAGTTCATCTTTAAATCTCGCATCAAAGAGGGCGTCTAGCCCTGGCATGAGTGAATCCAGCGATTGATTGGATTGCCCCTTGTTCATAAAATAGATTCCCTTTCGGGTGGCTTGGCTTGTGCCGTCGAAGAGGAGACTTGTTTTCTGCTTCGCTGTTTTTTTTTCTCGGATCTCTAATGCACGCATGAAATCGAACGAGCTTGCGACCACGGCTTCGTCGATTTGCTCTAGGGTGCGTTGGATATCGAGGAACCCGAGCATCCTCTCAAGTTGCGTATGCGGATTGGATTTGAGGTCCTCGTAGCGGATTTGGAGAACTGGAAAATCGGTTGCGTTTCTCCATGATCTTGCATGGGATGCCCATGTACCGAAGCTGCTGGATTTCCAATGCGGGTCGCCCTTCGCTTGAAGGAATGCCTTGATTACAAGGTCTTTCTGCGACTGGCTCGCTGTATCACTCGTCAGCGTGCGATAGTTAATAGCACTGAGCATCACATCGCGCGGGTTTCGGATGATGTGGATTGCTTTGGATGTTTCAGTGAGTTTGGGATGCTTCGCGCTAAGCTCGAAATGCGTTTTGATCTGAAGCGTTCCAGACTCCGGGATATCAAAAGGCATTGGGCGATGGATATCCGGAATTTTTTTTGATACAGCACCCGAGTTCTTCGGCGGCCCAAAGATCGCAGCGTAGAGCATGAAGCGGACCCAGGTGTTGCCAGACTTTGGATAGGATGCAAGCCAAACGATGTTCATTGGGTTGGCTCCGTGTGGGCTTGTTGTGTTTCGCACCATGATTTCCAGAGGGAAATGAATACTGATTCTAGTTTTTTCGTGTAGCTTTTTCCGTCCGTTAAGGGGGATGACAAAAGTTGTGCGCGAAGAATATTTCTGGATTCAAGAGAATACGAACCGCCCCGTGCCTGTTTGTTTGCAAGCTCGATGTAATCTTGCTCACTTGACGCAACGAGATCCGATCTTCCGGCCGCTGTGAGTAACGAGGCACTTACTCGGCCTGCGTGTGCATTGCCGAGCAGTGTGATTGTTGGGACACCCATCGCAAGTGCTTCGCATGTCGTGGTGGTGCCGGTGTAAGGAAAGGTGTCAAGTGCGCAATCTATTTGATTGTAAAGATCGAGGTGTTCGAAGTTGGTTGGCGTGCGGCCAATGAGTTTGATTCGTGATGAGGATATGCCAAGCGATTCGAATCTTGAGTAAACATCGTCACATACTTCCTGTTGTTCTAGCCGCGATGCTTTGAGGAGGAGTTGTGAATCAGGATTCTCATTCAGAATGGATGCCCAAACTCGCATGGTGCTTGGTGAGATTTTTCGAAGATCGTTAAATGAGCCAAAGACAAATGGGCGTAATGGCTTTGGAGCTTGTATAGCAGGGAAATCAACAGGTGGCCGATAGCAGAGGAAACAATCGTCAACGCGCACAAGTTGTTCGGTTGCAAGGTTATCAGCCTTGGGCGATGGATCGGTGATTGAATCGACGATTCGCGTGTTGATTGAATCAAGCCCGGTGGTATTTCCATAACCGATCATGGTGATCGAAACAGGAGTCGGTTTTGACCCAAAGATCGGGAGTTGGTTTGAGGCAAAGTGGCCAGTAAGTTCAACAAGAATATCTACTTGGTCATTGACGATTCGTTTGTGTGTCGCAGCGATTCCATCAGTGCAGTCTCGCCAAATACTCGCATGCGATTTAAGTCTTACGGTTGTCGCGTCTCCATGGGAACTTGTCGAGTATACAACGATCTCAAAATCCTCTTTGTTGAGGTGCTCGAAGATTGGTTCGATGAAGTATGCGATTGAGTGTTCTTTAAAATCTGGCGAGATGAAACCGATTCGGATTCTCTTGTTTGTGTCTGGCTTGTTCGGATATGACTTTGGTGTATGTACTTTGGACTGCACGCACTGGCCGAAGGCTTGATGGATTTCAAACACTTCTTCGGGTGTGAGTTGATCGTCGTAACACGAAAACATGGCCAGAGAATCATGGAGGATTGGGCTGTTAGGAAACCGAGCGACTGCATCGCGCATCAACTCTACTGCTTTGTGAGCGTTTGCGGTATCTGATTCGAGAAGCGCAAGATTCATGATTGCTTCGTGATCATTTGGAGATTCTTGGATCGCCTGATTAAACGATTTTCTTGCATCAGCGATGCGTCCTGTTTGGAGGTACGCCACGCCGAGCGGTCCAAAGATTCTCGGAGACTGCGGACTAATGGCTACAGCCTGTTCGAGATGTTTGATTGCTTTTTTGTGATCATCTGATTGAACAAGAAGTGTGCCGAGAATGATTTGGTATTGCGGAGTTTTGGAATCCAAATCTACGGCACGCGTCGCGTAATAGATTGCTTTGTCCCGCTGGGAAACACTTGTATAGAAGCTCGAAGCGACATGATTCACCTCTGGGAGCGATGGATATTTCTGAATAAGCTTCGTTAATTCAATCGTTACTTGTGCTGATTGATTTGCTGCGATTCGTTTGAGAATTTTGGCGAGTTGTTCGCGGACAAGCGCGTGCTGCGTGGATGTAATCTGTTTTGTTTTGGGTGATCGGCTCATTGCGACTTCTCAGCGATTGCTTCGCACAGACGACCGACACACTCTCGAGCTTTCGAGTCGGCGGCGTAAACATCTTCGATGGTGCTGATTGGTTGCGTGTCCCAATCGTTCATTACCTGTGCGACGATTTGATCGATCATGCCGAATGGTATTTTATTGTTGAGAAAAGCGTTGACCGCATGTTCGTTTGCCGCATTGAACGCTGCGCCAGCGTCTCCACCTTCTTTGATCACACCCATCGCCAGATCGATCGCTGGAAACCGATCGGGATCAATTTCGATAAAATCAAGTCGGCTGAGTTTTGTGACATCAAGCTTTGAAGCACAACCTTCAATGCGCTCTTGAAAACCTAAGGCATGTTGAATCGGCGCTTTCATATCGGGTGCGCCCATCTGTGCGATGACAGAAGAATCAGCACATTCGATCATCGCGTGAACAACTGATTGCGGATGGATGACTGCGCCCAAACAGTCGGCGTCGAGCCCAAAGAGCCAATGGGCTTCGATCAGTTCGAGTGCTTTGTTCATGAGGGTTGCGCTATCAATCGTGACCTTCGCGCCCATTTTCCAAGTTGGATGGTTGAGCGCATCATTGAGTGAGGCGTTTTCGATTTGATCTCTCGTATGGCGCCGAAATGGGCCTCCAGATGCTGTGAGGATAACACGCTCGACTAAAGCCGGAGCTAGCATTGGCGGGCAGTAGTTGTTGCTCAACGATTGCAAGCATTGCCAAACCCCCGCATGTTCGGAATCGACCGGGAACAACTTGGCCCCTGATCTTTGTGCTGCTTGGATAACCAATCCACCAGCGGCTACGAGGGTTTCTTTGTTGGCGAGAGCGACATCGATACCGAGTTCGATCGCGCGATAGACCGAATCGAGCCCGGCGATGCCAACGATTGCGCCGACAACAAGATCACATGGAACATCTTCGACGAGTTTTCGGGCTGCATTTTTACCCGTACGAACTTTGAAACTCGACTGATCAAACTCTTCGCACATGCTCGCAATTGCAATATCTCGTACGCCGAGTTTTACCGCTTGATCGGCGAGTTGTTGATGATTAGAACCGACAGCCAACCCGACAACTTCATACCGAACAGATGATTTACCCTTTGATTCAAGGGTATTAAGGTGTTCGATGACTTCGATGGTTTGCACACCGATCGAGCCGGTGGACCCGAGAATGAGTACACGCTTGGTCGAAGACGAGCTGGCGGCGATGGTGCCCACGCGAATCCTTTACTTTATGCGAGCGTTTATTCTAATCCGAGCCGAGCCAGTTCGCTGGCTGAAAGCACACGGCGAGAGTTGGAATACAACCCCCGACGAGGCTTGGGCTTATCAGCTTCTGGAGAAGGCTTACTGGTTCGTTTGCTCGTTGGTTTGCTCGAAATCGGTTTCGTTTCTTGCTTGTCGACCTGTTCGGTCGCCGGTTTTTTCGAGCGCGAGCGTCGGCGAGATTTGCGTTCTGGCTTTGGCTCGGTGACTCGATCAGCTTCTGGCTTTGCATCTTCTTTAGACTCTACCTGAACCGAACTATCGGCTGATTCCTCATGTGCTGCTTCGCCGCGAGCTGGGCGACGGCGTGGGCGGCGACGAGGGCGCGGTGCTGATTCTGATCGTTCTTCTAACTGATCATCTGAAGTTTCGTCAGGTGAAGAATCTTCATTCACACTTGTGTTATGAATATCTGATGAATCTTGATCTTGTGTTGTGTCTGATTCGTTTGAACGGCCACGCCCACCGCGTCGGCGACGACGGCGTTTCTTTTTGATTGGCTCGCCGTTCTCATCGAGTTCGACAGGACGATCTTCTGAAGATTCATCCGTAGTGTTCGAGTCGGTGGAATCGGTTTCGGTTTCGGTTTCGGTCGAATTTGCAGACTCGGCGGATCTTCCGCGGCCCCGGCCGCCGCGACGGCGACGGCGTTTTTTCTTGAACGGGTCGCCGTTGTCATCAATATCACCTTCGACTGGGTTTTGCACATTCTCAGCTTCTTCGGCTTTGCGCGCGATTTCTTCCGCAAGTTTATGAACGGTGGTGTCGTCGACCTCGTCGAGTGGGTCCATCGCCCATGAGCCATCGGGCGAGCTTTCGTCTCGCCATTCAACAACGCTGGGCTCTGGGCGTCTCGCAGGCTTGAGTTTTTCGATCGCTATATCAGAGCCTGATGCGTCGTAGGCGTAGAAGGAAACTCGGTCGATCGGGAGTGATTCAGAAACACGAACATCGAGCGTTTTGCCCGAGATGAGTTCGATACGCGTGAGGCTTTGACGCTTGGTCGAGAGTAATGAGCTTGCGACGCGTGGATTCACGACGAGTTCGGCGCGGTGGACTTTTTGATAATCAAGCAATGCTGCGAGATCGCGCAGTGCACTGGCAGCGACGGAATCTGGGCGTTTGACCAATCCTCGTCCGTGACACATTGGGCAATCGGCAAAGTGTTGAGATTCCATCGAGCCGCGCATGCGTTGGCGGGTCATTTCGAGAAGCCCGAACGGCGAGATCGGTGCCGTGGATGACTTCGCACGATCGCGTTTGAGGCGTTCGTTAAAGCGTGCTTCAACTTCTTTACGATGTGAGTGGTACCGCATATCGATCATATCGTTGACGACGAGGCCACCAAGATCGCGTAGGCGGAGTTGGCGACAGATGGCGTCGACCGCTTCCATGTTGGTTTTGAACGCATTGGTTTCGGCATCGCGTGCAGAGCGAGATTTGCCCGAGTTGACATCGATGGCAACCAGTGCTTCGGTTTGATCAATGACCAATCGGCCGCCAGAGGGGAGCATGACTTCGCGGGCGTGGATCTCGTTGATTTGGGTTTCGATGCCAAAGGCGTGGAAGATTGGTTTAGTGCCCGTGTAGTGCGAAAGCTTTGCGCCCGAGCGGGGTGCTGCGATTTTGATAAATCGGCCGACGCGTTTGAGCGCGGGTTCGGAATCGATGACAACGCGCGAAACTTCGCTGGTCAGCAAGTCACGGATTGAGCGAACGAGCAGGTCGGACTCGGTGTAAAGCAAGCGTGGTTTGGAGCCTCCCTTTCGGCGAGACTCCATGTCCTTCCAGAGTCGCCCGAGGTAGGAAAGGTCGCGTTTGAGTTCGGCCTTGTTGCGATCAAACCCGGCGGTGCGAAGGATGAACCCGAAGCCTTCGGGGAGATCAAGTTGGGAAAGGACTTGTTTGGCGGCTTTGCGTTTGTCCTCGTCTTCTTCCTTGCGCGAAACACCAACTTTGTCCATACCAGGCATCATCACGAGGAATCGGCCGGGGATCGAAAGATAGCTTGTGAGCGTTGGGCCTTTGGTGCCTACGCCTTCTTTAAGAACCTGGACGATGATTTCTTGGCCACGCTTGAGACAGTCTTGAACTGGCGGGCGGCTCTTGCGCGGGGTCTTCTTGCCGACGCGTTCGGTTTTTTCATCGCCTTTGGCAAAGTATTGTGGGTGAAGATCCGAGATGTGCAGGAACCCATTTTCCTCGGTGCCGAAGTCGACGAATACAGCTTGAATAGAAGGCTCGATGTTGGTAACTCGACCGACATAGATGTTGCCTACGCGCGAAACGCGATCAGTGGGTTCGACCATAAGCTCTTCGAGTTTGCCGTTTTCAAGCATCGCGACTCGGCATTCTTCGCCGGGCACATAGTTAATGATCATCTCGGCCTGTGGAGCGGGCTTGTCGGCTTTGGCTCTGGATGAAGTTGTTTTCTTGGTGGTCTTCTTTATTGTCTTACTTGAAACTGTTTTCTTCGTCGTGCGTGAACGACGGCGTGACGGTCTTTCTTCCGCTGCCGGTTCTGAATCAGAATCAACTTCTGGGGCAGATTCTTGCTCTGGTTCTTGTGTGGCTTCTTGAGCAGCTTCAACTGCTTCTGCCTCTTGCTCCACTGACTCAACCACAGCATCGTCTTGCTCTTGGATCTCGGGCTGATCTGCCTTGGTGCGTGAAGTCTTCTTGGCTGTTTTTTTAGCAACGCGCTTGGAAGTCTTCTTCTTGGTTGTCTTCTTTGTGACCGTCTTTTTGGTGGTCTTTTTGGTGGTTTTCTTCTTGGCGGTTTTTTTCGTAGTCTTTGGAGTTGTTTCTGGTTGAGTTTTGTTGTTGTCTGATGTGTCTGTCATTGGTAGTTCTGACCTTGTTGGTCAGTGAGCTCGTAATGCACGAAGACAAACCGGCACGGACGCGGAGTTGCGTCTATGCGGGTTCTCTTGGGTCTGAAGTTGTGCGCGGTGCATGGGCACTCGATGCTCACTGAAAATATGGCAGCAGCTCACTTTGTATTCTTGGTGTGCCATCGCTCCAAAGCTGGAACAAAAACAAATCGCTCGGTGCGGGGTTGATCTTGTCGAGGATCAATCGCATCGCGAACAAACCATGAATACTCGGCGGCCTGTCGATCGAACTCTTGATGAGTTCGATCGACGACTGCGTCGTTGTTTATGGCCGAGGATCAATCACTGGGCTCCGCCTGATTCACCCAAAAGGTAAATACTGTGCGAGCGGCCACGAGAGAATGAGTTAGCCGACGGGACGCCCGTCGAACACCTCGGGAACAAGTTTTCTGAGCCTTGACCGCACATAACTGGCGGCTTCGGCTTCGGAATCGAAACTGATCGCTTTTTTAGCAATCCGTTCGCAACGGGCAACAGTTAGGCTGCGGATGGTCTTTTTGAGCATCGGCAGCGATGACCCTGTTGCAGAGATGGTACGCACGCCAAGCCCGATCAGCAATGCGGCAAATGCAGGATCTGCAGCCGATTGCCCGCAACACGACACCGAGATGTCATGGCGACGCCCAGCACGGGCGACATCGCGGATGAGCTTGAGTACCGCAGGGTGGATCGGTGTATATAAAGAAGCGACCCGTTCATTGGTTCGGTCAACTGCAAGGGTGTACTGCACCAAATCGTTGGTTCCGATGGAAAAAAAATCGACTTCTCGGGCGAACGACCCCGCCATCAAGGCAGCAGCGGGCACCTCCACCATCATCCCAATCTCAATATTCTTATCATATGTAACCCCTTGCTCATCAAGCTCTTCCATCTCTTCATGGATGAAATATTTGCCCGTTCTGAACTCGGCAATATTGGTGATGAGCGGGAACATGACCTTGATTGGGCCGTGTGCGCTGGCGCGGAGAATTGCGCGGAGTTGGGTACGGAAGATATCTTGATGAACGAGGCAATACCGGATGGAACGCAGACCAAGGTACGGGTTTCTTTCGGGGTTTTCTTCTTGCTCTTGCGTATATTTGTCCGCACCGAGATCGATGGTACGGATAGTCAACGGCTTGCCATTGAGTTTCTTTACACATTCGGCGTAGGCCTGGTAATGATCTTCTTCGGTAGGTTCTGTATTCCGGGTGAGGAAAAGGAACTCGGTTCGATAAAGCCCGATTCCGGTGCCGCCATCATTGAGCACTTGCTCGATTTCTTCCGCGAACTCGATGTTTCCGAGGAGATTGATATGAACGCCGTCGGCGGTGACTGCGGGAAGCTTTACATATTCATGGAGTGAGAGGGAGACCTGACGGGCGCGGAGCTGGGCCTGGTGGTATCGCTCAATAGTTTCCTCGTCTGGGTCGAGGATAATGACACCTTTTTTGCCATCGACGATGATCCGTTGGCCATCAGATACCTGTGATACAAGCTTGCGCACCCCTACTACCGCGGGAAGATTCAGTGCGCCGGCGACAATCGCGGTGTGGCTTGTCGGGCCACCGAGTGCGGTGACGAAAGCTGCGACTTTGGTGCGATCGAACCCTGCTGTCTGCGATGGGGTGAGATCGCGGGCGACGATTACAGTGCCTTCATCAAGGTTGGTAATCGAGACTTCCTGGTCGGTTTCGAGGTTGCGAAGCTGGCGCGAAGCAAGGTCGCGCAGATCATCGACCTTGGACTGGAATGTAGAATCTGAATGGTTGGCGAATTTTTTGGAGATCGTGTCAAAGGTCGATGAGATCGCGTATTCGGCGTTGACCATCTCGTCTTCGATCATCTTTTTGATCGGGGTGAGAATTGAAGGATCGTTCAAAACACCGATATGAAAGAGGAATATCTTGGCTGCCTCTTTGCCCATTTCGTCAGCTGCGGTTTGGTGCAGATCGTTGAGCTCGGAGATCGATGCCATACGAGCAAAGTCATATCGTTCGAGTTCTGCGGGGATATTTGCGGGGTCAATAACGCGTTTTTTGACGCGTAAACGCTCTTCGTCTTCGATGACGAAGACTTTGCCGATGACAAAGCCGGGGGAAACTGGGATGCCTCGCAGGGTGAGCATGGGGTTCCTAAGGGTGAGCAGCGTGTCCATTTCTGATAATGGGGGATGCCCTATCTTAGCAAGAAAGGGGGCGAGGACGCGGTTTGGGGGTTACAAGGGATGATGAGGGAATTGAGTAGGATTCTGTGGATAGGTGGTGTATAATATGCCAGACGCATCGACGGGTTGAACTCGAAAAGGATTCCAAGAAATCCATTGAGTAGCCAAGCCGAGATGCATTAAACGAAACTTCAGATTTAAATGTGTGTTATGCATGAGGTCTGTTGTTGAGCAAGAAAAATACATGTCTACTACCACGCTGACCGGCATATTGGAATGGCCAAAGCGCTCGGAGGGTCGTATCCGGCAAATGTCTGATACCACTTCGAAGATGCTTGAAGCCTCAGACGACCCGTTTGTCCCTGTTCATTTCGGGGAAGAGTTGCCATTGCGCAGCGGGCTTCATGTTGAGGTGGAGGTTGTCGAGAAGAAGCCTCGACGCAGACGACGCGGACGCGGGCCTTCTGGGCCACGCAAGCCACGCCCTGTGGTCGAACGGTTTATTGAGATCGAGGGGATGAGCCCCGAAGATTTCGCTGGCCGAAAACAGTTCTCAGACCTGACGAGTATCGACCCAGCACCCCGGCTCACGCTTGAGTATCCTGGATGTCCGCCGGTCTGTCGATTGATTGATTTGTTCTGCCCGATTGGGCGTGGACAGCGTGGGTTGATTGTTTCGCCGCCTAAGGCTGGCAAGACGACGCTGCTCAAGGACATCACCACCTCGGTATTGATGAACCATCCTGATGTGCATGTGATGGCACTGCTCATTGATGAACGCCCAGAAGAAGTCACCGATTTCTTACGAACCTTCCACGGCAACGCTGCCCAGCGCGATGGCGACGAACCGTTTGATAAGCCTTGGAAACCTGAACAGATTGAACTGTTCGCTTCGAGCAATGATCATGATGTGGCACGCCATGTCGAGATCTCGATCAACACGATCGATCGCGCTAAGCGGATGGTCGAAGCAGGCAAGCATGTGTTTATTGTGCTTGATTCGCTGACTCGGCTCGGACGGGCGTTTAACAGGTCCAACAAGCATGCTAACTCTGGGCGGACCTTGTCGGGCGGGATTGATTCCAAGGCTCTTGAGGTGCCCAAGCAAATCTTTGGGGCTGCTCGCAACACCGAAGAGGGCGGGTCGCTCACGATCATTGCAACCTGCCTGGTCGATACTGGCTCGCAAGGCGACCAAGTGATCTTCGAAGAGTTCAAAGGCACAGGAAACATGGAGCTGATCCTCGATCGCAAGATCGCAGAAAAACGATTGTTCCCCGCGATCAACCTCGCAGCCAGCGGCACACGCAAGGAAGATTTGTTGATTGAGGATAAGCCTTTGCAAACGATCACGGCATTGCGTCGTCGGATGCTCAACATGCCTCCACCTGTGCAGGTGGAGCAGCTTTTGGCTGCATTGGCACGCTTTGAGACGAATGAAGAACTGGTTGGGTCATAGCTCAAGAATGATTCGTAGATAAAAAACACACCCGCTAATTTCTTGGCGGGTGTATATGTGCTCCAGCCTGATCTGGTAGTGCTGCAGCAGTTCATGAGTGAGAACGAAGTGCTGAACATTTTCGATCTTTCAGTGTCCCTTGTCGCGTTTAGATCGTGCCTGACGGCTCTGCTCCACACAAGAACACCATACTTGTTTCCTCCTCCGTCCTGACGGGGGAGGTGTCGAACGAAGTGAGGCGGAGGGGGTCTTGCTTGGACTTTGCCCTTTGTTATAGATCAATACCTCTCCTTGAAGACCCCCTCCGTCTGCTGCGCAGCCACCTCCCCCGTCAGGACGGGGGAGGGACAAAGAGTTGGGAAACGAGCCGTCAGACAGAGCCTAGTGCGGGGTGCCCCTGAAACGCATTTGCAATTCTCGCTGGAATCTCTTGTATAGAGAACACATTCTGGTATGGTTGGGCTCGTACACCGCACACACCCACTGTCATCTCGGAGGTTTTTATGTTGACCCCACGCATCAGCCCACTTGTCGGCTCGCTTTGTCTTTCTGCTGGAACTTCACTTGTTCTTGCAGAGATGCCCACCGATTGGACCTTTGAGCTTCAGTGTCGATCGAGCCTTGATGTTGGCACGCCTGCTTTTAACTTGCCGTTCCCGAGTTTGCTCTCATCGCAATATGTTTCGATTGGCGAAGCGGGCGACATCGCGATTCGGGTGGTGCTTAGTGGATCTGAGGGTGTGTTTTATGGGCAAGATGGTGTTGGGGGGATGATCTTTACTGCACCAGCCCCTGTTGATCCGATCTGGTCGACCACGCTGGATCTTCGCAATGGTTTCATTGCCATCGAGATGGGCAACTTTGGAGACGGGGCGCAGCTATGGGATACCTCAGGCACACTCGTCGACAACTTTTCGATCGGCGGCAGCGAAGGAGTCTCTGGATTCACAGGGATCACCGTGACAAGTGATGGCAAGATTTGTTATCGAGGTGATTCTGGGGCGAATGATAAAATCGTGATCGATGAGTTTGTTGGCGGAGTGCGAACACAAACATTGATCGCGCAGACCGGAACCGGGGACTATACCTTCCTGTTCTCGCCTGAGATCAACGATGCTGGACAGATATTGGCCAATACGATTCCGGGTGGATCGACACGAAGGATTGTGTTGTTTGATGCTGCGGGCGTGCCGACGACTGTGGCCCAAACCGGAGCGACCTGGAACTCATTTGTGAACTCGACCGCGTTGGCACAAAATGGTGATGTCGCGTTTGATGCCCGGCGAGCAGCAGATTCGATCTGGGAAGTGGTTCATTGGAATGGCACAGACCACACCACAATCGCTGATGGGAATCATCCCAACCTACGCAACGGTGCGATCGGTAACTTCCCGCCTGTGGTCAACTCAAACGGATGGGTCGCGTTTCGAGCGGGCGATGTTGAACACGATGCGACTGGGCTTTGGGTTGGAGACGGGACTGATCTTGTGCAGTTGATCGAGTTTGACCAGATGATCGAGACCGATCTTGGGATGCTGCCGTTGGGCTTTGACTTTGGAGGAGCAACCGGCAAACAAGTTTTGAGCGGGGTGGTTGATATCAATGAGAACGGACAAGTTGCGTTCTCCGCATTTTTACAGAACGGGACGATCGGCGTGTTTGTCGCAACGCCTGTACTCAACAGTTGCATTGCCGATTTTAATGGCGATGGGACGCTCAACTTCTTTGATGTTTCAGCGTTCTTAACCGAGTTTGGTATCCAGAGTGCTTTAGCGGATATCAATGGAGATGGAGCATGGAACTTCTTTGATGTTTCGGCGTTTCTTCAAGCATTCATCGCCGGGTGCCCTTAACCCGATAAATCGGCTTGTATACGCGTTTTATAGCGGATTATTTGGTCTATTAATGTGTTGTGGATCTGGGCATTTGGTGTATACTTTGGATAGCCGACACTCGGCTGGTTTCACGCAAGGACTCTCATTATGACTCACCGCTCACTTTCAGCCTTGAAAGCCTCGTTTATGATTCTGCCTGTGATTGCTTTTTCGCTTGTTGGAGCGATGGGTACATCGAGCGCATCAGCGATGGGCGATGGGCGTATTTTTGGGTTGTGGGAGCCGTTTGCGCCCCCTGAGAATCAACCCAGCGCTGAGCGGCAGGTGCTTGGCAAGATCTTGTTCTGGGATGAACAACTTTCGAGCGATAACACGATGGCGTGTGGGACATGCCATATTACCTCTGAAGGTGGGATTGATCCGCGAGTTGGCACGAACCCAGCGTTCGACGGGATCTTTGCAACTGCTGACGATGTGTTTGGTTCGCCGGGCATGATCACGACAGATATCAACGGCGAGTATGTTCGCTCTGATCAGTATGATCTTGGCGTGCAAGTCACCGGCCGGCGTTCGATGAGTAACTTTATCTCGATGTATGTTGGGAACCTTTTCTGGGATGGACGAGCAGAGGGTGACTTTGTTGATCCGGTCACAGGACAAACACTTGCTATATCGAGTGCAGCTCTGGAAGTCCAGGCGATTGCTCCGCTGATGAATGATATCGAGATGGCGCATACAGGCCGCGACTGGGGCGGATTGATTACGAAGATTGCAACCGCGACGCCGATGGCCTTGGCTTCTGATATCCCACAAGACATGCTTGATGCAATTGCTGCAAGCGAAACCTATCCAGAACTCTTTGAGATGGCGTTTGGCGATCCCGAAATTACCGCTGGCCGAATCGGCTTTGCGATCGCCAACTATGAGCGGAACTTGGTGCCCAATGAGTCGCCTTGGGATATTTGGAACGATGGCGACGACCTTGCGATGACCTCGCAGCAGATTCAGGGGTACAACTTATTCCGAAACTCGGCGTGTATTCAGTGCCATGTTGGTGCGTTGTTTTCACAGAACTCATTTGTGACTGAGGGTGTTCGCCCGGTGCATGAAGACTTTGGTCGGAATATTGTCACTGGCGTGTTTAGTGAGCGTGGCGCTTTTCGGATGCCGCCGTTGCGCAATGTTGGGCTTCGTGATCGATTCATGCACACCGGCGGGTTAGCAACGCTTGACGAAGTGTTCGATTTCTATGCACACCGCAATGGGCTGAGCCCGAATGGCGAGAATCTAGATTTCAGGCTTGTTGACCCCATTGCATTCTCCCCTACCGACGAGGCTCTTGTGAAGGACTTCCTGCTCACCGCACTCACTGATCCGCGCATCGCCAATGAGACTTTTCCGTTCGATCGACCAACGCTTCACAGTGAAGTCGCTGCCAATCCGCTGGTCAGCAACAGCGGGATCGCGGGCTCTGGCGGGTTTGTGCCTGAGATGATCGCGGTAACGCCTCCGAATATTGGAAACCTTGATTTCAAGATCGGTTTAGACTTTGCCCTCGGCGGTGCCCAGGCATGGGTGGCCGTATCGAACAGCCCGCCGGTTGGTGGTGTAGTCGCCCAAGATGAGCTTGTTGGGCCGATTGACCTCAACGGGATGGGCAATGGCGATGGCTACGGCACGATGTTCTACTCAATTGACGATGTTTCGCTCGATGGCCAGACTCTTTATATGCAATGGCTTGTTGCAGATCCAAATGCTGTCGGCGGGTTTGCTCGCTCGGGCGTTGCTCAGGTTACGCCGTTCTGTTCGATGACTGCCTCATGTGCTGTGGTTTGTCAGGCGGATCTCAATGGTGATGGTGCCTTGAACTTCTTTGATGTGTCAGCCTTCTTGAGTGCGTTTAATGCTTCAGATCTTGCTGCCGATTTTAACGGCGATGGATCACTCAACTTCTTCGATGTTTCGGCGTTCTTGAATGCGTTTGCTGATGGATGCCCATGAGAGACTAAAAGCCCAATGGGTTCCTAAATTGCAAAGAACCCGTCAGGCCCGATAAAACACATTCTCTTGTCCCAAATTCACCCCCCAAAGCCCCTAAGTCTTGGGGGTTTTTTCTTTTGTATTTCAGCATCTTGTGGTACACTTTGCACTCGCACTGGGGCGGTGTATGTGTCTTTGTGTGGAAACTGGAGGAATTTCGAATGCGTCAACAAAAACTGTTCGCTGCGGCTGGTGCGGCTTTATTAAGCTGCGCCGCTTTTTCAACATCCGCGACTGCTGATGAAGTTACTGTCTTGAATGATTCGCTTATCGATGGTGGATCGGTGTTAATTTGCCCATGCTTTGGTGCGGGCGAAGAAGCCGCAGTCTGGCTGACGAGCCCTTGCGATGGCAATATTGTGGCAATTCAAATTTTCTGGAAATCGCTCTTGGGTGGAGCTGGGCAATCGCTCGAAGATGAGATCATTGTGTATGAAGCTGGCAGCTTCCCGAACCCTGGCGCAGTCAAGGATTCGTTTAGTGGTCCTGTGCTCACCGATGGCGGACTCAATGAATATCGGTATAAGGACGAGAATCAGCTCATTCCGATTTCGATCCCAGTCACTGCGGGTGAAGAGTTTGTGGTCTCGTTGAAGTTTTTGAATACAAACTTTACCGATCAGTTCTTGCCTTCGATTGTTTCGGATAATGACGGCTGCTCGAGTGGAAAGAACACTGTCAAGGTGAACGGTTCAGTCTGGACCAACGCGTGTTCGCTTGGTGTCTCTGGCGACTGGGTGATTCGTGCAGTAATCGATTGCACCGGCGAGCCCGTCGGTGCTGCGTGTTTGCCTGATGGATCGTGTGCTGAGGGATTGACCCAAGCCGATACAATCGCCCTCGGTGGCGTATGGAACGGAACAGGCTCAACTTGTGCTGATACGATGTGCTTGGGTGCGTGCTATATTCCTGCGACCGAGTCGTGCGTGCAGTTTGATCTTGCGACCTGTAACATTGTTGGCGGGACATGGAGTGGTCCTGGCTCGACGGATTGTGCATCGACCTGCCCGGCTGATATGAACGAGGACGGGAGCTTGAACTTCTTTGATGTTTCGGTCTTCCTCCAGGCCTTCTCGGCGATGGAAACAGTTGCCGATTTTAACAACGACGGGGTGTTTAACTTCTTCGATGTCTCTGCATTTTTGCAGGCGTTCAATGAGGGATGCCTATAAACCGAAGCTTTACAGTCTTTGTTTGGGTTAATACTGCTTCACTTGATGCGAGTTTTCAGGTCACAGGCAACCCGGACGAGAATTGTGACGAATAATCGAACACGGGCATTCGCCCATTCAATCAGCGTTTTTTAGAACAAAGCTGATGGATCGCTGAAGTTGGCGACCAATCAGACAATGGATCAGGAGAGAAGATATGAATCGTCTACTTTGCGCAGCACTTATCGCTGCGACCGGATCGGCTGCCAGCGCGCAGTTGACCACCGTTCAAGTTGTCAACGGCATCGACCGCCCAGTATTTGTCACCCATGCAGGTGATGGCTCGGGGCGCTTGTTTGTCATCGAGCAAGAAGGCGCAATCCGCATCATCGATGCGGGCGGCAACCTGCTCCCGACTCCGTTCCTTGATATTGATGGCACGGTCCGGGGCGGCGACTCCGGCGGCAACGAACAAGGGCTTCTTGGACTCGCGTTCCATCCAGACTACGCAACCAACGGCAAGTTCTATGTAAACTACACCGGCTCGGGTGGTGACACGCGTATCGCTGAGTATCAGGTCTCGGCTGGTGATGACAACATCGCCGATCCGGGGACTGCTCGGATCATCATGTTCTATGCCCAGCCGTTCTCGAACCATAATGGTGGTTGGATGGACTTTGGTGCTGATGGATATTTGTATATCGCATCGGGTGATGGTGGTGCAGGAAATGACCCGGGCAACCGTGCGAGCCGACTCAACCAGATGCTTGGTAAGATGCACCGAATCAATATCGATGGCGGCGATGACTTCCCAGCAGACCCGAACCAGAACTATGAGATCCCAGCAGACAATCCGTTTGTTGGCACCGCTGGTGCCATCGAATCGATCTGGCACTATGGCCTGCGGAACCCTTGGCGAACAAGCTTTGACCGCGAGACCGGAGATATGTGGATCGCTGATGTCGGGCAGAGTGCCTTTGAAGAGGTGAATCACAATGTTGGCAATGTGGGTGGCCTGAACTACGGATGGCGCTGCCGCGAGGCGTTCCAAGCGACCGGGCTCTCATGCAGCGCAACCGGATGGACCGACCCGTCGCATTCGTATCCACTCAGCGGTGGCAACTGCGCCATCATCGGCGGATATGTCTATCGCGGATGTGAGCTTGGCGAAGAGTATCAGGGATTGTACTTCTTTGGTGATTACTGTGGCGGTAGTGTCTGGACGCTCGACTCAGCCAATGGCTATGCACGCACAACCGAGTTCAACTTTGGGTTCGGGCTTGCCTCGTTTGGTGAAGATGAAGACGGCGAGTTGTACACCACTGATGTGTTCTCTGGCCAGGTCTTTAAAATCATCAATACCAACCCAACCGACGACAATGACAATGGCGTCCCCGACGCATGTGAAGCCATGTGCCCAGCAGATCTGAACGGAGATGGTATGCTGAATTTTTTCGATGTCTCAGCATTTCTCAACGCGTTTAATGCTGCTGATCTCGTTGCCGACTTCAACGGCGACGGCATGCTAAACTTCTTTGATGTTTCAGCATTCCTCAACGCATTCAACGCGGGATGTCCATAACTGGTTCTGTCAACAATTGACTCTATCAGTGGACACCCGCTTACAAACCTCTGGGTTCAATCAATAACTTGGTTGAACCCGGCTTCACCACTCGATTACTTCTCTTGGAGGGGAAAAATGAATACGCGAACCCATGCGCTTGCTTTGACTTGTGCTTCGTTATTGTCGGCCTGTGCTGTTTCAAATGCAATAGGCGCGCCGATCGACTTGACTGTCGACCCGGCCCAATCTTCGCTCGATATGACGATCACGATTGATATTGGGATCACCAACGATACCGATTCAGACACAACAACACTCTCAGGAAACATCGAGATCGAACTCGATGACGACAACAACCCGCTCAACATCACACTCAATGAC
Organism: Planctomycetota bacterium; assembly: GCA_024280755.1. GTDB lineage: Bacteria > Planctomycetota > Phycisphaerae > Phycisphaerales > UBA1924 > UBA1924. Next base: position 42,818 of record JAJRPN010000035.1, read on the forward strand.
CTAGTCGTCAACATGGATCAGACCATGAACTTCAACTGGTCGTTCGGATTCTTTGGTTCCGCCGATTCCACATTGACCAATGGCATTGTCACCTACGCAACCCCTGGTGTGCCAACCGGACCAGTCCCTATCATCGACAACGGCTTCACCTTCACCCAAGCCCCATTCGGGCTTGGTGGCTTGCTAACCGTGAACTACGATCTCTTCGGCGCTGGCTCAGGGACAGAGCTCACCGACCTCTCCACCCAGGCCCCGCAGAACTCAGACTTCACTGGTACAGTCATGATTGTCGGAGACACGATCACTCTCACCGCGACGCTGCCCTTAGATTCTGTCCAACCTTTGGTTGACGGCAACGGCAACGAGATCGGGGCTGCAATAACAACAGGCACTGCGACCATCGTCGCCACCGGCACCATCCAAACCTGCCCAGCTGATATGAACGGCGATGGCACACTCAACTTCTTTGATGTCAGCGCGTTCTTAAACGCATTTGCTGCGATGGATCCAACTGCGGACTTTACTGGTGACGGAGAGTTCAACTTCTTCGATGTCAGCGCATTCCTCAGTGCGTTCTCGGCTGGGTGTCCATAATCAACGAACGAACTGAAGAGAAAAGAGAGAAACAAAATGAAAACAAAATCATCTGTCCGCATGTTCATGATCAGCGCCATGCCAGTTATCGCATTGAGTTCTCACTCATTGGCACAGAACTTTGAGAGTGTGATCGACTCCGCTGCGAGCAGTACCAGCCTAGATTCATCGGTCGTGTTTGATTCCGCCGGCACACTCATTGGTGATTATGATCCCAAAACGAATCCAGAAGGCACACAAACCCGACCCGGGTTCTTTGGTGGCAATGGGAACAACCCGATTGACACTTCGATATCGATGGCTGCCGATACGACTTTGGATACAAACCCGGCAGGATCATTTGTTATCTCGCCAGACTTTGATCTCAATCTGATCGAGATGAGCGGATTGACGATTGATCTGCTCAATGGACAAACTGGTGGAACAAGCCTGTCTGTCACGATGCTCTACGATACTTTCCATACAGTGAGTCCATCGTTTCTCTACCCCGGAGGCGTGCCGATCACCTTGCCAATCGGCGAGATTGCCGGGCTTACTCAGGCAGTATTGACACAAACAGAACTCGGCGCCGGCACGATGAGCCCAACCGATGATCCAAGCATCTTTGATATCACGATGTTGCTCTCGGCGCAGCTTGATATGGATGTCAATATCTCGCCTCCAGGTCAAGACCCAACCAGCCCGCCGCTGGATGCGTTGCCGATTGTGCTTCCGATTGCTGGGCAGCTTGAAATGCTTGCTGATGGCACCATCGTCATCACGCTCGATGCTTCACCTGAGCCAATGATGTTTGATATCCCTGTTGAAGGTATAGCCTTGCCTGAGATTCCATTTGAGTTACCGACCTTCGGCACAGAGACCGCTTCGGTGCTTTTCACATCAACACCAAACGCACTCACAATCGACACCACCCTTGGATTGACGATTGTTGCCACCGGCACCAAAGCCGGGTGTGCTGTGGATCTTAATGGTGATGGTGATCTCAACTTCTTCGATGTCTCCGCATTCTTGGGTGCATTTGCAGCAATGGAGCCGATGGCCGATTTCAATGGTGACGGAGCGTACAACTTCTTCGATGTCTCGGCATTCCTCGCAGCATTCGCTGACGGATGCCCATAATCTCTATCAACCGAGCCCGATAATAACCATCACCAATACCCGGTCGCCAAGAAGGCGAACGGGTTTCTTTTTAGACAGGAACACCCGGAAAAAACCCCCGTTCAATCAGCGTTTTCACTTTTCGCATCCCATTGTGTGTGATATGATTACGGTTCAACGCACCATATTTTTGGTACATTACCAAACAACCATTCGCAGGGGAAAAAAATGAAGAATACAGCACTCATCACCGCATGCGCACTCGTCGCACTCGCAGGAACATCCGCAGGAGCTCAGGTTATTGACTGGGCATCACCAGTCGACGGCAACTGGAACGACGCCTTGAACTGGAGCCCTGCGAATATTCCCAACGCGATCGGCGAAGATGCGATCCTCGGGCTTGTTGGGGCATACACCGTTGATCTGACCAACAGTTTTACAATTGGCTCACTCTCGCTGACAAACCCAGACGCGACACTTTCGATGGGACAGAATTTAACATTCACACTCAACGGAAATCTGTTGAACAACGGCCTCATCGTTGTCAACTCATCAGGCTCCATATTTGACGCTGTTTTAAGATTGGACAACACCCCAATACTCTCTGGGTCTGGATCAATCATGCTCAATGCTGTATCTACTCCAAATGATGCACAACTTTTTATCACCGCACCGCAAACACTCACACATGCCAATGGCCATTTGATTCATGGTTCAGGGCGGGTGATCGGATTAATGACGAACTCTGGCGATATTATCGCTGACTTCCCATTGGGATCTGGCTTGCAACTCTCAGGAACCTACACACAAACCGGGACCGGACGAATTGGTGCTGATGCGGGGACCCTGCTTCTCGGGAACAACTCGGTCACCACGGGCGGTGAGTTGTTTACAATCAATGGCGGAGTTGTTCAGGTTGATGGCACCCTGACAACCATTGGAAACATCACCAACTCTGGACACATCACTATTCCTGGTGGCGGTCATTCTCTGTTTCTCAACGGCAACCTTCAAAATCATGGAACGATTGATATCAACTCCGATGCGTTAATCTTTAACTCACATTTAAGATTCGATACCGACGCAACAATTGACGGAACCGGCACGATCACGATGGCATTGGGTGGAACAGATCTCAGTGATGCACAGTTCTTTACCACCGGAGCATTCACTGGAACCATCGGTGCTGGGCAAGCAGTCATCGGTGCTGGACGAATCAATGGCGCTTTCGATGGCAACATCGTCAACCTTGGCACACTCATCGCCGATGTTCCCGATACCGAACTTCAACTCCTCGGCAACTTCTCTGGCAATGGCAACTACCTCTCCAACGGCGGGATCATCGGCTTGGGCAATGGGCTTATTCTTGATGGCGGGACCTTTGACTCAACAGGAGCCGGCATCGCCAAGCTGACAACAAATGGTACCGCAACACTCTCAAACATCACAAACAATGGATCAATGGGTGTCAACGGCAACGGAGGAATTGTTGCGCTTTCAGGACTCATCACGAACAACGGCGATTTTAGCATCAACGACAACGCTTTGATTTTTAACAGCCACCTTCGCCTTGATGCAGCAACAACATTCACTGGCAACGGAACCATCGCCATGCAACTCGGAGGCACAGATCTCAACGATGCCCAGTTTTTCACCAACGGGGCGTTTGATTGCACAATCGGCTCAAGCCAAACGGTTGAAGGTGCTGGACGAATAAACGGCGCTTTCGATGGCACCATCGTCAACCAAGGTGTTATCAACGCCAATATCGCTGCGGTCGATAAAACACCCGCAAGACAGCTTCAACTCTTGGGGAATCACGATGGTTCGGGCGGTGGGATGTATCGGTCTGACGATGCGATTCTCGATCTAGGCAACGGTCTGATTCTTGATGGCGGCACCTTTGATACTTCGGGCGTCGGCATCGTCGATATGACAGTCAGCGGACTTGCGACACTCTCCAATGTCACCAACCTTGGACAAATGGGCGTCCGAGGACAAGGTGGTACCATCGCCATCGCTGGTCCAATGACCAATGACGGAACCATCACCATTAACTCAAACTCAAACATCTTCAACGCACATTTCCGCTTTGATGACGATGCGGCCATCACTGGTTCAGGCACCATCCAGATGCAACTCGGAAGCGCCGATCTCAGTGATGCACAACTCTTCACCGACGGCCCATTCCTCGGCACCATCGGCACAAACCAAACCGTTGAAGGCGCTGGACGAATCAATGGCGCCAACGGCGGCACCATCATCAACCTCGGCACCATCAACGGGAACGATCCTGTCAATCTGCTCCAGCTTCTCGGTATCCACACCGGTGGCGGAATGTACCGTTCAGATGACGGCGTCCTCGGACTTGGCGGAGGATTCATCCTCACCGGCGGCACACTCGACTCATCAGGCACAGGCGAAGTTGGTGTGACCAACAGCGGCACCGCAACACTATCTGGTGTCACCAACCTCGGAACGATGATCATTCGCGGTCAGGGCGGTATGGTTGGTTTGGCTGGTCCATTGACCAACGACGGCACGATCCTAGTGAACTCAGACGACATCATCTTCAACGCACATATCCGTTTCCTTGATGCAACTGAAATCAACGGCACAGGCACCATCAACATGGAACTCGCTGGAAACTTGAATGATGCACAGATCCTCAATGACCAAGGCTTTGTGGGCACTATCGGCAGCGGCCAAACCATCACAGGCTCTGGTTTGATCGTCGGCGAGATGAACATGGACGGCACATTCGATCCAAGCTCTGACGAACGAAGATTCGATGTCGATTCACTCAATCTCTCAGCAACCTCAGGGATGGTCGCCGACCTTGGCGGGCTGCTCGCTGGCGAGTTCGATCGCCTGACTGTAGGAAACAGCAACACCGTCAACCTCGACGGCACACTCACCGTCAATCTTGATTCAGGCTATATCCCGGTCTTTGGAGATGTATGGAACATCATCGATGGCGGCACAGTCACCGGCCAGTTCGTAACCGAGAACATGCCGGCCGCTCCAATCGGGCAAATCTATCGTGTGATCTATGAATCAGATCGTGTGTTTGTCACACTGACCTGTGATGCAGACCTCAACGGCGACAATGTATTGAACTTCTTCGATATTTCCAAGTTCCTCAACTTCTACAACGCTCAAGATGCTCGGGCAGATATCAATGGCGATGGAGTATTCAACTTCTTCGATATCTCACTGTTCTTGAATATCTTCAATACAGTATGTGAATAAGATCATCGATTCGTGCTACTCAGCAGCTCCAGGCTTTGGCCTGGAGCTGTTTTTTTATGGCAACCCACCAAAGAGTGGGGATTGGTTTTGATGATTCTCGGGGAACATAGTGCTGCACAGGCGAGTTGTTTTATCGTCATAAACAAACAAAATAAAGAAGAACGCAGTAAAGGAAAGTAGACCATGAAGAATCAAAGAACCGCATGTATGGCACTCATCGCAATGGCAGGATCACAAGCACTCGCAGCCGAACGCGATATCCAGTTTTCGTTCATTTTCCCGCCATCACAGAGGCTGGTTGTTTTCAATACCGGCACTGAACCCATTAGCCTAGATGGGTGGAGGTTCTGCTCGCACAACTCGACGCAAGTGCGCCGATATACGAATCCGTCAGCCCTTGATGGTGTGGTGATTGAGCCTTGGACTGGTATTCGGATTCATCTCAACAATGATGCTGATCCCAACGAGCCAACCCAAATCAACGCTTCGGATCTTGGAAGCTTTGCTGACTTTGAGATTGAAGCGTATGGGCTCAGTTTGTATTTCCCAAACGATCAAGGCGTGACGCCTTTTAGTGATGGCAACTTTATCGCTGATCATCTTCAGTGGAGCCTTGGTGGGGTAGACAACACCACCGCAGACGAAAGATCTGACGAAGCTCAAGAAGGCGGAGCATGGGCAGACCAAACCGAATGGATATCAGTTCGCAATGACACGCTTTTGATCGAACTCATCACCATTGGTCCAAGCCAGATGAACAGCCCAATGGATTATTCTGTGGTCGATAACTGCCCGGCAGATATCACCGATGACGGGATGCTTAACTTCTTCGATGTGAGCGCATTTCTGAGCGCATTCGCTGCGATGGAATCGGCTGCCGACTTCACCGGCGACGGGATGTTCAACTTCTTCGATGTATCGAGTTTCCTGAGTTTGTTCGCTCAAGGGTGCCCATAAGACCCTGCGATGGGCGGTATACAAGATTTCTATGTCCTTTTTGTACAAATCTGTGTTTGAGCAGGGCAATTATCGCTAATTCTGCCTGAATTTTGGCTGTTTTCAATTAGTTCTTGCAACTCTTGGTCGATCCTGAAAGAATCTAACTCTAGAAGGTGTGATTCCACATCTGTTGACGAGTTTGATTCACATTCGACGGAGAAGAGTTATGCAAGGTGGTTTTCGTATCGGCACCCTGAAACACATGAGCCGCGCGCGTGCGGGCCGTTTTTTGATGGCCTTGGGTCTTTGTGCTGGCTTTGGTTCGCTCGCACAAGCGGGAGATCCACGAGTCCAAGTCCCAACAACACTCAATGACTTTGCCATGCCCGGCACCCAGCCAGGCATGCTCACCCATCCGATGGCTGGTGCAGAAACCTGCGCAAGTTGTCATGGGTTCTTTGACCAAGAGCATGATCAATATTCGACATGGTCTGCCTCGATGATGGGACAGTCGATGCGCGATCCGTTGTTCCTTGCAGCAATGGCCATCGCCAACCAAGATGCAGCCTTCGCTGGCGATTTGTGCCTGCGTTGTCATACCCCAGGCGGATGGCTCGAAGGGCGATCAACGCCGACCGATGGTTCTGCACTCAACGATGTCGATAAGCAAGGCGTAACTTGTAACGCTTGTCACCGCATGGTTGATCCTGTCTACCAGGCAGGTGTATCACCTTTGATTGATTTAGATATTCTCACAACGCTTGGTGCAGACGCTCCAACACCCGCACAGTCTCACTCGGGCGCCTTTGTAATGGACCCTGAAGATCGTCGGCGTGGTCCATATGACCAAGGCCCGAGCTTCTTCTATCACGAATGGGAGCAATCACCGTTCCATCAGACCTCGAACATGTGTGCAACTTGCCATGATGTTTCAAACCCTGTCTTTACGCGTCAGCCCGACGGCACCTACGCGCTCAACGCGATGGATACCCCTCACGAAACAAACAATGTCTATGACACATTCCCCATCGAACGCACCTATTCAGAATGGCTCATGAGTGATTTCGCTCAAGGCCCTATCGCGATTGGTGACCGATACGAAACCACACTCACATCAGTTTCGACCTGTCAAGATTGTCATATGCCCGAGCTTGATTCGCAGGCTTGTCGCTTTGAAGAGAACCGACCAGACTACTCAACCCACTCGTTCAACGGCGGCAACAACTGGGTCCTCAATGCGATTCGCAACATCGAACCCAATGACTTCGTAACCGGGCTGCTCCCAGAACTCGTAGTCCAATCAATCAATCGCACAGAGGAAATGCTCCGCGATGCTTCGGATATGGAACTGTCGATGGCCGGGAGCGATCTCAATGTTCGGATCATCAACCAGACCGGACACAAACTCCCAACCGGATATCCTGAAGGACGAAGAATGTGGATCAATGTCCAGTTCTTCAATGCCAAAGATACATTGATCGGCGAACACGGTGCATACAACAGTGCAACTGCACTGTTGACCACCGCGGACACCAAGGTGTATGAAGCAAAGCTTGGCCCAGACGCTGCCGTCTCTGCTGCGACCGGCGTCCCTGCGGGCCCAAACTTCCACTTTGTATTGAGCAATGTCCGGTATAAGGACAACCGCATCCCGCCTCGGGGTTTCACCAACGCAAACTTTGAATCGGTTCAGGCTGAACCTGTTGCATATAGCTACGCCGACGGCGACTACTGGGACGACACACAGTACGCTGTGCCTGCCGGTGCTACCAAGGCTGATGTTCGGGTATATTACCAAACCACCAGCAAGGAATACATCGAGTTCCTTCGTGACGAAAATGTCACCGACAACAGCGGCCAGTTAATCTATGACCAATGGGTCTTGACCGGGATGAGCCCGATCGTCGAGATGGATGTTGATACATTTATCTTCCCAGTACCATGTCCTGCGGACATGAACGGCGATGGGATGCTCAACTTCTTCGATGTGAGTGCATTCCTCAATGCCTTCGCACTCAACGATCCATCTGCCGATTTTACCGACGATGGAATGTTTAACTTCTTCGATGTGAGCGCGTTCCTCAATGCGTTCGCAGCAGGATGTCCATAAACATCGTGAGTGAATAGTTTTAACTACAAAGGGCACCGGCTTGGGCTGGTGCCTTTTTTTATTTTTGCAAATGAATACAAAACGGATGGTCTATTCTGATTTTTTGCGGGTATCTGGTGCAAGGATCACGCCGACATTCACGAGCTTTGCATCTTCGCTTGGGCGTGAGTTCTGACAGATCTCCCAGATCCGTTCGATATGTTCGTTGATCTCTTTGAGTGTTTCTTCATCAACCCACGCACAAGATGCCCCTGCGTATGTATCTCGCTGGGGGCCTCGAACGACCGCATCAGGCTGTGCCGTTGCTCGATCGTGCAACCTTGCCATGAGCCGACCGACCGCTTTGCCATACGCCTGGTGATACGCAACATTTTCTGGATCTTTGAAGTTGTGTTTGGTGCCTACGGTTCGAGCGATGGGGCGATAGAGTTGTTCCCATCGTTTACTCATAAGCCGAGCGTCGGCTTCAAGGATCAACCCGGCATCGACAAGTTGTTCAATGTGTGGATAGAGCGATGTTCGAGATCGCCCTGTGAATGCAGCAATCTCGGCGGTCGAACATTCTTCAAGGGCGCAGACCGCATTGAGCACTTCAACTCGAATTGGGCTGGCGAGGACCCACATCTCTGCGGGGTCATAGATGACATGAACATTTTTAATTGGCTTCGATTTTTTACTCATCTGATCTCTGGTATAAATTTCAAAAATACCCCAAACACTTGCAAGCGAATAGCCCTGCATATGGGTGTATACACGATATCCAAGATTTGGTTTCTCTGCCTCGTTCAAAGACGAAAAAACACACCGATTCATGCTGAATGAATTCTCAATCTAGCAACTACTTTCATGGTACCAATTCTGTATAACTATGGTACACTCTTTTTATCAGACCCATCTCGCACAAGGGTTTCTATGAAGGGGAAAATCACAATCTGTTCGAAGACTTGTTCGCTCTCGCTATTCTGCGGGCTTTCAGTTTTGTGCGGCATCAATACAGATTGTGCCTCGTGTATCAAACGAGGAAAATAAAAAACCTGAGTTCATCAGGAAAAAAGAGGAAACGAAAATGAAACGACGCAGGACTACTGCCTCACTCGCAGCGATCGCTGCGATGGGCACACTCATCGCAACGGGTGCTTCGGCAGCCAATCAAGACCCAACGCTCCAAGAAGGACAACGCCCGGTTGTCACCGAGGGCGCACCGGTCACTCCGATCTCAGGACTCAATATTCCTGAGCTATTCTCAACCAAGGTCTCACAAGACCGCAAGCATGTATTACCCCATCCGCCAATCGATCAGATCCCCTGGATCCCAATGCCAGACACCGACGGGGTAGGTATCCGAACTGATCACACCAGCGGCGACCGCTCTGTTGTATCACATGACGCACTCACCGGCGTCACCAGCAAACTCGCTGTCCAACTCCCATCGAATGCGATCGGCGGACAGAGTGTTGAAGGCGACTACCCTGGGTTCGGCAATAAGATCGATACCTACGAAGAAACGCTCGAATCATTCGGGAGTATGTCAATTGCAGGTAGTTTGAACACTTGGCCTCGCTCTGGTAATGTAAAAATCGTCATGAGGTTTACCGATACCAATGGCAACTTCCGTTGGTTCGCTTGCTCGGGCTCGATGCAAGACTCAGGTGTTGTGCTTGTTGCAGCTCACTGTGTGTTCAACCGTTCAGCAAGCATCAACGACTGGGCTGATATCATCTATATCTACCCAGCATGGGACGGCGTAAACAACAACGGCCCGTTTGGTGCTCCAGATAGTGGCGAAGTAATTCAGAACTTTGGCTATGCTTTCGGCACAACATTCCTCGCTGGTAGCGGGTATGTCAACAGTGGTGATTTTGACGCCGACATCGGCTTGATTCGTATTTCTCGTGGATCAAGCCGAAATATCGGTATGCTCACCGGGTGGTACTCTTGGGCATGGGGCGGAAGCTGTGCGTCGATCCAATCACGCACCTATAACAACTTCTCATACCCATCAGAAAACTGTCCGACCGCAGGAATGCACAACGGGCGAGATATGTACTTCTGGTCAGGCTCAATCGATAATTGCCCTGACAACCAGATGGAACTGAGCACCGGAGGCAACTGTCTCGACACCGTCTGGGGCGGCATGTCCGGATCAGGAATGTACTACATTGATGGCGGTACTCGCTATGTCCATGCGGTCTGCTCAACTTCAAACCGAACCACTTGGGGACGGTACTGTAAGTTCTGGGAAGGCTTTGTCAACAGCATGGTCGATTACGAAAATGCTACCCGTGGAAATGCCTTTGATATCGAAGCATTGCAGTTCCGTGCGGGTGGCTCAACAAGCGTCTTCCAAGGCCAAGCACTTGATGCCGGGGCAACTGTTTCGATCGCGAATGCGACCAACAACAACCCGGCTGCAGATTCATACACCCTGCGTGTTTACCTCTCAACAAACAACAACATCTCGTCGGGTGATACACTCTTGGCGACATGGAACTACAACACTGATTTTGCAGCAATGCAGACCAGAACATTCAATGTTCCAGCACCAACTATCCCGCTCGATACCCCTCCGGGTACCTACTGGATTGGTGTAGAAATTGACCCGAGTGAAGACGGTACTTCGTCTAACAACGATACCGACACATGGGACGCCCAGCAGATCACCGTGCTTGAAGCACATCCAGATCTCAACGCGACCCTATCAAATGCTGTTGCAGGCACTTACTACCGAGGCCAATCTGTCTCGGTTACACACAGAACATACAACGATGGCGAACGCATCTCGGGCGATGTTCATCTTGAGTTCCGTGCATCAACCAACAACTTTATCTCAATCTTTGATACGCTGATGGAAGAACGCAACTACAGCCCATTGACTGTTGGCAACAGCCACTGGTTCGTATCAACTGTGCAGATCCCTGCGGATCTCAATCCGGGCACATACTTCATCGGCACCATTGTTTCTGAATCGCTTGGGCTCGAAACAAACACAACCAACAACTGGGTATCAGATATTGACACCATTACAGTGCTTGAATGCCCCGCTGATCTCAATGGCGACGGCGTGCTCAACTTCTTTGATGTCTCGGCATTCCTCGCTGCGTTCAACGCAATGGATCCGATCGCAGACTTCAATAACGATGGCGTATTCAACTTCTTTGATGTTTCGGCATTCTTGAACACCTACGCAATCGGTTGTCCATAACTCAATAACCAATACATCCAAACTCTCAACCGGGCCTTGTGCCCGGTTTTTTGTATCCATATTTGATGCACAGCAACTAAAAAACCCCGACTCGTATGAGCCGGGGTTGAATAAATCAAGATTCAATACGCTAGATCAAACAGCGACGCCAAGGAGTTCCATCACCTTGTTGGCGATGTCTTGGGCGGATAGGCCACACATATCGAGCATTTCGTCTGCGGTGCGTGCGCTCTTTGGGATTCGCTTGACATACATCTGTGCGAGTTCGAAACCGTCGCCAGATTCCATCAACGCATCAGCGATCGCCGAGCCAAGCCCGCCGCCGTAGTTATCTTCGAGGCTGATGACGAAGCCGCCGTTCTCGCCGACGATGTCGAGGAGCTTGTCGGTATCGAATGGGATCGAATACATATCGAGCAGCGTTGCGCTCACGCCAGCCTTATCGAGTAGTTCGACCGCCTTGTTGCCTTCATGAACCATAATCCCCGAAGCTGCAAGAACAATGTCGCGTCCTTCTGCGAGTGTTTCGAACCCGCCGAGGTTAAAGACATGATCGTCAGAATAGAGCAACTCCGTATCAGCACGAATCGTTCGCATGTAACACATCGATTCATACTCGGCCATCACGCCGGTAAGTGCATACGCGGCATAGGCGTCTGCTGGTTGAAGCACATAGCAACCAGGGTTGCCGTTATGATCGGTCATGGTCGAGAACGAACGGAACCAGGCGACATCGGGGAGCGACATCTGGCTTGGGCCGTCGGCTGCCAAGGTAATCCCAGCATGTGACCCAACGAGCTTGATGTTCGATCCTGAGTTCATCGCCATTTCGATCTGGTCATATGCACGGTTCATAAACTTGGCAAAGGTCGAACAGAACGGCATCTTGCCCGCAGCACTCATACCTACACCAACCGAAACCATATTCTGCTCGGCGATCTTGCACTCTATAAATCGTGAATCAAGACCTGTACCTTTCTTGAAGGTTTCTGCAAAGGTCGAGTTGGAAACATCCGCATCGAGTACAACAACATCGGTGTTGATTCCGCCCAAAGCACGAAGTGCAACGCCGTAGGCTTTACGGGTTGCGAACTTGCCTGATGCAAGCACATGCCCCATATCCATCGCTTCCATCGCAGCACTCAAAGGCGGGAGTTCCGCATCATTTACCGTTGCTTCAGTCGCTTCGGTTGGAGGCTGAATTGTGAACTCATCAGTACCACTCAACGCACTCGTAAGTTCGATGCGTCGTTCGGCGATTTCGCTCAGTGCCTTTTCGAGCGCGTCACCTGTTGCAGGCTTGCCATGCCAGCCGCCACCTTGCATTGATGGTGCACCCCAGCCTTTGACCGTCTTGGCGACCACCGCGATGGGCTTGGTGTTTTCATCTGCTGAGATCGCGATGAACTTATCGAACGCGTCTTTGATCTGGTTTGGTGCGTGGCCATCAATGTTGATGACTTCGAACCCAAATGCTTGAAGCTTGTGGGTGATCACTTCAGCGCTTTGTTGACCTGACACGCGATCGGCTTGGCCGTACTCGTTGCAGTTGAAGATCGTACAGACATTCGTGAGTTTGTGATCAACGATAAAGTCGAGTGCTTCGCTGACCTGTCCTTCGCGCGATTCGCCATCGCCGATGATACAGAAGACTCGCTTGTCGAGCCCGTCGATCCGGGCAGCTTTGGCAACACCCGCTGCGACGCTCAAGCCTTGGCCGAGCGATCCGGTTGCTGCGTCAAAGAAATCGACGCCTTCCATTGGATTTGGATGCCCGTCAAGAACAGAATTCCAATCGCGTAATGTGGACAAATCATCGATAGTCAGTTTGCGTTTATCTTCTTCTTTACCAACAACTACGCCAAGGGTCGCCATTGCTGCGTAGACCACAGGAACCGCGTGACCAGCCGAGAGAACTAAGCGATCTGAGGTTGGGTAGTTTGGATAGTCCGGGCTCCAACGCATCGACGAGAACATGAGCGTCGTAACGATGTGTCCGATACTCATGGCGGTGGTTGGGTGACCAGTGCCTGATGCAGCGGTCATCTCTAGGCTTAACCGATCGAGTTCGAGTGCTTGTGCATGTACTGCAGCTTCGTATGACATGTGTGTATCCTTACTTGTTAAACAGGCATTGCTTGTCGCAATTTTGTCGTTGTGATGCTGTGTGTGGTGCGATTCAAAACGACAAACGCCGTGGCTTCTATGGATTCTCCGCGCCTCTACACGAGGAGTTAGGTTCCTAGAGCACGGCGTGGCGTACATTCA
>JAJRPN010000036.1 GCA_024280755.1 Planctomycetota bacterium
GAGGGAGAGCCCGGCGATTGCGAGCAGGCGCAGTGGGGAGTTGGTGTTCATGGTGCATGTCCTTTTTGTGAATCGTTCGTGGAGTAGATCGTTTGAATGATACGCACAAACCGGGCTGTTCGGTTCTGCGGGCGCAAAAGAAAACCTGACGATTGCTCATCAGGTCTGTGTTTGTTTGTGAAGACGCGAAGCGTTTTTTAGCTCTTTGCGAGCGTGAGGTATTTCTCTACTGAAGAGAGATCTGGTGTGATGTCGTGTGTGAAACGCATCGACCACTCGTTGCCTTGCTCGCACATGGCGATGCGTGCGGCTTTCTCGCGTGAGTACCAAAGGCGTCCGCCTCGGATGTAGGCGTGCATGCGTTGGCGACGCATGCGCTGGGCGCGTGCGAGGTTTCGCTTGATGTCTGGATCACGACGCATCATGCGTTCGATGGTATCGCATGCTGCTTTGTTTTGAGGCACTTTGTTGATGGTGCACTTGATGGTGTCGCCTGCGTTGAGTGTGTCAATCATGACCCGGTCCTTTGTCTTTATCTTTTACTACGATCATGCTTTTTCAAATCAAGCAGATCGGGACGACAAGTTTAGCACCTCCAACCATTTCGTCCAGTGAAGTACCTACACTATTGGCTCGCAAGTTCAATTCCATGCACAGTTTCCGCTCAGGAGCAGCGATGACCGATCAACCATCCGACAACCCGTCTGGCAATCAGCCACCCGCACAAACCCCGCCCGTCTTTGATCCCAGTGCCGGGCATCAAAATACGCCCAAGCTCCGCAAGGTGCGAGGCGTGCCGGTGCCTGTCAATACTCCAGACGGGAAACAAGCCAATATGCTCGGGATCGCAGATGCCCAGCAGATTTCGCCAAAGATGGTGATCACGCACCCGGCGTTTCAGTTGGTGCTGCCCATGATGGATGGCACGCGGGATCTTGATCAGCTCGTTTCTGAAGCTGGCAAGGGGCTCGAACGCCCAATGCTTGAGCAGTTAGTCGCACAGCTCGACGATGCTGGGCTTTTGTTTGGGCCTGTGTTTGATGAACTGGTTCAGAAAATGCGCGATGCGTTTGATGACTCAGATACGCTGCCTCCGGGTTCAACCGCTCAGATCGCAGACATGCTGGTCACGAAAGAGATCGGTAAAGAAGCGACCCAAGAGCAGAAAATCGAGCTTGGAGGCGTTGAACTGGGCAAGCAGTTTGATCTGTGGATCGATGAATCGCTCAAAAACGCTGAAAACACCAGCTTTGACACCCTTCCAGCAGCAGTGATCGCGCCTCATATCGACTATATAAGAGGATGGATGAACTATGGGCATACCTATGGGCGGCTCCGTGTGGTGGATCGTCCTGATCGGGTGATTATTTTGGGCACAAACCACTTCGGTCAATCGACTGGCGTGTGTGGGTGTAATAAAGGGTATGAATCGCCGATCGGCACCTGTGATCTTGATTTAGAGTTTCTTGAAGCCCTCAATCGCGAGCTAGGGGTTGAAAACGCTGAGAAACTGCTTGAAAATCGGTATGACCATGAGAATGAGCACTCGATCGAGCTGCACATTCCTTGGATCCAGCATGTGTTTGGGGCGGATGATTTTGGTAACTATCCGAAGGTTTTTGGGGCATTGATCCATGACCCAACTGTAAACAATGGCGAGAGTTACGACGAAAACGGGCTTGGGCTCGATGGATTTGTCGAAGCACTCAAAGCTGCGATTGGCAAGATGCCCGGGACCACTTTGGTGATCAGTTCTGCGGATTTGAGCCATGTCGGGCCTGCATTTGGTGATCAACAGGCACTCGCGGGTGATTCTGAGGAGGCTGCCGCGTTTAGAACCCAGGTCGCGACGCATGATCAGGACATGCTCAAGATGATTGCTGACAACAAGATGGATGATCTGATCGGATCGATGGCCTGGCAGCAGAATCCGACGCGATGGTGTTCGATCGGGAATATCGCAGCGACGATGCGGGTGATCGAGCCTACGAGGATTGACCTGCTCAACTATGCTGCAGCGATGGATCCGCAGGGGACTGCGTTTGTGTCGTCGGCATCATTGGCGATGTATCGCTGATTGATCAGTGATTGTGTGCGGGCGGATATGTCACAGGTGTGTCACAACTGTGGTATAAAGAGGAACAAGGCGATCAAAGTATCGTATTGTATCGTGTTCATGTAGATTGTGTTCATGGGGTATGCGTATGTGGTGTTGTTTGAATACCATAGCGTTCCCATGAGATGCTGGGCGTTGGATCTGGCGGGTGTGGGTTTAGGTTAAGCTGGGAGACATTCATGGCTTCGTCGAATATTTGTTGGGGCATCGAGATGGGCTTTGGGGCGATTAAAGCGCTCAAGCTCGAGATGGATGGTGATGGTTATAAGGTGTTGGATTTTGCGGTGATCAATCACGCCAAGATCCTTTCGACTCCAGAGTTGGACCAGACGGACGCGATGCGTGTTGCGTTGGGGACGCTGGTGAATCAGCATGATTTGAGCAATGCTCGGATCGCGGTTTCGCTGCCTGGGCATCAGAGCTTTGCTCGGTTTGCCAAGTTGCCTCCGGTTGAGCCTAAGAAGGTTCCTGATATTGTCAAGTTTGAAGCGGTCCAGCAGATCCCGTTCCCTCTTGAGGAGGTTGAGTGGGATTATCAGACCTTTGTTTCGCCGGACTCGCCTGAGATCGAGGTGGGGATCTTTGCGGTGACTCGTCCGAGGATTATGGAGCAGCTTTCGATGCTCAATGATGTCGGGTTGACTCCTGATCTGGTGACGCTCTCGCCGATCGCTGCGTATAACGCGTTGGCGGTGGATCTTGGGTTTACCGATGAGACACCGGGCACGATTATTCTGGATATTGGTACGGTCGCGACGGACATGATTATCGCTGAGGCGGGTCGTGTGTGGGTTCGTACCTTCCCGATCGGTGGGCATCAGTTTACTGAGGCATTGGTCAGTGCGTTCAAGCTAAGCTATTCAAAGGCTGAGAAGCTCAAGCGTGAAGCCGAGCAGAGCAAGCACGCTCGCCATGTATTCCAGGCGATGCGTCCTGTGTTCTCTGATATTGTTCAGGAAATCCAGCGTTCGATCGGGTTCTATAACTCGGTGCATCCTGAGTCTGATCTCAAGCGATTGGTTGGGCTTGGTTCGACTTTCCGTTTGCCGGGCTTGCGGAAGTATCTCAAGCAGCAGTTGCAGCTTGATGTGTATCGTTTGGAGCAGTTCAAGAAGATTTCGGTTGATGATCCTCGCGCTGGTGAGTTCCAGGCGGCGAGCTTTAACCTGGCGACAGCGTATGGGTGTGTGCTTCAGTCATTCGAGCAGGCGCCGATGGCTGCCAACTTGATGCCTGTTCCTGTGATTAAGGAAGCGATGTGGAAGCGGAAGATCCCGTACTTTGTGACGGCTGCGGGTTTGGCTGCTGCGACTGCGGGGGCGATGTTTATTCGTCCTTTGATGGATTCAACCGCGTTTACTGGCGCGAGCAAGCCCGCGATATTGGCGACGGTTGCCGATGAGGCTGGGCGACTGGCTGAAGATGCACAGGCTGCTGGCGTGACTGATAGTGCGCAAGCCAACTTGCAGGGATCAGAAATTGTTGGGTTGCTCAATGGTCGTGCGTTGTATGCTCAGATTTTGGAAGATTCATCGCGCTTGTTGACGCTGGTCAACGAGAGCGCTGCGCTTGCTGCCGAGGATGATGTTCGGTTGGCTGCGGCGATTTTGGATCGTCCGGCGTTTACGATGTTGAGTTTGTCGACCGAGTACCACGCTTCGGGCAACTTTGATACGAGTGCTGCCACTGGTGGTAAGAGCGATGTTGATCCGGTTATTGCATCGATCGCGAGCAAGCGCCATGTTGAAGTGACGGCGGAGTTCGAGATTCCGCTTGCTGATGTCGGGGTGTTCATGCTTGATCATGTTGATCCGATTCTGCGTGAGCAGCTCGATCGTGACGACACGATGTACACGGTTGTTGTTTCTCAGAAGGAGCCTTGGGACGACGGTACAACGATTGGTCGTCGTGGGGGGGCAACTCGAACGGCGCGTCCAACACGCGCCACTGGAAACATTGGTGGTGTTCGCGGCGGTGCCCGTGGCGGGGGCTCAACACGCAGCGGCAATATTGATAGCATGGCGCCGATCGTCCGTCCTGTGGATGACACGGATACGGATGCAGCGATGACAAAGGTTGTATTGACTTGGTACGCGGTGCTTGATCCGATGGACGGCATAGAAAATAACGGAGAAGAGCCATGAGTAAGATCATCGGATTTATCAAAGCAAACTTGTTTGTCACGATTTCGGTCGTGCTGATTTTGGCCTTCTTGCCGACCGGGTTCTTTTTCGCCAATGGGTGGAACAAGAGCGTGCACGAAGAAGCCGACAAGGCGTATAAAAGCGAGAAGAGCAAGCTCACGCGCAAGGGATCGATTAACTACTCGCTCCCAGCTGTTCTCGAAGGCGAAGAAGATTTGTCAGAGTCTCGCGCCCCAAACAGCGCGGTGACGGATTTTTATGCTGCTCGTAAGGGTGAGCGCGAAGATCAGGTTCGTGAAGTGGTTGAACGCGGGACCGCGTTTAATCAAGAAGGGCATGCTGAGCTGGTTCTTGGGATTTTGCCTAAGGCTCCAGACAACAAGACTCAAAAACGACTTGGGCGCGAGATGAGCGAGCTGATCGTTGGGACCGAGGCGAACCCTTCGGTGTATCAACGCAAGCTCCAACGGCTCAACGCCGGCTCGCCACCAGATGCCGAGAGTTTGCTCGCGACCATTATTGATGCACGCGACGAGCAGCAGAAGGTGTATGAAAGCGAAAACGCGGATGGCCGAATGACCCCCGAGCAGATTAAGTCGTTGAGCAACGACATGATCGCTCGTCGGATGGGTGAGTATATTGGGCGTGCGAAGTCGCTGACTTTTTATTGCTCGACGGATGCGATTGTCAATAGCGATGCCAATGTGAATGCTCGCTCGAAGGGTGCGTATTCAATCGTTCCTGGCGAGGCTCAGGTTGTGAGTGCGATTAATGAATCGGTTGTGTTTACCTGGCTTTGGGATTATTGGATGATCTCGGATGTACTCGAAGCTGCTGCTTTGGCGAATACTGATGCCCAAACGGGTGCGATGGCTGTGCCTGTTGCGCCGGTCAAGAGCATTGAGTTGATCCGGGTTTCCAAGCTTGAGGTGAGTGATGCTGTTGGAGCGGTGACCGATACAGCTACGGATCCAACGGCTGGATATCAGGGAGGCGGTAGTCGTGGTCGCGGCGGAAGTGGGGGCGGGCAACAAGCAAGCATTCCTAGCTCCAAGGATGGCCCAAAGGCAAGCTTTACTGGTAGAGCAGGTGGCGATGCGATGAGCGCGTTTGATGTGCGGACGATTGACATCGTTGTGGTCGCATCTTCGCAAGATCTGCCTCGGTTTATCGATGCGATCGGCAAAACCAATTATATGACTGTAATCGATGTCGATCTTGAACAGGTTGATGTGTGGGAAGACCTTGGAAATGGTTATTACTATGGTGAAGACCATGTCGTGCGTGCGTCGATCACGATCGAAAGCGTGTGGCTCCGTTCGTGGATGACACCGATCATGCCTGATCCGGTGAAGACTGCGTTGGGTATTCCTTTGACAAATGAACTCGAAGAATCTGACGGCTAATCCGATTCCTTTTATTGAAATGAGACTGATATGAAACTCAAAGGCGTCAACCCACTCGAGCTGCACATCGAAAAGATTGTGCTCGGAGTCATGCTTGTGCTTTTCTTGGCGGTAATCTCGATGCAGTTCGTGAGCCGACCCAATGATGTGAATGTGGGGAACCGAAAGGTTTCTCCGAGCCAGATCTATACCTCGCTTGAAGGACAAGCGACGCAGTTACAGAGCCAGCTTTCGGATCGTAATCCGGAACTCCCCCAGCTTGCACATGTAGATCTTGTTGAGCGATACAACGATGCGTTTGCCAACTCTGGCGGATTGCTTCGGCTTTCGTCATCGCTTGGTCAAGGTGTCGATATCACTAGTGGGATCGAGATTCCAGATCGCACAATTGGCGGGGGCGAAGGTCCGGTTGCTGGTTTGCAGGTGCCGATGACTACTCGTCCGGTTGCTGCATCGTTATGGTCAACGCTTGATCCGTATGCGGTGGGTGTGGTTCCTGAGTATGGGCAGTTTATACCCTCAGCCCAGCCCTTTGATTTCGCATCGGTTTCGATCGAAGCGACATTCAATGGCAAGGATCTCGAAGCGGTCTTGCTTGGCAAGAATGATTCAGGGACCGCGATTCCTCGACGATTCTGGTCGGCGACAGGCATGGCAATCTTGGGCTTTGAAGCTGAGCGACAGAAGTTGATGGATGATGGGTCATGGGGCGAGGTTCAGCCAATTGTGACGCCTCCGCATACACCGATCCCAATGCGTGCTATTGATGATGATGCGGGTCTTTTGGAGCTCACCGAGTTAGTTAAGACGGCTGCGAGCGTTGAAAATGAGGTTGCTCGTCCGATGTTCCCGCCAACCATCGCGGGCATGGCGTGGGCACCGCCGAGCGATTCGATTGATTCGGGCGATGAAACCGAAGCTTCGAAGATTGCCAAGCTCCAGCGTCGATTGGGTCTTGCGATTATGGAGCTCGATCGGCTTCAGAACGGTCGACCTGCGCAGCAGACGAATCCTGGGCCAGGCGGCAAAACCGGGCGAGATCCTGGCCGTGACCCAGGAAACACGCAAAACCCCGGTTTTAAACCAAATCCAAGGTTGATTAAACGAGCTGAGAAGAAGATCAAGGATCTGAAGGAACAGCTCAAAGACCTTGGTGTAGAAGTAGAAGATACGATTCGTGGCCGACTTGGCCGTGGTGCTGATGTTGAAGCGAAACCGATCCTTGAACAAGAAGCGGTCGCTCTTTGGGCACACGATCTTGGTGTCGAACCAGGGGCGACCTATCGATATCGTACACGGGTTGTATTGAACAACCCATTGTTTCGCAAGAGCAGCGAGCTTGATCCTGATGATGCTGATCAGCAGGCATTGACCAAGAACCCGCTCTCGCGTGGTGAATGGTCAAAGTGGTCCGATTCAGTTGTAGTGGGGGCTGAGGAATACTTCTTCGTCACCGGCGGCACCAACGGCACGCAGGCCAATATTGAGTTGTACAAGATTTTCTACGGGCAGTATCGCAAATCATCGCTCAAGGTCGCACCTGGTGATGAGTTGGCTGCGACGATTCGGATGTCGGGCGATTTACTGATGTTCGACTCGTCGGTTGTTGATGTGCAAGAGGCTGCCAAGGCTGTCGAAGCACTCAGCGAGAAAGATTCTGAGCTTCCTGATGGGATCACAGAGCTTTCTAGCCGGATCAAGATCGATCTAGGTGTATTCTTGCTCGATGTGTATACAGGGCAAGGGAGCTCGGTGGTCCAGTTTGGGCGTCAGGCCATTCCAATGCAGGCCGTATTGCGTGGAAAGGACGGAAGTTTGCTGGTTCGCTCTGATTTGGGTGATGAGGCGTCGCTGGCGTATGCGTTTGTGTCCAAATCAGCGTCCTCTCACGAGCTTCGTGCGCCTGGTGCTCCTGCCAAGTCGCCTGCAGCGGAACTCTTTGAACCCAAAGAGCCTTAAGGAAAAAACTTGAAGAATAACTGAGCCTCATGATTTCGGTCATGGGGCTTTTTACTGCGCTGAATTGGGCATATAAGGCATGAATTCGGTGGGTTTTGGGCACAGATTGCGCTCGATTGGTGAGAAGTGGGAGGGCGAGGGGAATCGTTGTAAAGAATTGTGAGATAAGGAGCTGAATTGTTGCCCTTGCAATTTGACGACGCATTTATGCTGCCTATTATCTCCCCGCGTCCAAACGACGCAAACGAAACTTGGCCAGCTGGCCTGACCAAGATTCAGCATCTTTGACAAGTGGATTACGACGAGCGGAACTCAGATGACCGTGCTTCAAAGGAGGCGCGGGAATGGCTTTTACGAGCTGTTCATCAGGCTGAGTTCGGCAAATATACTAACTGAGAAATTCTCAAGATGCGTCTGAAATGGTGCTTGTTTGAATCGCTTTCCTTCACGGGATGATTCAAGCAGGTCGATAGACCTTGCCGGCAGGCAAGGGAGGTCGTAAGAGATGTTCGGAATGTTGTTGATTGCTGTTTTATACAGAGGATCGGCATCAGGTCGGATTGATCAAACCACGAAGGGCATACGGTGGATGACTTGGCGTCAAGAGGCGATGAAGGACGTTGGAACCTGCGAAAAGCTATAGGGAGCCGGTAACCAGGCTGTGATCTATAGATGTCCGAATGGGGAAACCCACCCGCAAGGGTATCGTGCACTGAATGCATAGGTGTACGAGGCAAACCTGGGGAACTGAAACATCTAAGTACCCAGAGGAAAGGAAAGCAATATGCGACTCCGTAAGTAGCGGCGAGCGAAATCGGATGGTGGTGAACTCTGTGAATATGTTGGAATGCAAAACCAAAGACGGTGAAAGTCCGGTAGCAGAATGTAGCCACTCAGCCCTCGAGTAGGCTCGGGCTCGTGGAACCCGGGTTGAACATGGGAGGTCCACCTCCCAAGGCTAAGTACTCCTTGACGACCGATAGCGAAACAGTAAGGTGACTGAATGTTTAAAAGTACCCCTATTAGGGGGGTGAAATAGTACCTGAAACCGTATGCCTACAAGCGGTCGGAGCCCTACGGGGTGACGGCGTGCTTTTTGCATAATGAGCCCGCGAGTTAGTCTCTGTGGTGAGCTTAAGGCCTAACGGGCCGGAGGCGGAGCGAAAGCGAGTCTGAATAGGGCGTTTAATCGCAGGGGCTAGACACGAAACCCGTGTGATCTACCCATGGTCAGGGTGAAGGTGGGGTAAAACCCGCTGGAGGCCCGAACCCGTCAACGTTGAAAAGTTGTGGGATGAACTGTGGGGAGGGGTCAAAGTCCAATCAAACCGGGAGATAGCTTGTTCTCACCGAAATAACTTTAGGGTTAGCCTCAGGAGGCAACTATTGGGGGTAGAGCTACTGGATAGAAGGCGGGCCCGTCTAGGGTACCTCTTCTAACCAAACTCCGAATACCAATAGCCAAGTCCTGGGAGATAGACTGCGAGTGAAAATATCCGTAGTCAAAAGGAGAATAATCCAGATCGCCAGCTAAGGTCCCCAAATCATACTCAGTTCTTAAGGAAGTCAGATTGCCGTGACAACCAGGATGTTGGCTTAGAAGCAGCCATCATTTAAAGAGTGCGTAACTGCTCACTGGTCGAGGAATTTGGCGCCGATAATGATCGGGAATAAGTATGATACCGAAGCTGCGGACTTCGTAAGAAGTGGTAGGTGAGCGTTCCATTCAGCGTTGAAGGTTATCCGAAAGGGTTGCTGGAGCGTATGGAAGTGAATATGCGGGCTTGAGTAACGATAAAAAAGGTGAGAATCCTTTTCGCCGTAAGTCTAAGGTTTCCTGGGGAAGGTAAATCCGCCCAGGGTTAGCCGGGTCCTAAGGCGAGGCCGAAAGGCGTAGTCGATGGACAGTAGGTTAATATTCCTACGCACATATAAAGATCAAAGCATAATGCGGATTTCCAAGCTCTTCTGGACTGTTAGACGTCCAGGCCTTCGGGCCGTTGAAGGGGGAGGGAGTTCCTAGAAAAGTTATGTGGGCGATATATGTCCCGTACTAAAACTGACACAGGTAGACGAGGCGAATAGCCTCAGGCGCTCGAGAGAATGGTCGTGAAGGAATTAGGCAAAATCACTCCGTAAGTTCGCGAGAAGGAGGCCCTTCGGGGCGCAGAGAAAAGGCCCTGGCAACTGTTTATCAAAAACACAGCACTGTGCTAACTCGCAAGAGGATGTATACAGTGTGACGCTTGCCCAATGCCCGAATGTCACGGAAGTGGGTTATCTTCGGAGAAGCTCACGACTTAAGCACGGGTCAATGGCGGCCGTAACTATGACGGTCCTAAGGTAGCGAAGTTCCTTGTCGGGTAAGTTCCGACGCGCATGAATAGCGTAATGACTGGGGCACTGTCTCCACGACCAACTCGGTGAAATAGTAGTGGCGGTGAAGATGCCGCCTACCCGCAGCAAGACGGAAAGACCCCGTGAACCTTTACTGCAGGCTCATATTGGTAACGAGCACATGATGTGCAGGATAAGTGGGAGGCTTTGAAGCGAGCATTCAGGTGCTTGTGGAGCCGTTGTTGAGATACCACTCTTCTTGAGTTTGTTGCCTAACCCTGATTCCCGTGAAGCCGGGCAGGGAACAGTGTGTGTCGGGTAGTTTGACTGGGGCGGTCTCCTCCTAAAGAGTAACGGAGGAGCGCAAAGGTTAGCTCAGCACGGATGGAAACCGTGTTTCAGAGTGTAAGAGCACAAGCTAGCTTTACTGCGAGTCCGACAGGACGAGCAGTCTCGAAAGAGGGCTCTAGTGATCCTGCGATCGCGTGTGGAAGCGTCGTAGCTCATCGGATAAAAGGTACTCCGGGGATAACAGGCTTATCGCTCCCGAGCGTCCATAGCGGCGGAGCGGTTTGGCACCTCGATGTCGGCTCATCGCATCCTGGGGCTGTAGGCGGTCCCAAGGGTTAGGCTGTTCGCCTATTAAAGCGGTACGCGAGCTGGGTTCAGACCGGCGTGAGCCAGGTCGGTCCCTATCTGCTGTGGGCGTTGCAAACTTGAGAGGAGTCAACTTTAGTACGAGAGGATTAGGTTGGACTGACCCCTGGTGATCCTGTTGCGCTGCTAAGCGCATCGCAGGGTAGCTACGTCGGGCAGGGATAACAGCTGAAAGCATCTAAGCAGGAAGCCCCCCTCGAGATCAGGTTTGCTAGTTTTTAACGAGAGACCCCAGGGAGACTACCTGGTTGATAGGCCGCAAGTGTAAGGACTGAGAAGTCTTCAGCTGAGCGGTACTAACGGTCGAAGGTTTGATCATTCCGACCAAGTGCCGATTGGCTTGTTTGAGTTCGCTGCCTACGCAGCGAAAGATAATCCGCTGTGCAAACAGTGGTGAAACAAGTTTGATCGAAACAGGTCGAGATGGTTTCAGAACCATTTCAACGCGTGTTGAGATTTTTAAAGTAAAAGAGATTTTAAGTAATCAAGTATATTTGTCAAAGCTACTGAGTTCGCTCAGTGGCTTCCGCTCGTCGAAATCTTTGTCAGTCATGGCAAATCGAGGAATCGGTTTGTTTCGTGATTGTTGGTGACCATAATGTCGGGGTCACACCTGTTCCCATCTCGAACACAGTAGTTAAGCCCGACATGCCGATGATACTGTTCAGCGGGAAAGTAGGTTATCGCCAACTTTAGAGCCCTTCAAGGTAATGCTTGAAGGGCTTTTTTGCGTTTTGACTTTCCATTGATTTCCAATTGGATGCAGATGATTAAACGAACCGATTGGCTGATGGGCATACAATCAGATGTCAATAGAGGAGTACACTATGCCAAAGAATACGAGTGTTCAGTTGTATAATGATGGGGCGGATGATTTGCTTTCGCCGGAGAACTTTCCGGATCGGGTGTCGTTGTTGCCTTCGGATCATGGTGCGCCCCAGGCGGGGTCTCGGCTTCGGGTGATGTGGGGGCAGGATCTGCTCGCTGATGTGCTCGATGGTCGATATCGGGCGGTGATTTGTGGGGTGAATGATTCGGATAACTCGCATGGGGTGATCGCACAGATTGTTTCGTTGTTGACGACTTCGCAGTGGTCGCCTGCGGCGGTGACGAGTTATGCCAAGATGTTCCAGGAATCGGCGCAGGTGCATGCGGCGCATGATCGTGAGCCTTACATTTTGAAGTATGATTTGGATTCGGTGTTGGTGCTTGCGTTGTTGCGTCCGCGGGGGCGTGAATATTTTACAACGGGCGATCTTTCACGCGGGTTCCAGACGATTAACAAGATGCTGCAAGGTCGTGCGGATCGTCGGCCGGTGTGTTCGGTATCGTTTTTGGGTGCGATGTCGAACAAGTTGGTGATTGATGATCAACATCTTGATGAGCCAAGCTTTGAAACGGTTGCGCAGACGATGCACGATTCAGGATTCCGAGGGGATGTGTATCCTTCGCCTGGAATGTGGCACTGTGCAGATGTTGGGGTGTTCCCGAGCTATCCATACCCGAAAGGGATCGATCGGATGCGTGCGGGAAGCAGTTGATGACCGGCGAGGGGACATATAAAGCAGGGTTTGATTCTGAAACCCTCATTGGTCGGCTCGCGCGGTTTTCGCACGCATTACCTGCGGTTGTGCGCTGTTTTTCTTCGACGGATGTGGTTTGGAAGCCTGATGCGGCTTCATGGTCGGCGCTTGAAATCGTGTGTCACCTTGCGGATGAAGAAGCGGAAGATTTTCCGACGCGTGTCTTTTTGACACTTGAAGATCCTGCAATGGATTGGCCGGGGATTGATCCTGAGGGGTGGGCGGCTTCGCGCGGGTATCAATCGCGTGATCTCAAAGCCGAGCTCGCACGGTTTGTCGATTTACGGGCACAGAACATTGAGAAGCTTGGTTCTTTGGAGAATCCTGATTGGTCAAGCACCAAGGTTCATCCAGAGTTTGGTGATATGGTGGCTTCGGATTTACTTGCTGCATGGTGTGCGCACGACGCGTTGCATCTTCGCCAGTTGGCGAAGCGGTTGCATCAACTTGCCAACCGTGATGCCGGCACAGATTCTACAACTCGGTATGCTGGAACCTGGTGACGGATTTGCCCGAATAGGCATTGGGCATGTAGGGTACGATTCGGATTGGGGACGACAATGAGTCGAAAGCAGATGGCGCTGTTTGGATTTCTTGGGTTTGTAGGTTTGGCCATGTTGACGGGCGCGGTTGCAATTTTGTTTCCTCGTCGAATAGTCAGCGACCGAATTTTGGGTTCGCTTGTTCTCATCGGGTTATACGCTTTGGGTATCATGCTGGTCATGACCTTCGGCGGTCGGATGCGATGGGTTCGGCGGGGGTGCGTGGCCGGGTTTGTTGTTTCGCTGATCCTGTTTTTGGTTGGGATATGGTTTGAGCGGGTATTGGAATGGCGGTGGGAGAACTACATTTGGGTATCAGGTGCGATCGCGTTGACTATCGGGAGCTGTTTCTCGCATCTACTTTTTATATGGCCGATTAAACCGACACAACTGAGTAGTAGTGCGATCAGATGGGCCGCACTCTTGATGGGATTGTTCACTGCGGGCGTTGTTCTTGTTGGATTCGTACAAGAGGGGTTCGGTTATTGGGGGAGGATGCACATTCGGATTATGGGGATGAGTGCGATCGTCACCGCGGGGACAACCATCGCCACGATTGCGATCGCGATGTTTGCTCCCAAGCCCGGCGAAGATGAGCCTGGGCTGATTGGGTCTGCAATACAAGTGTCAATGACCTGTCCTCGATGTGGATCAGCTACCAAAGCAGTTGCAGATCGAGAATCACGATGCACAGGATGTCGGCTTAAAATCCGGGTTGAGGTTGAGGAGCCTCGGTGTGCGTGTGGGTATTCGTTGTATCAGCTTGAGTCGAATGTGTGTCCTGAGTGTGGGCGATCGGTCGCCGATGAAGATCGGTGGGTAAAAACTTTGGCAGTAGATTCAGATTGTTAAGGGCAACCAGTTGCAAACTCTGCAAGGAACGAAGAGATATCAAAGAAGTTGAGCAGCCCGTCGTTGTTGATGTCTGCCGAGAGATCCATCGCGCTGAATGCTGCGAGGAATGCGGAGACATCAAAGAAGTTGAGTACGCCGTCGGCGTTAAAGTCTGCGGCATTGCAACCGGGAACGGTGAGGGTAAGGGTGAAGTCCCCGTTTCCGATCGCTGGAGAAGTGCTTGATGTATAGTTTGCAGCATGGAACCAGCTCAGCTCATAGGTCCCCGCGTTGAGTGTGCCTTGAGATAGGATCGCACTAAAATCTACAGGCCTGTTCGGGTGCCCAAAGTTGGGAGTCGCAATGTATCGAATGGTGCCAGAAGGTTGCTGGCGAATTCGTATAACGGGGCCAATTGATGGTATATCTGTGATTGTTTCGAGTAGCCCAGTAAACTCAAACTCGGTGTCTTGTGGGACGGTGAATATAAACTGCCCGTCGGTCGCGCCGCTACCCACAGGAACAGAGCCGGTATCGAGTGTATGCACAACATGCACTGTTGAAATGTTACTTGCAGATGTGAGCGTGACACTGACATGAGCGTTTGCATCGAGAAAGAAAGCCTCAACTGTGCCGCTGGGGATCGCAGTGGTTGAGAGATCGATGGTGTGTCGGTCTTCTTGTCCACTCCTTGATGCGAGCGCAAGGGCTGTGCCTTCGATCTCAATATCAGCAGCAGCTAAGGATGCGAAAATACAGAGTGCGATTGTGATTCTATGATTCATTGTGTTCCCTCTTGTGCTCGTTGGTGGATTCATTGAGTGTAGCAGATTCTGCGGCTAAAAGATACAGGAAATTGATAAGTCAGCGAGTCCAACGGTGGGCAATGGGCATGCGTCGACCGGGGCCGAAGGCTTTGGTGGTGACCTTTAAACCCACCGCCATCTGTTGTCGCTTGTATTCATTGCGGTCGATGAGCTTGCATATTCGATTTACGGTATCGGTATCGAAGCTTGTTTCTTCGATGATTCTTGAAGCGTTTTGGTGGCCTTCGATGTGGCGTTCGACGATCTCATCAAGGATGGTGTAGTCGGGGAGTGAATCGGAATCGAGCTGATTTGGGGCGAGTTCTGCGCTCGGTGGTTTCTCGATGGTGTTGACCGGGATCGGTGGAGAATCATAACCGAGCGATGCGAAGTGTTCGTTCATGTATCGGCATACTTTGAAGACCATTGTCTTTGGGATGTCGGCGATGACCGCGAGCCCGCCGTTCATGTCGCCGTAGAGTGTGCAATAGCCGACAGCGATCTCGGATTTGTTCCCGGTGGTCAACACGAGTGCGCCGGTACGATTGGAGAGGGCCATCATCATGGTGCCTCGGATGCGAGATTGGAGATTTTCTTGGGTGAGATCGGGGAGCGATTCACCAAGTGTTGGCTGGTCGATCGAGATGAATGCCGGGTTGAGCGACTCGCAAACCCCTCGAAAACCAGTCTCGATCGGCATGGTGATGCAGTTCATGCCCATGTTGTCAGCGAGGTCATAGGCATCGGCCTTGGAGTGATCGCTCGAAAACTTGCCGGGCATTGATACGCCTAGGACATTGTCTTTGCCCAATGCGCGAACACCCAGGGCGGCGACGATTGCCGAGTCGATGCCTCCCGAGAGCCCGAGGCAGACTTTTTTAAACCCGCACTTGGTGACATAGTCATGGATGCCCAGTGTGAGTGCTTTGATGATGATGTGTTCGTCGGGGAGCGTTGTTTGTTCGATTGGCTTGAGGTTGTCGGTGTCGACGATGACAAGGTCTTGGGCAAATGATTTGCATTGGGCACAGACTTCGCCGCGTTCATTGACGACGGTTGATTGCCCGGCAAAGACAAGGTCATCGTTTGCGCCCACCTGATTGACCGAGACCACCGGCACCGAATGGGTGCGTGCGTGGGCTGCGAGGATGTCGATGTGTTTATGCGATTTTCCTAAAACAAACGGGGACGCAGAAGGAGCGATGATGATCTGTGCGCCGGCGCGGATCAGTTCGGAGACCGGATCGATGTCATCGGTGTAGCGATTTGAGAACCCCGCGTCGCCGCCCTTCCAGAGATCTTCACAGATCGCGAGCCCGATCTTTGTTGTGCCAACTTCAACGATGCGATGTTCGTTTCCTGGGGTGAAGTAGCGGTCTTCATCGAACACATCGTAAGTGGGGAGCAGGCGTTTGTCGTAGTAGTTGATGTACTCGTTGTTGCTGTAGACGAGCAGCGAGTTGGCAATGCCACTTTGATCATCGTCTGGCAACGGCGATCCGATGATGATGGCGATGTCTTTGGTGTGGTTTTCGCCGATAGATTTGACCATCGCAGCGCACTCTTCGACAAACCCTTCGACCAGGAGTAAATCACGAGGCGGATAGCCACAGATCACGAGTTCGGAGAAGACAACGAGCTCGGCGCCCTGGCCGCGTGCGTTGGTGATGGCATCGATAATCTTGCGGCTGTTGGCTGCGAGATCACCGACGGTTGGGTTGAGTTGGGCGAGTGCAATTTTCATTACACAATCGTATGACACCTGCGCCATCAGGGCGAGGTCGATTGATCAACTTGAGCCAAGCCGGGCCTTGCTTTGAGCCATGCAAGCCCAAAGCCCGCACAGGCGAGGTTGACGATCGCTTCGATGGCGGTCACGAAGAGGACGGCGATGATGATCGGGGTCTCCCCGCTTTGATTTTCAGTCAGAGCAGCCGATGAGATGCCGACCATCGAAGCGATGGCGATGGTACCCGCTTCGCGCGTGCCCAGCATACCAACGGGTGAAGCCATGCCAATCAGGAAGTAGGTCGCGCCCAAGAGCAACGAATCGGTCGCCGAGATCGGTAAATCAAGCACGATGGCTGCGACATAGAACCGCAGGGCAAACGAGAAGATATCGAGCACGCGAAAGAGATTGCCGATGATGGCCGCTTTGATATTGGCGAGCATTTTGAACCCGATATGGAGCCGGGCGTAGGAGTCTGAGGAGGTAATTTTTTCGCCCAAGAGCTTTGCGATTCGGCGTGTTCCTTTCTCGCCTTCGAGTTGTTGGGCGATCAGTGAGCCGATGATGGTCGAGGTGATGATGCCGACGGCAGAGACAGCGATCCATGCGGGGTTGATCTCTCGTTGCCACAGGCTCGCCAAGGTGATCGGTCCGAACACCGCGAGCATAAGGAGCGTAACAGCGACGATCCAAGCGCCGATGGTCAAGATGGGGATCTTGTCGCGCCGGTTATGAATCACAAATCGCGAAACAATCGACAGCTTGAACGGGAGATACGCGAGCAGTGTCGAAATCGCGTTGGTCGCGATGACATCGGTGGGGCGGAGCTTGTGGACAGGGTTGATGACCACCCAGAAGAGCATGCCGTTGAATCCGACGGAGATCGTTGCCAGCCCCATGAGCATGAAGAGTTCGCCCGGTGTTGCTTGCGAGAGCTTGGCGAGCTGGTCGCGGTTTTCTTGGCGAAGCGCAACGCTTACCGCCCACCCGAGCGCAGAGATCGAGCCGAGGAATCCGATGATCTGCACAACCATCATCGGGATCGATCGTTTCTTGCTCGGCGCGTTATATTCGATGGGTTCGCTCATGGATTCCTTAAACGATACGCAGCACGGATTGGTTCGGTGCTTTGTGGCAAGTTCCAGATATATATCGGCTCGGGGAGCGATTTGATCCACTCTCGAAGTTCGTTGGTGTCGATTGTTTCTGGGAGCCATCCCGATTGATCGAAACGGTTGATTTCGGACATTCCAATAACCACGACATCAACACCCGCATCGAGAAGCGATGCCGACCATTTGCTCGGTGTGTGCGGGTGTGCTTCGATTGCATCTTGGATCAGCCAGCGATCATACACGGTGTTGACGATGAGTGGAGAGCGGACATAAAAGGCGGTAGCATCGCCGAGGAGATAGACTGTTTCGTTTGGTTCAAGAATGGTATTGAGGGTGCTGGTCCAGGGGGCTATTTCTGGATTGATCTCGCCGGTGTAGATATTCGTGCCAAAGACAAGCGTTGCAAACGGGTCTGACTTGAGCTGGATGGAAACCACAAAGGCTGTCCATAGGCATGCCCATGAGGTGAGTATGGCGATGATGGTTCGTTGGAGTTGAAGATTGGGAATGACAGCGAGCGCGATCGTTCCAGCAAGAATCAAAGGCGGCGCAATGGGGATGAGGAATCTTGATTGGAGATGGGTCAAGGCAAGCCAACCAACGATTGGTAGCGCGATGCTCAGGGTTGCGATTTGACCAAGTGTTCGTGTTTTTTTGTTGAGTAAAAGCACAACGCACCCAATGAAACCAAGCCAAGGGGTGAGTGCCCATTGCATATTGGTGAACCCGCGATAGGTTGATGCGTGGTCTGTTCCAGCTCGATCTGGAATGACAAGCATTGAGAGGCGTTGCGCAACAGAGCCTTGAAAATGATGGGCGGCTTGATACACATCGTGCTGGGCTTGTGTCCAATGGGCAACGCCAAAGACAGATGCCCCCTGGGGAAACACGATACTCCCTGTTGCAACTTGATTGCGAATCAACCAGGGGGAGAGTGTGATGAACCCGACGAACAACCCAAGTGCGATCGGTTTGAGCCATTGGCGCAAGGGAGTTGTAGAGAGAAGCACCACCCCGACAGCGGGGGCGAGGAGGAAGATCGCGGTGGGTTTGCAACTACACGCGCCAGCAACAATGAAGGCCGCAAGCATGGATCGGGTGTTGGGATTGATCGATTGTTCGAGTGCGACCGCGAGCGCACCGATCCCGAGCAAAAGCACACCCGTTTCGTTGTAGGACAACGATCCAACGAGCGTGAGCCAGGGCGTGCACATCATCAACGCCTGTGCGCACAACGCGGGCGCTTTGGGGTTGGCGTTTGGTAGAGAGAGCTCGATGATTCGCTTGGTGAGTGCGCCGATTGCCAGCGAGCTGATGATAAGCAAAAGGGCTGAGAAGAGATGCGTACTCATCGCAACGCGCGCCTCATTGGCGAGCATGTCCGAAAGCCCCGAGGGCATTGTTGGTTTTACGCCTGCGAGGTGCGCAAAGTGGAGATAGGCAGCTTCTATGTAGCTCGGTAAGAACGAATAGACATTGTGCTCGCTGGGAAAAATACGCCCTGCTTCGAGCCATTCGCGCGGGAGCTCAAGGTGATAGCTCAGCGCGTCGTAGCTTCCATATTCCGAGTCCCAAGAAATACCGGGCGGGACGCAACTCATCAACACGACCAATACGCAACCCAACACAAACGCAATGCCCGGAACAGAAACCCGAATGCGCCGGATCGATTGGGCGATCGATGGCGTATATGTTGCCCGATCTTGGAGGAGTGATAGACAACCCAAGCCTGTGATCATCCATGCGGTGATCGGATTGAGCAAGCCAAGCACGCCCAAGGCGTGTGTGAGTGTCAGCGTGATGGTCAAGCCCGTTGCCAGCTCGATGATCCACCGGGTTTGGAGCTGAGCAACCCATTTTCGGACAACTCGACCAAGCCCGAACGCCCCGATCAGATACACGGCTGGGATCCAGAAGCTATTGAGTATGATAAAGATCACGGCGATGACTCGGTCGGCTCGTTCGTCTGGGTTGCCCAGAGAGAGCACGAGCAGCGCGAAGGCGGCCGCCAAGAGTGCATACAGCGCGATCGCTCGTATATTGGCATTTGAGGATTTTGGCTGGGTCTCCATGTGTGTGATTGTATCGTGATGGGCTCAACTCGGAGCTGTGATGCCCCTAGAATCGAGCATGGGTTTAGAACCAATTAAGCCGGTGCCGACAGATGGTGCTCATGGGCATGATGATTCGTTGGCAATCATTGAGCCTTTGTGTGCGGTCTTTCGTCGTGCATTGAAAGAAGAGGGGCTTAAATACACCCCCGAACGCGCTCGGATTCTCGATACGATCATCGAGTTTGATGGATTGTTTGAAGCCGATCAGCTTCTTGATGCGCTCAAAGCCAAAGGCTATTCCGTATCAAAGGCCACCGTCTATCGAACGCTCAAGCTGCTCGAATCGTGCTCGATTGTTCAGCAGGTTTTGTTCGATCGTGATCAGTCTCACTACCAGCTTGCCTTTGGCAAGCAGGGCAACACGCTGATCATTCATGTCGATACCGGCGAAGTCGAGACGCTCGAACTCCCCGAACTCATCGCATTACGAGATCAGATCTGCAACGCCCGCGGGCTCAAAGCCCAAGGGCACAAGCTGCAGATCTTTGTGATCGCAGACGATTCCTAGTTCTGGCTTTTATTCCTGATGGTTCATCGGATCGCGACACGCATCGACATCGATGCCGCTGCGTCGTGAAGGGCAACGATCGCCCAATAGGGCACATCGTCTGCAGCCCGGATGCTCAAAATAAGCCCGCTGGTAGCTGATGGATCCATGCCTTTGAGTTGTCCGATCACCACATCAAGCGTTCGGGGCTCGTCGCCGATCCCGCGTATAAGAATGCGATCATTTTGGAGAAACAGATCCGCTCTGAGCATCGGAGTAGGGAGTGAAAACCCGGAGCTGACAAGATCAGGATCTTGAACTTCTGGAAGTTCTGCCCGCAAAAACCACTCATATCCTGCGATGGACGCGCTGGCCATGAAGAAGATGAGGATCACGAGCGTCACATCCACCATCGGGGTCATGTTCGGGCCAAACCGTGATGAACGCGTTAAAACAGTGCGCTGCTTGAGCGGGCGAGGGCGTTTGTGCTCGGCGTTTGAATCGTTCACGGGCGTTGCTCCGTGACGAGTCCGACGCGGGAAATCTTCGCATCGCGGAGCTGATTCATAATCGGGCGAACAACACCAAAGGGCGCATCGCGGTGCGCACGGATGCGGATCGGCGTGCCCGGCGCGCGGGTGTGCATGCCTGCGATCTCGCCGGCGAATCGGTTGGAGTCGATCGCGTTGCCATTGATGGTGAGCGATCCATCTGCGGTAATCCCGATGATAATTGGATCTTGCTCTTTGGTTTCTTCGATCCCGATCGATGATGATGGGAGTTCGATCGCGGCTTTGCGATCAATAGCGAGCTGGCCGACGAGCAGATAAAACACGATCAATACCATGACCACATCGATCATGGGAGTCACATTAATCCGAGCGCCGCTGCCCTCGTTCGAGATGATCGAGCGGGCTCTCATGCGTGTGGGTGCTCGCTGTTTTGAGAGCGATCAACCGGAATCATATCTACGATTTCGCCCGCTTGGGCCATCGCGGTGTTGCAGTGTTTTTCGACCACCGAACGGTACAGCCCATAGATCAACAAACACGGAACCGCAAGCACAAGCCCGAGCATGGTGTGGAACAATGCTTTGGAAATACCGAGCGAGAGATCGGTCGGGCCCGCCGAGCCGCCAGCTTGTCCGAGCCGAACAAACGCAATAATCATCCCCCACACCGTGCCGGCCAGCCCGACCAATGGGCCGAGTTCGCCGATGATTCGGAGGGTATCAAGCGGGCGAACCCATCGGGCACATGCGTTGGAGGCTGCGAGTTCGGCAGCGTCGCGCATCGCGTCTTTTCCTCCGCTTCTCGCACGATATGCAGCACTCGACGCGATCGAAACAATTGAGCCGTCTTCAGCGAGTCCCTTTTCAAACCCGCCCAGGTTGTCTTGGATGAGGTGCTCACGCAAATTCTGGAAGGTTGATTCGGGTGCGATGACTGATCGGCGAGCATCCATGATGATGCGCACAATCAGGGTCATCGCAAAGAGCGAGCCGATGATCAGGGCGACAGAGAAGATATCGAACGAATCGACAAACAGCGACCAGGCGTTGGCAGCGGATTGAGGCTCGGCTTGGGCAAGTGTAAGCATGCCTCAACAGTATCACCTTGCCGAGCGCGTTTCTTGTTCCTCCCCCGTCCTGGCGGGGGAGGTGTCGAACGAAGTGAGACGGAGGGGGGCTTTCTCTTGTCCCTCCCTGCGCCCCGCGGGGAGGTGGCTGCGCAGCAGACGGAGGGGTGTCTTCTCTTTATTCTTCATATATCATCAAGAGAAGAAATACGAAGACACCCCTCCGTCTCACTTCGTTCGACACCTCCCCGCGGGGCGCAGGGAGGGGCAAAGAGGAGAGAACCCCCTCCGTCTGCGAAGACGCAGCCACCTCCCCCGTCAGGACGGGGGAGGGACAAGAAGGTTCTGGGGAGGGACAGGGAGTTATTCGCCCAGTTCGATATCCGTTTGCTCGATCGGGCGCGAGATGGTGTGCTTTTCGTTGAACCACGCGTTGAGATCGGCCATCCGGGCTTGCTCAGAAGCAAACGGCCAGGTCAGGCTGTCGCCCGGGACCACGGTGCCGGTGGTTGGACAAGTGGTGTCCGGGCGCGGGCGGATCGCATCGAATCCGGCGCGATCGAGCCAAGATTTAGGGATCTCAAACCGGAAGTGGCGGGTGGTCTCGTCGACATGATCGATGTGAATGGTGAGGCAATTATCAGGGAGCGCACCAGCGATGCGGTCGGGCCATTCGATGAGGATGATCGCGCCGGAGTCAACAATCTGATCCCACCCGAGCGCATCGAGTTCGGATTCATCGCCCAAGCGATAGCAGTCCATGTGCGCAAGTGGTGGGTGCCCGTTTCCACGATCGTAGATATTCATGATCACAAAGGTGGGCGATGAGACGGCGCTCTCTGCGATGCCAAACGATTGGGCGAGCATGCGGGTGAAGGTGGTTTTGCCCGCGCCCATCTCGCCGACGAGTTTGACGATGTCGCCGGGGCGCAAGACGGCTGCGAGGTCATTGGCGATGACGCGGGTGTGGTCGAGCGAGCGGGCTGGTCGTTGGACTTGGATCATGGGAGGATTGTTCGCAGGCAGAAGGATAATTTCTCGAATAGGGTTTTCTGGTGGGCTGGAAGCCCATCCCACCAAGAACTACCAGAGAATTCGTGTGCGGATTGACTCTTGGATCGCGTTGATCCGTTCATGAAGGGCCGCGGCGTTGGAGGGATCGGCATCGAGGACGAGATACCCGATCTGGCTGTTGGTTTGGAGGTATTGCCCGGAGATATTAATGTGCAGATCGGCAGCAGCTTCATGGATCTTGTTGAGCACGCCGGGCACATTTGTATGGAAGTTAAGGATGCGGTGCGAACGGTCTGTATCTGTTCTGTGTTGATCTGGAAGATCAACCTCAGGCACATTGACCGCTCCGGTCGTGGTGCCCAAGTTCATGTACCGGGTGAGCTTGTTGGCGACATCAAGGGCGATCGCTTCTTGTGCTTCGATGGTTGAGCCGCCGACATGCGGGGTGAGAATCACATTGTCCAACCCTTGCAATGGGCTTGAGAATGATTCGCCAGACTTGGCGGGTTCATCTGGGAACACATCGACGGCTGCGCCTGCGAGGTGTCCGGATTCAATCGCATCGCGCATCGCGTTGAGATCGACGATCGACCCACGGGCGTTGTTGAGCAGGTAGCTGGCGGGTTTCATCTTGGCGATTTGATCAGCGCCGAACATGGATCGGGTGGTGTCCGTGTCGGGGACATGAATCGTGATGACATCGCTTGTGCGCAAGAGTTCATCTATCGAGCCGACGGGCGTTGCGTTGCCGAGCGGGAGTTTCGAGGTGGTGTCGAAGAACTGGACCTTCATGCCCAGTGCTTCAGCGAGGATCGAGATTTGTGACCCGATGTGCCCGTATCCGATAATGCCCAGGGTTTTGCCTCGGACTTCGTGCGAGCCCGATGCGCTCTTGTCCCAGGTGCCGGCATGCAGGGCGTGGGAGCGGGCGGTGAGTTTGCGGTGCAGCGCGATGATTTCGGCGATGGTGAGTTCGGCGACGGAGCGGGTGTTGGAGAAGGGGGAGTTGAAGACCGCGATGCCTTTGGTGGCTGCTGCTTCAAGATCAACCTGATTCGTGCCGGCACAGAAGCACCCGATGGCGAGCAAGCGATCGCATTGATTCAGCACCTCGCTGGTGAGCTGGGTCTTTGATCGGATGCCGACGATGTGGGCGCGTTTGATTTCGTTGATCAGGGCGTCGCCAACGAGTGCGCCCTTGTGTGTGCGAACGCTGAACCCGTCGGCGACGAGTTGGCTGGTGCCTGATTCATGGGTGCCTTCGAGGAGGACGATCTCGATTTGGGCTTTGGGGAACGATGTTTTTTGCGTTTCAGCGTTCATTGATCAAGATCCAAGAGTGGCGTTGGTTCTGCGGCTGGCGCGTCGAGCGAGACAGTGCCGGTGGCGATCAAGATGCCCAGCACTGCTGCGAGCACCAAGCGATAGTATCCAAACGGGGCGAGCCCGTGCTTGTTGAGGAAGTTGACGAGCCACCGGACAGCCAATGCCGCAGCGACCGCAGCAACGACGATGCCGATGACGATGGGCATCCATCCGAGGGTCTCGAACATGTTGGGCGTGCCCATTTCGGAGGCGTTCTTAAGGTTCTTGGCGAGTGAGTAGACGCACGCGCCCCCGAGGGTTGGCAAGCCAAGCAGGAAGCTGAACTCGGCGGCTTGTTTGGGTTTGAGTCCGACGATCACGCCGCCAGCGATGGTCATCATCGATCGGCTGGTGCCCGGCCACATCGCGACGCACTGCATGAACCCGATGAAGAGTGCTTGTTTCCAACTTAGCTCGGTGATGTCGTTGGAATGATCATCATCTGAGTCGACTTCTTTGAACTTGATTTTGTCGAGTGCGATCATGAAGACGCCGCCGAGTGCGAGCGCGGTGATGACGGCGGGGGTGTTGAAGAGTTTTTCTTCGATGAAATCATTGAAGAGCACGCCCAAGACAGCAGCGGGCATGAAGGCGATGATGATATTGAGCGCGAGCTTGAGTCCGATGGTGTCTTTGCCGAGCAAGCCTTTGATCATCTGGATGACACGGGGGAAGTATAATCCAAGCACCGCCAAGATCGCGCCGCCCTGGACGACAATATTAAAGGTGTCGACGGCTTCGCGCTGGGTCAAGGTGTCGCCAAGCCCGAGCAGATCCGATACGATAATCAGATGCCCGGTTGAGGATACAGGCAGGAATTCGGTGATGCCTTCGACCAACCCGAGGATGATGGCTTGAAAGATGGTCATGGTTTCGGGAGTGATCATGGTGGTCGGTCTCGTATCGTGAAGAGAATGAAATGGGTACTGAAAGGATGATCGGCTCAATGATTGAAATCCATGATGCGAAAGACCCGAGAATCGGGGTGTTTCTTAATCAAAAAGATGCCTGGCTCAAAGCAGGGCATAACCCAGAAGCGGACGCGTCTGAGGCAAAGGCTCCCGCTGATGGGGTGTTTATCGCAGAGGGTGTGCTGGTGGTCGAGCAACTGATTCGCTCGCGTTTTCCGGTGCAATCGGTGCTGGTGACGACGAATCGAGCCAAAAACATCACGGCTGTGCTCGATCAGGTGCCCGAAGGCGTACCGATTTATGGTGCTTCACAGACGGTGATCGATGAAATTGTTGGATTCCCGATGCACCGAGGGTTGCTTGCCTGTGGGCAAAGGCTGCCCAATCCTGATCCAATCGAGTTGGCAAAGGGGTGCCGGGCGTTGGTGGTGATGGAGGATCTGAGTAATCATGACAATGTGGGTTCGGTGTTCCGATCGGTGGCTGCGATGGGGGGCAAAGGCGTCGGGATATTGATGACCAAACGGTGTTGTGACCCGTTGTATCGCAAGGCTTTACGGGTTTCGATGGGGCATGTGCTCAATGTGCCGTTTGCAGCGATTGATGATCTGGAATCGGCGATGAATCAGTTGGGTGAGCTTGGGTTTACTTCGATCGCGTTTACGCCCGATAACCAATCGATGACGATCGACGAATCCCTGAAACAGGGGGGAAAAAATCAAATAGAACCAATACGCAAACCGATGTTGATGTTTGGGGCGGAGGGGCCGGGTTTGAGCGAAGGGGTGAAGGCGGCTGCGGATCAGTGTGTGCGGATTGAGATGACAAAAGATGTAGATTCATTGAATATCGCGGTGTCGGCTGCGGTTGGTATTCACAGATACATCAAACCCGCCTGAATGTTCTACTACGAGAGATGGGCAGGCGACAACACCTTCTAAGGAGTAACGGATATGACTTTCATTTCAATCATCATCGCATCAGCAGGGATGTCCCTCGGGTTCGTCGGGCTGGGTGCTGTGGACGACGGTGCCAAGGCATGTTGTGCGACCGCCGAGGCCGAGCCATCGTGTGCAATGTGCGAGAAGATGGAAGACGGCAAAAAATGTTCGATGTGTGAAGCAAAGGCAGGCGCCAAAGATACGATGGCAGATCACGCAGCGTGTGCAACATGCGATGCGCTTGGCGAGGGCAAAATGTGTGCATCATGTGCCGCCCATGCGGACATGGGCGGCAAAGTGGGAGTCGACGATCAGGGCAGGATTGTTATTACATACAAAGCGACGCCAAAGATCGACAGCGCTCTCTATGGCAACGCTGCTTGGCCAACCCACAACACCGGCGATTCGCTCTACGCCAAGGACTTCCAAGGCCAAGCACTCCCCGTCGCGCTCGGCAACGAGACCTGGATCTCAAAGAAGACCAGCACCGAAGGCAAGGTTGTGATTCTCGATTTCTGGGCGACCTGGTGCCCACCATGCCGATCAGCGATGCCGATCCTCGATCAGCTTCAGAAGGACAACAAAGAAAATCTGGCTGTGCTCGCGATCGGTGGTCAGCGTGAAGATGAAGCGACTGTGCGGAGCTTTGTTGCTGAGCATAAGGAATCGATCAGCAATCTTTTCGATGCTGATCAGTCTGTCTATAGCAAGTTCGAATCCCGAGGCATCCCCCTCGTTGTGGTGATGTCGACCGATGGTGTGATCCGCTGGATCGGGAACCCACATGATGCAAACTTCAAGAAGGCGGTTGCTCAGGTGCTTAAGGTTGATCCGTTGATCAATGCCAAAGGCTGAACCATTCACTTCAAATCGGTATAAAAACCCTGCAAACCCGCTTTCGAGCGGGTTTTTTGGTGATCTGGTGCAGATTGCCGATAAGAATGAACCGAGAATACAATATATCGGTTAAAGTAAGCAACGGCCATTGGGCTATCAAACACAGAATTACACGCAGTGGAGGAAGATACATTGGCATACACAACAAAGTCTATTTTTGGGATCGTCGGGTGCGGAGCTTTGCTCGCAGCAGGTTTGGGAATGGGTTTGAACAATGGCCCGGGCATTCTTCGTGAGGGGAACGCGGCGCATATCGAGGCTTTGCGTGCGATTGAAACGAAGCCGTTCTCTATGGATCTCTTTGCAGGTCTTGATGGCTGGACGCTTGGGCAGGCACTCGATAGCGAAGCAATCAAAGGCAAGGTTGTCTTGATCGGTGTGGTTGCATCAGATAACCCGCAATCCACCATGACGCTCTCAAGCCTCGCTCGGCTCGAACGCAAGAACGCAGATAAAGGGCTTGTTGTGCTGGCAGTTCATCCAGAAAATGGGTGGGATGTGATCAACGAGCAAGTGAACTCTGGGCGTGTAAAGGTTCAGGTTGCTCGCGATGTGAACGGTGCCTTCGTCGAAGGCGTGCATGCAGATAACTATCCAGACCTATTTTTGATCGATCGTGCCGGGCAGCTTCGCTATGCGGACATTGAGAATAAGTCGCTCAAAACAGCGGTATCGCAACTGCTCAGCGAGACGGTTGAGGTTGCGATCTCCAATGCCCAAGACCAAGCCAACGGCATCGAGGTTGTGTATGAAGTCGCAGCCAAGAAGGTCAAGAGCATCCCGCCTGCGAAGTATGCCAAGGCGGATTGGCCATCACAGAACAAGAACAAACTCAGTGCGCTCGACTACCAGG
The DNA here is from genome assembly GCA_024280755.1 of Planctomycetota bacterium. GTDB lineage: Bacteria > Planctomycetota > Phycisphaerae > Phycisphaerales > UBA1924 > UBA1924. Next base: position 27,389 of record JAJRPN010000036.1, read on the forward strand.
GCAAGCAGCTTCCTGTAGCACTGGGCAACGAGGAGTGGATAACCGATAAAAAAGATTTGGAAGGCAAGGTCATTGTGCTCGATTTCTGGGCGACCTGGTGTGGGCCATGCCGAAAGGCATCGCCGATTCTCAACAAGCTTCAGATCAAGCATGAGAGCAAACTCGAAGTGCTCGCGATCGGCGGCGCAAACGATGACGAGGGCAAACAACGCAAGTATGTCCTCAAGCACAAGAATGCCTACTCGAATCTGTACGATAAGAGAGATTCGATTAACAACGCGCTTAAAGTTCGGGGCATCCCACACACCGTAATCATGTCGACCGATGGCGTGATCCGCTGGCAGGGCAACCCGCTCAACTCATCGTTTACGAAGGTTCTTGAGCAGATTATCGCTGCGGATCCAATGTTTGCAGATGGTTGAGCCTTGGGCGATTTGTGAGCCAACAATCTTGGCATGGCTGAGATAGAAAACAATGAATCCAAACCCGCACCCGATTCGGATGAGTCGGCTGCGGGTTTTTGTGTGGGGCGTCCACAGTTGGAACGACCGAAACTCAATATTGTGCTTGTAGAACCCGAGATCCCCAATAACACGGGCAACATCGGGCGGACCTGCGTGACTACGGGGTGCAAGCTGCATTTGGTGAAGCCTTTGGGCTTTGATATTGATGAGAAGGCGTGTCGGCGTGCGGGGCTTGACTACTGGCCTCGGCTCGATATGCAAGAGCATGATTCGCTCGGGTTGTATGTCGAGACCCACCCGATTGGGGCGAGGACCTGGTTCTTGACGACCAAAGCAACGCGAACGATATTTGAGGCCCCGATCGCGATGGGGGATCATCTGGTCTTTGGTCGCGAGAGCGCAGGGTTGCCTGCGTGGATTCATGATGCGAACCCGGATCAGCGAATTTGCGTGCCTTTGGTTCCTGATGAACGCTCATTAAACTTGTCAACATGCGTAGCGATTGTGGTGTATGAAGCGATTCGTAAAATGATTGATTCTGGTGAGTTAGCGGTGAACTCGTCTGGTCGGCTTGTTGAGCCGTAGGGCGTGGTTTTATTGTAAATTGATGAATCTTTTGCAATTTGTACTTCTGGTAGAACTAGGTGAGAAGAAATCGCGTATATATGGTGTTGAAGTCTTTTTCTCTCTGAGGCGTTGGTGAACGCCTTGAGGATGCGTATCGAGTGCTGACCCGCATTCTCTCCTCTCTCTCCAGAACAGTGTGCCGTCGTAATAGGCGGTACACTGTTTTTTATTGATTCCATGGGCGAATGTACACAGGCAAAAAAGCACAAGCAACAGCATGGTTCTTTGTGCTATGATCTTTGAACCAAGCCAAGTTGGTGGTTTGCCAAGGAGTCGGTTTTCATGATGATCAACCAAAATGAAACGCATTCAAGAACAGTCGCCAAGGCCAACTTTTCGTTGATTGGTTCAGCCTTGATCGGGGTGGTTCTCATGAGTGGTTTGATGGCAGGGTGTCAGAAGACCGCGCTTCGCCCTGATGACGATCGGAGCCAGTTTGATCGGTATGACCAATCGCGATCGAACCGCGCCCAGCCATTCCTCGAAGACGAGTTTGGTCGGCGGACGCCCAACCTGGCCGAGCGGCTATTGGATCGGGGCGATTGAGCTTGGTGCATTGCTCGAATGGTGTCGAGCCGGTGGATGAATGAATCGGCAAGCGTCCGATTATTGATTGGGTTTGATCGAATCGTTCTGTTTGTTCGGGATATGCAAGTAGGTCTTGGGCATCTCGCAGAAACATGCGCTCGATGACAACAAATTGCGCGAGAAAGTGCAAGGAAAACCCTTCACCATTCCGAATGATATTGATACTGTAAGGAACACATCTCTTCCCCGCAAAGGACGCCCAACGCTTTGGCCACTGTATCTGTCTCAACCCGATCTCGAACGAGTATTCGCACCAAGGTTGTTTGGTCTGTGCTTGGTGTTGGCATGGCTTTGAGCGTGGCGATGTTGTCGATTTTGGACCCTGGCACTACTGGTGCGAGAGCAGGGGGGGTGAGTTTGTCGCCTTTGATGGGGATCTCGGGCACCGTCGGGATGGATTCGATCTTTCAGACTTCCGCTGCCATCGAAGATTCGCATTGGGACTCGATCGTGATTGTGCATTCGGGCACTATTGCAGGATCGGCTGCTGACATTGCTTCAGAGCATCGTTCGCTTGGGTATGACGGTCTCGGTTTCCACTTTGTGATCGGTAACGGCACTCGGATGGGTGACGGGGAGATCCATGTTGGGTATCGGTGGATTGATCAACGCGATGGGGCAGAGCTTGCTGGTGTAGGAACCGATTTCTCGACTTCGGGCGTGATTGAGATCTGTTTGGTAGGCGATGGCGATCGACGCCCGTTTACCGATGAGCAACTCCATCGGCTCGCACAGGTTGTGACCGCACTCGCCAAGAGGCTCGATATCCCGGCAGACAAGATCAACCTGCATAAAGACCTCGCTGGCACCACAAGCCCGGGGCAATATTTCCCGCAGGCCGAGTTTGAGCAGATGCTCGCTTCGATGGGTTGAGTGTTTGGGTCCAATCTGGACCTTTTTTCATTACATTACTGATTTTCTTTTGGCGATTTTGTGAATGCTTCGGTGTGCGCTTTGGTGGGGTATCTCTGGTCGAGCGAATGGGTTGTGGGCTGTGATGTGCGGGTTCAATGCTCGTGGGGCACTGAAAATTGTCCAATCAGGAGATCCAAATGTCGTATCGTGCGTAGAGTGTGGTGTCGCGATTGATGTTATGAATGTCCTTTCTCGCACGAGGGCGTTTATCAAGGACATGCATTTCATCGTCGACAATCTCCCGAAAACATCAAGTCTCTGTGTATCGAGTCGGCCAAAAGCACACAGGGCGTATACGATCATGTCGCCGATAACTGTGGTTCTGGTGATTGATGCTGGAATCCGAGGGAGAACTTGCCGAAAGAGGACATCAGGCTGGTACACATGCGGTGTGCTTTTGATTGGTAGCTGACTTCGGATTTTGCGAGAGCTTTGTACAGATGACTGAACTGACCGCAGCTTGGAAAAAGGGTGACACCGTAGAGGGGTATCGGATTATGTCCGAGATCGGACGCGGTGCGGCTTCGGTGATTTATCTCGTGCAAGAGATCAAGACCAAGCAGATCTGGGCGCTCAAGCATGTGATCAAGAACAATCCCAAAGAGCAGCGGTTCCTCGATCAGACCGAAGCAGAGTATAAGATCGCGAGCAATCTCGATCATGATTCGGTCCGTAAGATTCCACGCATTATCAAGAAGGGTTCGTTGCTCAAAACCAATGAGTTGTATCTGGTGATGGAGCTTGTCGATGGCATCTCTTTGCATGAAGAGCAGCCCGATGATTTGGCGACGACGGTTGATATTTTTCATCAGACCGCTTCGGCTTTGGCGCATATGCACGATCGCGGATATGTACACGCGGACATGAAGCCTCACAATGTGATTGTGGGTGTGGATATGGCGGAGAACTATTCTGCCAAGTTGATCGATCTTGGTCAGAGCTGCAAATCGGGCACGATCAAGAAGCGTATTCAGGGCACGCCTGATTATATTGCTCCTGAGCAGGTTCACCGCCGCGAGATTACCTCCAAGACCGATGTCTATAACTTTGGTGCGACGATGTATTGGGTGCTTACAGGCAAGAACATCCCAACAGCGATGGGTGTCGGGGGCGATTCGTTGACGGGCTCACGCGATGATTCGTTGATCGCCAAAGCGACGCCTGTGATTGAGATTAATCCATTGGTCCCCGATCGGCTCAATGATCTGGTGATGCAGTGCATCGAGGTTGATCCTGAGAACCGGGTCGAGGATATGAACATTGTTGCTGACAAGCTCGATTTAATCCTCGGGATCTTGCGTGCCGATCCGATCAAAGCGGATTGATCGTTGAGATGAGCATTTAGAAGGCTGCTCTCAAAGAACACAATCGTTGATGGGCTGCGCTACACTGTGCTTGCGATGTACACGCTTGATTTGACAGATATTGATGAGGTGGTGGATGCTCTGCGAGCTGGGGCTGCTGCCTGCCGAGAGGCGAGTTGTCGACAGGGCTCGATCGAGGTGATCAATGCTCCGGGTCAGCTTATCGCGACGGGCGATACGCATGATCATCCGGCGAACTTCAAAGCGGTGTTGGGTGCAGCCGGGCTCGATGGCGAGTTTGGAGCGGAGGAGAAACACCTCACGCTCCACGAGATCATCCACCCTGATCTGCCCGAGAGCCGAGAGCTGCCTTTGGATACTTCGTTCAGAGGGTTGACGCGGATCGCGTATTTGAAATCGCAATATCCTGAGTTGGTTCATGTGCTTTTGGCGAATCATGAACTTGCCCAGGCGATCGGTTCGGGGATTATGAAAAACGGGATAAAGTGCGTTGATGCGTTTAACGCGGGGATTCAATCGGTCTTTGGTGACGAGTCGTATCGTGTGCATGACGCGATTACGGATCTGGTGATGTCGCTGCCGATCGCGTTACGGTGCAAGTGCCCACAGGGCGATATCCTGTGTGCCCATTCGTTGCCTGGCCCGGCTTCGATGGGTCGGTTTGACGCTTCGATTTTGGATCGTGAGTTGACGCCTGATGACTATCAGCCTCGGGTTGGCTCGGCGCATTTGATGGTGTGGGGGCGCGGGTATGATCATGATCAGCTTGAAGATTTAACCGAGCGGTGGGGCGTGAACTTGTTTATCCTTGGGCACGAGCACGCGCCCAATGGGTTTGCGGTCGTCAATCCAAACGCGATCGTACTCAACACCGATCATGAACGGGCGGTGTACTTGCCGATCGATCTCAACGATGAGCCTACGGTTGAGCAGTGCGTGAGCAACATGGTGCATATTCGTTAGATGCAACTTAGATTGCACTGAGCGTGTATGCTTATTGCATGGTCTCTGCAAAACAAACAACACCAATCTGCCCCAAGTGCGGCTACGACCAGCGCGGCGAGATCGCGACTTGGGAATCGGTGTGCCCGGTGGAGGGGCGTTGCCCAGAGTGTGGGCTTGGGTTTGCTTGGGGCGAGGTGTTTGATCCAGATCACTTTGAGCTGGCATGGTATATCGAAACGGTACGGACGAAACGACAGATGGTTTGGCGGACAATCCCAACGCTCTGGTTTTTGTTTGTGCCGAGTTGGTATTGGCGCGAGGTGAATGTGCAGACGCGGTTTCGGTTTTGGGCGATTGTGCGATGGCTTTGTTTCCTGACGGTTTGCCTTCATGCATTGAGTTCGATTCTGGTTGCGATGGGGAACTGGACAGAGAATTGGCAATGGCGATATGGCTCATTCAATTTGTTCTATTCTTCGTATGGAATCCGAGGCGTAGGGTGGGAGATTTTTAATGGGTTCGCGGCTCCGTTCTTTGAGGCTTCTTTCTCTTCAGCAGGCGGATTTACAATTGGAGTCATGGATTCTCGCTACCACGAGCCTTTGCACGGTGTTCGGGTGCTTGGTGGCTACTTTGGGTATATAGCGACTTGGGCGGTGGTCCTGCTTTTGGTCATGCGTTTTCGCAAAGAAGTAAAGCTTGAGAGGTCGCATGTGCTTCGTGCATTTTTACTGAGTCTATTAGCGGTATTGGCTGCCTTCGAGACTCAGCGTGCGTTTACAGGGTTGAATGCGTACTGGGATGGTTACGGCGACATCATCTGGGTGGTGGGCATTCCGATGATCATCAATATATTGATATTCATCTGGATTCAGTGGTTCTGGATTGCAGCGATTCATATTGGCTGGAGGATTCGTCCGGGTTGGCCCATCACGATTTTGGGGATGCTTGCATCTTTCGTTGCAGTTGCAGTCCTCTTTGTAAGCACAATCGTGTTCATGTATTTATCTGCATCATGATTATTTTGCAGATCAGGAGTTTTATGGAACAGGCGAAACACACACCAATCTGCCCCAAGTGCGGCTACGACCAACGCGGCGAGATCGCGACTTGGGAATCGGTGTGTCCGGTTGAGGGGCGGTGTCCGGAGTGTGGGCTTGGGTTTGCGTGGCGGGATATCTTTGATCCGGTGCGTATGGAGCTTGGGTGGAATGTCGAGCATGCCCATTCGCTTTGGGAGATGTTTAAACGAACGCCGAGGACATTGCTTCGGCTGATGATTCCATATTTTTATTGGCGGTCGGTCGGGGTCGAGACACCGATTCGGCTTTGGGTGTTGGTGCGCTGGCAGGTCTTGTTCTCGCTGGTGCTTCACTTGCTGGTGTCGATACCGTATGGCATGGGTATTTGGAACCGATCGAGCATCCAGGCCTATGGATCACTCGGTGAGTTGTTTAATCAAACGGGGTGGAAAGGCTTGTTGGTTCCGTTTGTGAACGCAATCGCGTATCCTTGGGTGAGTTTGGAAATTAGTTATAAAAACAATAGTTTCAGCATTTGGTATCCGGCATCTCAAGGGGGAGGACTCTCGAGCCTATTCGGGCCGGTGTTTTTGTTGATGGGGATGGTGTTGCTGTGGGCGATCGTGATGCTTGCGATTCCAGTGACTCGGCGCCAAGCGAAGCTTCGCGCGAGGCATGTTGTGCGGGCGGCTTTGATCAGTGGGCTGGCGATGCTCTTTGCCTACCAAGGCTCGCGGCTCGCAGAGGGAATCGATGAGTGGACGCGTGTTGGATTAATGCTCAACAATATATATCAAGGGCTCTTTGGCGCAGTGGTGATGCCGGCGTTGGTGCTTTGGTTGATGATGTTCTGGTGGTTCGCGGTGATCACGGGCTGGAAGGTGCGTCCTTGCAGTGCGATCATTGTGCTGGGTACTGTTGCGTCGCTGCTTGGCGGGGTGGTGCTTTTGTATGTCGCTTCGATGTTGTTTGGGTGGTATTGAATGCTTGAACAGAACGAATTAACGCAGCATTATCCGATCTGCCCCCAGTGCAGCTATGACCTTCGTGGCGAGATCGCGACTTGGGAGCGTCAATGCCCGGTTGATGGGCAGTGCCCCGAGTGTGGCTATGAGTTTGCGTGGAGCGAGGTGTATGGGATACTCGGTGAATGGGGCTCGGAGGTGAGTTGGTATGCTGAGTCGGCGGAGGGTTGGGTTGGGCTGATTGTGCGCACGCCGATGTCTTTGCTTCGGCTGATGGTCCCGTTGTGGTTTTTTCGAGATGTGAATCATCGGCGAAAGGTTCGACTCGGAATGCTGATGCGATGGATGGTTCTTGTCTTTGTGCTATTGCATGCTTTGGTTTCGCCGATCGGGTTCTTTGCCAATAAGGGCGAGTGGGCATGGTCGGATTCTGGGCGTAACGGGCAATGGTGGGTGAGTTTTCTTGATTCGATTTGTAATACTGTGAGCGCGATCGCGTTTCCGTTTTTTACGATTGATCAAACCAAGCCCGGTGTTTTTGAGATGCATACATCGATGATGGACTATTTCTTTGAGTGGGGCAACTTTATGGTGCTGACCCTGGTCATTGTGGGCGTGGTGCTTTCTTGGAGTTTGCTGATGGGGGCGGTGTTCTTGCTGCGTTGGCGTGAGAACTTGGATCACAGGCATGAGCTTGGGTTGTTCGGGCGGGTGATTTTATTGAGCTTGATGCCTGCGATTGTTTATTTTGAGATTATTCGATTTGGATTTGGGATCTATGCGTCGACGGGGATGACATACAGCACGAACTGGGTGCCGGTGATGTACATTGTTTCGTTGTTGGTGTTGATCTTCTGGCAGCAGGTGCTTTGGACGCACAGCGTGCGCACGATATGGGAGATTAAGCGAAGCTGGGTGATTAACATCGGCGGGTGCTTTGGGTCGTTTATTGGCGGGGTGCTATTCACCGCTTGGATTCTGATTTAACGAGGGGCTATGGAATGAAACGCGACGAACACACACCAATCTGCCCCAAGTGCGGCTACGACCAGCGCGGCGAGATCGCGACTTGGGAATCGGTGTGCCCGGTTGAGGGGCGGTGTCCGGAGTGTGGGCTTGCGTTTTCGTGGGCGGATGTGCTTGATCCGGGGCGGGTCGAGTTGGGGTGGTATGTCGAGCATGCGAAGACGCCTTGGGAGATGGTCAAGCGGACGATCCCGACGCTTTGGATGTTGTTGATTCCGAATCGGTATTGGCGTCGGCTTGGGATGGAAGCGCCGAGATCGTTGACTCGATATTCGCTTTGGGTATTGGCGATGATGTGCTTGTTGCATCTGGTCAGTTCGTTGGCGATGATCGGGGCGGTCCATGGGTACACGGTCAATACCAACGCGTCATACATGAGTTGGATGGCTGGTGCGTCTCCAGCGAGACAGGCATTGATCAAATCAAGCGTGGTCGATACGACGACCTTTGATTATTGGTGGCCTTTGGTCGGCGAATCGGTGTTGTTTCCAGCGATAAACAGGACTGGGATGTTAGAAGGATTGTCGCTGAGTGCAGGTGGGTTTGCATTTGTGTGCTGCGGGATATCGGTGATGTGGTTTATTTTGTTCTGTATGTTCCCGGTAACACGGAGCCGGATGAAGTTGCGGCTGGTGCACATTGCCCGGGCGATGGTCGTTGTAGGGTTGTTGCCGTTTCTTTTCTTTGAGATCGCAAGGGTCCTCGAAGCGATGGTTGTGATGGGTGAATATTGGAAGCCGATGAAGAGTATGAGCACGATCATTGCACCAGCGATCGTTATTGGCGGTGGGATCTGGCTGATGGTCTGGATTCAATGGTTCTGGATCAGTGCGGTGTGGATCGGGTGGAAGGTGAAAGCTCGATGGTATGAGATGGTTCTGGTAACGATCGCCTCGTTCTTGGGGTTTGTTTTGGGCGGCGGAGCGATCGCGTTGGCGACACTCGTGAGCAAGGGGATCGATGCGTTGGCTCTTTGGGCAGGGATTTAGAGAATAGGGCAGGACTGGGATATCATTGCCCTATGACCACATCTACCCAAGCCACCGACAGAACCATCGACAACGCTATTCTTGATACCATCGCTGCGACTGATCCGCAGGTTGCGGATCTTGTCCGCTCGGAAGCCGAGCGGCAGGAATATACGATTGAGTTGATCGCTTCGGAGAATCATGCTTCGCCAGCCGTCACGATCGCGGCGGGGACTTGCATGACGAATAAGTACGCTGAGGGGTATCCTGGGCGTCGATACTACGGCGGGTGTGAGTTTCATGATTCGGTCGAGCAACTTGCACGCGATCGGGCGAAGGAACTCTTTGGGTGTAAGTTCGCTAATGTGCAGCCTCACTCGGGGGCACAGGCGAACACCGCGGCGTTCATGGCGATGATGGAGCCGGGCGATACCTTCTTGTCGTTGGTGCTCAAGGACGGCGGGCACCTGAGCCACGGCATGTTCCTCAACTTCAGCGGCATCTTCTACAAGCCGGTTCACTACGCGCTGCACTATGACAAGAACCATCCGCAGCACGAGCAGATTGATTATGACTCGGTCCGCGCGGCAGCACTCGAACACAAACCCAAGATGATCCTGTGTGGATACTCGGCGTACTCGCGTCAGATTGACTTCGCCAAGTTCCGTGAAATCGCCGACGAGGTTGGCGCGACGCTGATGGCCGACATCGCGCATATTGCTGGGTTGGTGGCGGCGGGCGAGCATCCTTCGCCGTTCCCGCATGCGCATATTGTGACGACCACCACGCACAAATCATTGCGTGGCCCACGCGGCGGGTTGATCATGACCAACGATGAGGATTTGAACAAGCTCATCAACCGCAATGTGTTCCCGGGCGTGCAGGGCGGGCCGTTGATGCACATCATCACGGCCAAGGCGGTCGCGTTTGGTGAAGCACTCAAGCCAGAGTTCAAAGTCTACCAACAGCAGGTTATCAAAAACGCACGAGCATTGGCAGCCGCCATGATCGAGCACGGATTCCGCATTACTTCTGGCGGCACAGATAACCATCTGATGCTTGTTTCCCTTGTTGAAAAAGATCCAGAACTCACCGGCAAAGAGGCGGAGAAATGGCTTGAGGGTGCGGGGTTGATTGCCAATAAGAATGGGATTCCGGATGATCCGAGATCGCCGATGATTACATCGGGCTTGCGTCTGGGCACCCCGGCAACGACCACGCGTGGGTTCAAGGAAGCCGAGATGGGGATGATCGCTGAGTGGATCAATCGAGTAATTGAATCCAAGGGCGACGAGGCAACCATCGCGAAGGTTCGCGCCGAAGTGAAAACATTGTGCCAAAAGTTCCCGCTGCACCACGCAGCGATTTGAGCAGGCCAGTAGGTTGAGCAATGGGTAGCAAACCAATCAAAGAGATTTTGCCCGAACCGCCGAGCCAAGGCGAGTTTGTCGATGTTGATTGCGATCAACTTGTCGATGGGGCGATGCTTGAATCTGTTTCGCTTTCGGGCAGTAGCATACAGCCAAAGATCGTGCAGCGTTTGGGGATCGAAGGGTCGCGCATTACTGGCAGCGTGCTGGCAGGCTCGAAGTTGCCCGGCGTTCGGATGGTTGATTGCTGCATTGATCGTGCTGATCTTGCGGGCGCGACCTGGAACGATGCAAGGCTTGTGCGCACACGATTTGACGAATCTCGATTGACCGGCTTTGACGCCCGCATGAGCGAGCTTCGCGATGTGGTGTTTCACAAATGCAAAATGCCTGAATCTTTCTTGAGCGAAACCCAACTTACGCGCGTGCGGTTTGATGACTGCCAGATGCCCGGGTTCGATCTTTCCAATGCCAAAATTCATTCGGTAGCGATCAACGGGTGCGATGCCCGCTCGCTCAACTTGCTGGGCGCGAGGATTGAGTTTTTAGATCTGCGTGGGAGCATGATCGATGGGATCGCGATCGATCCGCTGTTTTTGAACGGGCTGATCATCGATGCAACACAAGCACCCGCCATCGCAATGGCGTTGGGTGTGCGGGTTGGTGATATTCATCTTTCGAGTTGAATGGAGTCGAGGCTTGCGGAGGTGTGGCAGGCGATCGGGTCATTGATCAGATTTTTCATAAATCCATTTGCGAGTGCTTTCTGAGTATTCAGAATACTTATCGTCATCGACCTCGTCGGTATTTGAGGCTGATGGCTTTGGTTGGGAATCTGCTGATTCCTCTTTGGTATCAGGTGCTTGAGCGTTGTTTACATCCAAGTTGATGGTTCCTGTACCGGCTTCAAGCACAATATGAAGAGATTTTTGATAACTTCCTGCTCGTCCAGAAGCTGCGTCGATCCCAGCACCAATGAGTCCACCAAAGAGAATGTTTCCAAAGCCGGCAGCAGCAATTTTGTTATCAAGCTCGATGATCACTGTTTTATAGCCACTGAGTTGAAACTGGATTATTTTATCGCCACCTTTTCGAGCTACAGGGATCACACACGGTGTTCTTCCCATCGCTACTCCGTCAATGGTGACGGTTGCATTCTCTGGAGCCGAGCTGAATGAGACGGGTTGGTGGTCTCCATTGAGAATGGTGGCGCATCCGCCCATGAACCAACAGGCCAGAACGATAGTTGCAAAGCATCCGAGTGTTCTCATATTCATTTGATATTCCCCTTTGAGGATAAGAGTGTACCAAATGCTACATAAAATTGCAAGTATAACCCTGCTTACTGAGGCAGGTCTCGGCTTTTGTAGCTCTTGTCAATCTTGATATCGCCCCATGAGAAGTAGCCGTGAGCGGTGCGTTCGCCCTTGGGGATTTTGAGGTAGGTGATCGAGCCGTCGTTGTGGATGCGGTAGATGGTGCTGTCGGTCCCGGCGTAGCCGACAACTGCTTTGGGATCGTTTGGCTCAGGCTGGGGATCGAGTGTGGAGTTGGTGCCCATGCCGCCAATGAGCAGCCCCGCAAAGAGGGTGATCGAGCCGACAGCGACGAGGCGCCAGCGAGCGGATGAGCGTTCGAGCGATGCGAGACGGTTTTCGACAGCTTGTTCGTTGGGTGTATGTGTATTCATAGTGTTAGTATGACCGCAAACCGAAGCGAATGCTGACAGAAAAGAAAATATATGAAGATCAACTCAGATGCTTTGTAAGCAGTTTCTAGGGCGTGTCTGACGACTCATTCCCCATACAAAGGACGCTCTTTTTTCGCCTCCCCCGGGCTTCCGGGGGAGGTGGCTGCGCAGCAGACGGAGGGGGTCTTAAGAGCTGTTTTTGCGATTAAAACAAAAGGAAACACAAAGCAAGACCCCCTCCGCCTCACTTCGTTCGGCACCTCCCCCGGAAGCCCGGGGGAGGCGAATAGTTGAAAAAAATGAGCCGTCAGACACCGCCTAGGCTATTCGAGCAACTCGATCTTCGCGGATTTCATTTCTCGATGCCCGCGGATCATGTCCCAGGTATAAATCGCGATCGCGACCCAGATAATTGCAAACGAGGCAAACTTGAGCCCGGTGAAGGTTTCGCCGAAGGCAAGGTAAGATAAAATCAACTGTCCGGTGGGCGCGGTGTATTGCAAGAGCCCAACGGTGCTCAGCGGCAGCAATCGCACGGCATTGGTAAAGCAGATCAAGGGCACGATCGTCACGACCCCGCCCAAGAGCATCACACCATCGAGCCACATTGGCGTGGAGTCGGCAAGGAAGATTCCTTGGTCATTGGTCCACAAGACATACACCGCGATGATTGCTAGGGGGAAAAGCATTCCCATCTCAAAGGTCAATCCAACTGTTGCGCCGACATTCACTTTTTTGCGAAGCAGCCCATAAGTTCCGAAACTAAACGGCAGCAACAACGCAAGCCAAGGAAGCCCGAGTGAGTTCTCTGCGCCGAGCTCCGCAAAGCCCATCACAATCACTGCAACGCCTGCGAGTGCAATCGCACCCCATTGCACTGGGCGAGGCCGTTCGCCAAAGAACACGAATCCGAGGGCGATCGAGAAGAGCGGGTTGATGTAATACCCCATCGATGCGTGGCTGAGCCGATTGGTCGAGATCGCATAGATGAAGAAGAACCAGTTGATAAGAATGAAACAGGTCGAAGGCAGCAGGATTTTGAGCGATGACCATCTGGTGGCGGCTTTAAGGAGTTCGCGGATGTTCTTGGATGCGATCAGGATAAGAAGCATGATCGGGAGCCCAAAGATCACGCGCTGAGCGACCGCTTCGATCGGGTCTGCGTTGTAGTGCATCAACAGCTTGAAATAGCTGGGCACAATAAATGCCCACCACCCAAAGGCCCCGGCAGCGAACATAAGCCCCTTGGCTCGGTGTGGGTATTGCGTTTCTGGATCGGGTGACATGAGCAGAGACTTTAGACCCTTGGCCAGTCTGGTGCCTTGTTCTGACCCGAAGGGCAGAGCAGGTCTTTGGAGATCATATCATCTTTTCTGGGTGCCCTGTTCATGCGAATCATGTGCAGGTCTTTGTCATTGCGAAGACATGCAGGTGACGAAGACGCCACCAGCATGGCACCCCGGCTCTATCGACCGCGAGTTCGGCGCATTGATCACCTGCTAGGGCGTGTCTGACGACTCATTCTCCATACAAGGACGCTCTCTTTTCGCCTCCCCCGGGCTTCCGGGGGAGGTGGCTGCGCAGCAGACGGAGGGGGTTCTTCCCGGAGTTCAGAGCACTCATGTATGCTCGAAGACACCCCTCCGTCGGCTTTGCCGACACCTCCCCGCGGGGCGCAGGGAGGGAAAAGAACAGAGCACCATGCGTTGCTTTTCGTGCATATGATTCGCTCCTATGCCTACCGATACAGATCAAACCCAATCCGAAACCATCGAAACCATCTCATTCGTGAGTCTTGGGTGCCCCAAGAACCTGGTCGACTCTGAGAAGATGCTCGGGCTGTTGGCTGCCGACGGGTTGATGCCGGTTTCTGCCGAGATTATCGAAGACCAAGAACATGATGACCTTTCGGTGTCAGGCAGTGAACAAGACGCCTCGGCTGCTGAGGGTCGGGTCACGCCAGCCGACGCGGTGGTGATTAATACTTGCGGCTTCCTTGAAGCCTCGAAAGAAGAATCGCTGGGGGTGATCGCCGAAGCGGTGAAGCTCAAAGAGGAAGGCAAGATCAAACGCGTGGTCGTCGCCGGGTGCTTGGTGCAGAGGCACCGGGCCAAGATGTTCGATTGGGCGCCGGGGATTGATTCGATGGTGGGGGTGTTCGATCGCGAGCACATTATTGAAGCCGTGCGAGGCGTGAAGAGCGATCGCGAGACGCTCGGGGATGCACCCAAGTATTGGATCAACGCCAATGCGATTACCAGCGCAGATTCCCAAGGCATGAACACCGTGGGTCTCACTGTCGCCGGTAAAGACGGCAAAGGTATTGGGTACTTTGAATCTGACAACGCCCGCTTGCGATTAACCCCTCGCCATTATTCATACCTGCGCATTTCTGAAGGCTGCAACCAGAACTGTGCGTTCTGTACGATCCCGTCGATCCGAGGCAAGATGCGATCGAAGCCTGAAAACCGAATCATCGAAGAAGCCCGCGAACTCATGCGCGATGGCGTGTTCGAAATGCTCATGATCGGGCAAGATACGACGAGTTATGGCGATGACATCGGTGTTGGTTTATCACAGGTCGAAGGTGCCGACAAGTTCCGCGCCGGGTTGCCAAAGCTGCTCCGGTCGCTCTCTGACGCGATGAGCGAAGAGATCGGGCGAGGCTGGCTGCGGATGATGTACGCGTATCCCACCTACTTTAGCGATGAGATCATCGACGCCTTCGCCGAGGTCGCCGATCGTGGGAACCTGTTGCCCTACTTGGATATCCCGCTCCAGCATGGCTCTGACAAGGTGCTTGAGCTGATGCGTCGCAATGTGACGAGTGCCCACCAGACCGAACTGTGCCATAAGCTCCGCGATCGGATCCCCGGCATGGCCATCCGCACGACCTTCATTACCGGGTTCCCCGGCGAGACCGATTCGGATCATCAACAGCTTCTTGATTTCATCGAAGAAGTGCAGTTCGATGCGGTCGGATGTTTTCAGTATTCCAAAGAACCCGGCACCGTCGCAGGGCGCATGGAAGAAGATCCAAAGCTTTTGGTGCCCAAAGAGGTCAAACAACAACGCCACGACGAGATCATGGCCCTCCAACAACAGATCGCATTCGACCAGGCCGAGTTCGTCGCGTCCCAGTTTGATCCAACGAAACCAACCGAGACCGGGGCGCAGTTTGATGTGCTCATCGACAAATCCACCGGCAACCAGGTCGAAGCAACCCCGGGGGTCTCCGATGGAGGCACGCTCTACGCGGGGAGAACCTACTTCCAAGCACCACAGATCGACGCGACCACCCATGTCATCGCCAAGAACAAGCTCGCTGCTGGCGAGTTGGTGCGATGCACCATCGTTGCCAGCGATGGCTACGACCTGATCGCTCGTCCGGTCGAGGAACTCGAACGCAAGGTTTCGTTGAACATCATCTAGATTTGTTAAATATCTCTTCCCAATATCCCATTGGGCGTTGTTCCAAAGGTAAAAGGCGACCATATTGGGTATCGGTAGACTGGGCGTGTGGCTTCTTTCTCATATATCTGATCAACATGCCCATCAATAAACCATACCGAGCCGGGCTGGGGCGATTGCCAATAGGCAAGGTCGCCAACAGGGAGCCCAGGTTCATGAATGCCGCGCCATCCATGCCATACAAAGAGTTCGAAGACGCCTGCCTTGGAAGAAGGATATCGAGTGGAGGACAATCTTTGAACTTGTGCGCCAAGCTGTCTTGAGTATGTGTTGAAATCAACATCTGGTGAAAGATAGTCAGGGTCGATATAGCCCGATGATGTGAGGATGTAATCTGGGGCAGCGATGTTTTCATACTCTTCTGGATGCCATTGGTTCGCTGGGCAGTACATGAACTCTGCATCCGAGTTGATACCCGCGTAGCTTTGCCAGTTTTCGCTTTCGAAAGTCCCAAAGATTTGATAGCTGTAATGTGCCCACTGGTCTGGGTTCGCGTTGGCAACGGATGTTGGGCCGAGCCATGTCGGGAACGAGTCTCGATTGTCTGTAGCGTAGAGTTGGACCAGGTTGCCCATGCTTCGGATATGCGTCATGCATTCGAGCTTTTGTCCCTTCTCGCGTACAGATCTTAATCCTGGAATTGCGATCCCTGCTAAGATCGCAATAATTGCAATCGAAACAAGGAGTTCGATCAATGTCACGCCTAGGCGGAGGGTGTGGGTTTTATGTTCAGCTTGACGAGTTGCCATATATGCAGTTTCCCATTTGGGCGATCAAGGCGATGATTTTGCTCTCAAGGCGAATGTTACACCCAAAGCGATTAAAATAAATACGCCACCAAAGATAAGAACAGACGGTGCCCTGTTGAGTAGGTGTCTTAATCTGTTGGATTGTGTTCGTGGATTCGAGGCATGGTGGTCATCAGCAGGTGGCGGTGTATCGAGTTTGGATTCAGTTACAATCGGTTTGTGAACAGGTTTCTTTGGGCTAATACCTATTTTTTCTATAATTGCCGGCGGGCCTTCATAGATCCCAGTTTTGAGACCAGAAAAAGGGATTCGCATATGCCCTGTATACACATTTGTGGCCCCAATTTTATGAAAATCATCATACTCCCACCACAAAAGCAGGCTTTGATCAGGGGCGAGGAGTTCGAGTTTACTGACAACCTGGTGCTCGGTTCCTGCTGGTGAGGTGTAAGTTTCTAGGTAGGCCTTGAGGTTGAGCGGGCTGAGGTAAATCGAGATTGAGCCGTCGGCAAGCGTGTTTGCAGTTTTAATAAGATCTGGATACTCAGCGAGCCAAACGCCTAAGAGGTACGGAGCTCGATAGGCGTGCTGTCCAACGACTTTTCGGAGTGATAGATCATCTCCTAAAGATTGAGTTCGGGTGGTTTTTAGCTTTCGTTCGACATGGTGACCCGTTGAGTCAATTTGATATATCTTATCAAACATCATCGACCTAGTCGCATCAAGGGGGTTTTTCTGAGGCTCGGCGCGGGACTCGATAAGAACTTCGGTGGGCCAACTGAACTCGCATATCTCGCGGATTTCAAAGAACTCTACAAGGTTTCCCGCTGGATCATGTGCCTCATTTCCAACGAGCCATGTGATATGAGTCGATTTCAGTTTCTTCGTTGTATCAACCCAGTTTTGCAAAAGGTTGCTCGTGGAGGGCTGCCCCTGGGTGAAAGAGGCGATGAAGCACGAGCAGAGAAGGGTAACTAAACAGGTAGTCCGTAGAAGGCTTGAAGGAGTTGCAGCGAGAGTAAATGTCATTATTTTAATCCGCCATCGCAAGGTGTTGGGTTGGGGTAACCGGGTATTTGGGTAGTGATCACATAGGGCATTTGGAGAGATCCGCCTTCGCATTGTTGTGTTTCATTATTCCAAGTGCCACCTACATAGTTCGCACAAACTTCCCAAAAATCATTCGAGGTGGTGCCGCAATCTTTGTACATGTCGCCATCTACACATTGATAAGATGTCAAACATTCTGTGTAGGTGCATGAACTCCCAGAACCCGAGTTTTCGGTCTGTTCCCAGCTCTCTTCAACGGCATAGTTGCAAATAGGCCTCTTGCCTATTCCAATTCCGGTTTGCGCAAGTGCAATGCCTGTAAATGAAAGGGCAAGTATGGCAGTGATTGTGCGATTGAGTTTCATTTTGTTGTTCCTGTATTTGGTGTTCTATTGCAAATGGACATTGCAACACTGTACCCCCCCCCATCTGTCAAGTTCATGTTTGAATGGTGTGGAGAGAATTTTGATGAGCGAGTCGATAGATGACCTGATCTGATCGCTCGTCCGGTCGAGGAACTCGAACGCAAGGTTTCGTTGAATATCATGTGATTATGCAGATACACGAAGACGATCCAAGAAAGCCGGAGGTTTCGAGGTTGCTCAACGAGCACCTTGATGCGATGCGTTCGATCTCGCCGCCGGAGAGCAAGCACGCGTTGGATGTGGATGGGTTGTGCGTCCCTGAGATTGTTTTTTGG
Source organism: Planctomycetota bacterium (assembly GCA_024280755.1). Taxonomy (GTDB): domain Bacteria; phylum Planctomycetota; class Phycisphaerae; order Phycisphaerales; family UBA1924; genus UBA1924. The sequence continues at coordinate 45,264 of JAJRPN010000036.1, forward strand.
ACCGCAAGGGATGAAGATCTGGTGCTTGGGTGCGGAGCATTGTGTGAGCTCGACTCAACGCACGGCGAGATCAAATCTATGCGTACGGCTCAATCCCATCTAAGAAAAGGCGTCGCCTCGAAGCTTCTCAAGCACATCATCGAAGCCGCTCGATCGAGGGGGTATGCCCGGTTGAGCTTGGAAACGGGTTCGATGGAGGAGTTTGTTCCGGCGCGGGCGATGTACGCACGGTTTGGGTTTGAAGAGTGTGGGCCGTTCGGGGCGTATCGGGCTGATCCCAACAGCGTTTTTATGATGCTTGAGCTTTGAAAACTGAGTTGTAATCGAACTTTCTTTTCTGATGTATCTTGTGTGATTGGTGGGGGATGCAAGCGATCATGGCGGTTTTGGACGGTTTGTATTGAGTCGGTAGGGTTGATTCCCTAGTGATTGATGTCTAAAACCCTGACCCGTTTTTCATTCCGAAATCTGTTTGGAGCCGATACTTTGATCATGGTCCGATCTGGTCATGTTGTGATGCTGTGCGCCCTCGTCTTGCTGACAATGGGTGTCGTGATGGTGCAATCCGCCGGGATGCAGGTGCGTCCATTGCAGGTCGATGCCGATCCGACGGCTGCTGCTGCGGTGTCTGGCGTGACCGCCGAGTCTTTGCTGACCTCGCGGACAAGTATCTACTTAGTGATTGCGGTCCTGGCGATGGCGATCGCGTCGAGATTGCCCATCCGTAAGTTCGCCGATCGGCTCGAACGCGTGGTCTGGTTCAAGCCCGGAGGCGATCTTGGGGTTTTGATCATCGGATCATTGATGCTCGTCGGGTTGCTCTCGTTGGTCTATGTGCCTGGGCTTGCCCGGGTGCAGAACGGATCTGGGCGATGGATCAATCTGCATATTCCAGGCTTGGAAAGCATTCAGCCATCAGAGATCGTGAAATGGTCGATCATTGTGCTTGTCGCGTGGTACGCTGCTCGGCTGGGATCGTATCAAGAAAACAAACTCCGTAAGTTTTTTACCGGATTGCTGCCGGTGTGCTTGTGTGCTGGGGTGGTTGCTGGTGTTGTGGTGCTTGAGGATTTGGGCACCGGGGCATTGATGATCGCTGCGACGGGTGTGGTCTTGCTTGCTGCGGGTGCACGATGGATTCACTTTGGGATGTTTATCCCTCCTGTGTTGATGAGCGTGGTGCTTGCGATCTTGGCTGCGCCCTATCGCAAAGATCGCATCGTCGCGTTTATGGATCCATACGCCGATCCATCGGGCACTGGATATCACCTGATCCAATCCATCGCCACCGTCGCAGGTGGCGGCGTGTTCGGACGCGGACTGGGCAACGGCTTACAAAAATTTGGATACCTCCCCGAAGATACGACCGATTTTCTGTTCGCCATCGTGAGCGAAGAACTCGGGCTCATCGGGGTGCTGATTGTTGTGTGTGCCTACGCCGGGATCGCTTGGACCGGCACGAGCATCGCGATGCGTGAACGCTCGATGATGCTCAAGCTGATTACCCTTGGGGTCATCGCAACGATTTCGATGCAGGCATTGATTAACTTGGTGGTCGTCACCGGGCTTGGCCCGACCAAAGGCATCGCGCTGCCTTTGATGTCTTCGGGGGGAACCGGGTGGATCATGACCGCGTTCGCATTGGGCTTGGTTGTGTCGATTGATCGCACGCGTGAAAATGCCCGTGTGTATGTCGATGCGTTCGCGAGCGAGGACGAAGAACTTATCGCACTGCGGGCCCAGCGGGATTCAGAGATTGATGCTAAGCCGAGCTTTGCGGATCGTGCCGGGCTTTGGGGGGCATCGGTGATGCACACAGTTCGCGCTCCCGCTCAGCTTGTTCCGATTACGACTCCGCCAGCGATGCCTCAAGACTACAGCGCCTACGACGCGAATCCGATCGACGATGCCGAGATGGAAGAGCTGCTTGGCGGCTCGATCGCTTGGGAATCATCCGAACCAAAGACACCAATGAAGGTACAGATCATGGATCGGTTCCGATCAAAGCCCAAGCCGACACCAGATTCATACGAAGAAGCGGACGATCAGGACGAGCGGGCAGATTTGTTCTTATGAAACCAAGCCCAGAGCAAACCGGGCCAAGGGCGTTTGTCTTTGCGGGCGGTGGCACCGGCGGGCATATCTATCCTGCCCTTGCAATCATCGAACAACTCAAGGCGATTGATCCAGATGTTGATGTGCATATCTTGTGCTCGAGCCGGGCGATTGATACAGAGATATTGAGCAAAGAACACATCGCGTTTTCGCCGATCGCTGCGATGCCGATCTCGACCAAGCCCAAAGGCTTAATCAAGTTTGTGACCAGTTGGGGCCCGAGCGTGCGGGCAACCAGAGATTGTTTGCAGAGCTTCAAGCAAACCCATGACTCGGTCGTGCTGGTTGCAATGGGCGGGTTTGTTGCAGCTCCAGCAGCCCGCGCCGGGCACGCTGAGAAGATCGCGGTGGTGCTGGTGAATCTCGACGCGGTGCCGGGCAAGGCCAATGTGTTGATTGCCAAGAAGGCGCGAGAAATCTATACCGCAGCATCGATCGTTGGCTTTGAATCATGGAAGCGTGTTCGCCCGATCGTTCGGTCTCAGGCCGACGGGTTGTGTCCTGCACAAGAGGCGCGAAAATCGTTCGGGCTCGATGCCAACACCAACACCCTGCTCATCACCGGCGGCTCACAAGGTGCGCAATCAATCAACAACTTTGTGCGCACAATGGTTGAACAACAAGCTGAGGCTTTTGATGGGTGGCAGGTCATCCATCAGGTCGGTAACAAGCTAAGCGACGCCGAGATCGAAGCCATTCGATCGGTCTATGGTTCCGCCAAGATCGGCGCATGGGTCGAGCCGTTTATTGATGACATGGGCATTGCATTATCAGCTGCAAGCGTCTCACTGGGGCGTTGCGGGGCCGGGACAGTCGCCGAGTGTTGGGCAGCCAAGCTGCCTTCGGTTTTCTTTCCTTATCCATTTCATGCGGACGAACACCAGAAGCACAATGCTCAGGTCTTGGTCGATGCCCGGTGTGCATTGGTGTTGACCGATCTTGTCGATGCCGATCGGAACTTTGCCAAGCACAGCGACGCGTTTGCACAGGTGTTGGTGTCCCAAGCACATCGGCAAACAATGCAGGCGGGGTATGCAGATCTTGGATCACCCGATGGGGCAGAAGCAATCGCCAAAGAACTGATGTCCTTGCGCGGATGATTTCTGAAGATCGTTATTCGGACGCAGTTCGATCGATGAAGCAGGAATATTCGAGTTTGGCTGGTTTTTGGGTGTTTTTGATGGCATGCGCGATACACTAGATGCGTGATATCACAAGAAAACACACACAACTCGACAATGCCCACGCAGGTTTGTATCCTTTGGCACGCAGCTGAAAGGTCTCCAGCAGATGCCTTGGTGCGTGCGTTGATCAATCGCGGATTGTCGGTCACCCTCGCAACAAGCAAGCATGCGGTGTTTGCTGCTGCCTGTCAATGCGACCAATCGGCCAATCGGGTCGTGATTGTGCTTGATGAGCGAGAATCGCTTGTTGGTGTCGATCGTGTGCTCGACGGGCTTGAGCGATTTGGCCCGGGTGTGATTTGTTGGGAACATTGCCCTGGCGCGAACCCGCCGATGGTTCCGGTCGTACGAACAGTAGTGCCCAAGCCAAAGGTTCAGGTGCAGCAGGTGTGTGCAGATCCTGTCCCTGGGCGAGATATCCCCGCTGCCAAGCTTCGGCTTGTCAATGAGAACGAATCAATAGCAAACAAACCACCAGTGAAGTTGCTCAGGCCGATACCCAAGGGCGGCACAATCAGTTCGAGCGATGTGCTTGATGCCGACGAGCTTGATGCACTGCTCGCAGGCGAGATGGGTGAAGGCCGAAGAGGCAAGTAAGAGGATATGACAAGAGTGAGTTCAATCCCAAACCAACACGAAAACGACCAGCCTCATGACCAGCCGTCATGGCGCGTGATTCTTGTTGGGCGGACCGGGCTCGATCAGCTACTCCGGCGTGATGCTTCGATTGAGTTGATCCGGGCCAAAGACACCATCGATGCGATCGGCGAGCTTTCTGATCCGATCGATACTCTATCGCCTGCACAGGCTGCGGTTGTTGTTGCCGCGTCGATCGAGCCGAGCGATGACGAGCTTGTTGAGTTTATCGAGAGTTTACGATTAATCGATTCGCAGGTGCGTGTGCTTCGTGTTGGTTCGCAGCGAGCACCCTACGACGGGTGCATCGATGCGCAAGCAACGCGTGAAGAGATTCTCGAAGCGATCGAGCAGGCAGAGCCTATGGCTGAAGCGGTATCATTGCGGTTTGTTGAAGCTCCCCAAGCAGAAGCAGTTGTTGAAACAGTTGCTGAATCTGAAGTGGAACCCGAGCCAGAAACAGAACCCGAGATCGTGGTTGTCGCCAAGAACGAAGATTTCGAGCACAAAGCGCAGGAGTCTTTCGAGGAAGAATCTGATTTGCACAAGCAGGTGCTGATTGGCACCGAAGCGATCGACAAGCCAACATCAACAATGCAGCAGGCTCCATCAGCTGGGCCAAACGATGACCAAGCACTTGTCGAAGCAATGCTTGTAGGGCGATCGGTTCTTGAGATCGCTGTCGAACGAATCAACGCTCGGCTCGATCGTGATGATGTATCGTTCATGCCCGATGAAGAAGCGGTCGGCATGCCTGTGATGGTGGGGAACCAGATCGCGGGCAAGCTCGTTTGCAAAGATCAATCATGGGCGATGGGCGATGGTCACGAAGTATTAACCCAGCAGAGCCAATGGCTCGCCGGTTGGATCAAGCTTGAGATTCAACAAGCCGAGCTTCGCAACGCTGCATTTACCGATTCACTCACTGGCGCATGGAACCGCCGATACTTCACGCGGTATCTCGATGCAGCGATTATCCAATCACGCATCGCGCGTCAGCCTTTGACCGTGATGTTGTTCGATATCGACGGATTCAAGCACTACAACGATACCTATGGGCATGCAGCGGGCGATGAGATCTTGGTCGAAACAGTCAAGCTGCTCAAATCGGTCATTCGGCCATCCGATCGTGTGTGTCGAGTTGGCGGCGACGAGTTTGCGGTGATCTTCTACGAGCCCAAAGGGCCAAGAGATTCAGAGAGCAAGCCGCTCGAATCGGTCTATCAGATCGCGACTCGTTTTCAGAGGCAGATCTGTTCGCATCGGTTCCCCAAGCTCGCTGGCGAAGCCCAAGGCACGCTGACGGTTTCGGGCGGGTTGGCATCGTACCCGTGGGACGGGCACGATTCAGAGTCGTTGCTTGAGCAAGCCGATCAGCTCGCGATGGAATCCAAACGCAACGGCAAGAACGCCATGACCCTCGGGCCAGGCGCCGAATCAATCTGTAAAAACAAGTGTTGATTGATTGTCATCCGGGTGCCACGGTTTGATCCGCGCAGCGGACAAGCCGTGTCTTGGGTTGCGATCGTTCTGGCTGAAGACACGGCTTGCCGAAGACGGTCAAGCCATGGCACCCACTCGATTCCAAAGGTCTATGCTCTGCTATGCCTGCTGCTCGTCATCCAGTCGATCTGATCGCTCTCGATCTCGACGGCACACTCATGGGCACCAACGAACTCGTCTCTCAAGCAAACATCGACGCGGTCTGCCGTGCCCGCGATGCCGGGATCACGGTTTTGGTGTGTACAGGTCGCGGGCTTGGTGAATCTGGCCGAGCGATGAAGGCGATCAATCAGCAAGATCCGGTGATGGTCGCGGGCGGGTCGATTATCGCCGATCCGGTCTCAGGCGAAACGCTCCATCGGTTCACGATGTCACAACAAGTCGTCGCTTCGGCCACCGAGTTGTTCCACGAAGCAAACTGCCCTGCATTGATCATGAAAGATCCAACAGAGATCGGATATGACTATCTCGTTGTGCATTCCGATGACGAACATCCGATCCATCCGATTACAAAGTGGTGGTTCGATGATCATCAGCTCAGTGTCAACTACGCCAAGCATGTGCATCACGACGAGCATCCTGAGCATACGGTGCGGGTGGGGGTGTGCGTCGAACAATCGGTATCGAATGCGATCTCGAAGAAGATTGGTGAGTTGCTCGGTGACGATGTGTGGCTGTACGATTTTCCGTGTGTGATGCCGGCAAATCATCGTGGCGAGGTGGTACATATCTTGGAGCTGTTCGCAGCCAAGATCAATAAATGGGCAGCCATCTCATGGTATTTGGATAGACACAATATAGATCCTTCTCGCGTCGCGGCGATTGGAGATCAGGTCAACGATGTGCCCATGATCGAAGCGGCCGGCGTGGGGATCGCGATGGGCAATGCGATTGTAGAAGTTCAGAATCACGCGAAATATACCACCGCCACCAACGACAACGACGGCGTTGCCCACGCGATCAACGCGATTCTCGATGGTAATCTCGCTGCGTTGAAATCCTGATCGACTACTATACAAGCCATGCAAACCCTCACCCAAATTCGAGATCTTCTGGCGATGGCCGGGCACGAACCCAAGAAAGCCCTCGGCCAAAACTTCTTGATCGATCACAACCTGATCCGCAAACTCGTCGATGCATCGGGTGTGCAGGCTGGTGATTTGGTCCTTGAGATCGGGCCCGGCACGGGTGCACTCACCGTCGAACTGCTCGAACGCGGGTGCATTGTCATCGCAGGGGAACTCGATAAAGATTTTGTTCGTGTGCTTGGTGAAACACTCGCTCAAGAATACCCCGATACCCTGACCATCATCGAAGGCGATTGCCTCGCCAACAAACGCGCGATGCACGAAGATCTTGTTGATGCGATCGCAGGGCGTGAGTTCAAGATGGTGGCGAACCTGCCCTATCACGCCGCGACGCCTTTGATGCTCGCGTTGATGACCCAGCATCCCAACTGTTTGGGTATGTACACGACGATCCAGCACGAGGTGGTCGAACGGTTTGGTGCATCGCACAACTCGAAGGTCTATGGCACAATATCAATCATCGCCCAGTGTTTGGGCGAGGTCGGCACGATCGCCAAGTTGTCGCCGGGGTGTTTTTGGCCTCAACCCAGCGTCGGCAGCGCGATGATGCGTTGGGATCGCTCGATGGAAGCGATCGCGAACGAAGAGTCTGATTGGTGGGCAACGATGGCCGACATGACACAGTCGTTGTTCCAGCGAAGGCGTAAGAAGCTCGCCGGGAGCGTGAAGGTGATGACCAAGACCCCGATCGAGTGGCCTGAGGGTGTGTCAAGCGATGCCCGGATCGATGCGCTCATGCCAATGCAGGTCAATGCGCTGTGTAAGGCGATCGCCAACGCATATTGAGAAGTTGTCTTTGTCCCTCCCCCGTCCCGACGGGGGAGGTGTCCGTGTCTTCGCGGACGGAGGGGGGCTCTTCTTCTTCTTTTGCCCCTCCCTGCGCCCCGCGGGGAGGGGTCGAACGAAGTGAGACGGAGGGGTGTCTTCGAACTTCTTCTCTTGATGACTTATGAAGAATAAAGAGAAGACACCCCTCCGTCTGCTGCGCAGCCACCTCCCCGCGGGGCGCAGGGAGGGGCAAGAGGAGAGAACCGATTGCCTTTCTTGCTATCTTCATGCGAAATTCTCTCCCCACTCGCTCGCAGTGCGAACCTGATAGCACTATAATGCGTACTACAGAACGAACGCTGTTGATGTTTTTCTCCCGGTTTGTAAAGGATTAGTGCACGATGCCCCAGCTCGATGGACAAGCACTCGCCAGCACGCTCGATCCTGAACTTCATAAAGCATGTCATGGCCGACTCGGGCCGATCTCGTGGTTTCGCGCGACCTGGCAGCACGGGGGCGCGGGCACCGGGTTTTCAACATGGTCACTGCCAGATCGCACCTGCGGGCATCGAGAGATCCCTTGCGTGGTCAAAATGCCAATTGGGTACTCTGAATATTTTTGGACCAAGCGTCTCGGATTAGTCCATCCTGATGAATGGGATGAGCCGCGATCATTGGCGTTGCCTACGCCGAGGGTCTTGGCAGCGGGCTTTGAGCTTGGGGGCTATGACTTGGCCTGGGTGGTCATGGAGCGGTTTGAGAATCCGCCTTTGGCGTTGGAGAAGACCGAATCATCGATGTGGGAGATGTTCGAGTCGGCTGCCGAGTTTCATGCCGCAGCCATTTTGGAGAAACCCATCGACATGACCCAGCTTCAACCACCCAAAGATTGGGTAGGCTTGGTCAGTAAAGGACTCGTTGCGATTCGTGAGAACGATATCGAAGATGGTGATCGTTGGATCAAGGCCCTTGAGCGTGTTCAAGGGTGCATCGATAAGCTAGTCGAGCGATGGGTTGGACGCGAGATTGATACCTGGTGTCATCATGATTTACATCCGCACAACGCGATGAGGCGGGTGATGGAGAAGATTGATGGCCCAGTAGGCTCGAATCTACACGGGCATTGCGCATTGATCGATTTGGCCTTGGTCAGCCCAGGATCCTGGATCGAGGATGCGCTCTATATGGAAAGGCTGTTCTGGGGGCGTGAAGAGCAGTTGTGCAATATTGACCCGCTTACGACACTCGGAGCCACTCGCCAGGCGATCGGATTGCCCGCTGGTGACGAAGCTTTTGAGCTCGCAGATGTCCGAAGAGTGCTTATGGCCGCCTCTTCACCAGTCTTTTTACGAACAGAAGGCGATCAAGTCTATCTGAAAGCGGCTTTAAGCGTAGTTGAGCGACTTTTGCCCCGGTTTATAGGGTAAGATAGTGTACCAGCCTTGGCGATGGATCGTTGAGGTTTGATTATGCACACAAGACCGGGGACCAGTGGGTTTCCCATCGTACGGAAAGAGAGTGTCATCTATGGATCAGCTCGAACAACTCCAGCAGCTCGCCGAATCATGCCGCGAAGATTACAACAAAGCCAAAGGCGGCAACAAAGCCGCCGGCACACGCGTCCGTAAAATCATGCAGGATGTAAAGAATGTTGCCCAGGATATCCGCAAGGAAATGCTCGGCTCACGCGAAGATTAACTCTTCGGCTCCGAAAAACACACAGTCCCTCGGAGTTCGTGGCATGGCCTCAGCACCAAGTACATCATCTCAGTCGGCTGAAGATGCCAAGGCATCAACCAGCCAGTTCCTACTTGATATTGATCAGGTAGATTTATCCCAAACAATCGCTACACGCGAGCAGATGTTCAAGATGATCCCGCATCGTCATGAAATGGCATTGCTCGATCGCGTCGTCTGGAAGAGCGATAACGGACTCGCTGGTGTCGGAGCGCTCAAGGTTCGCGGCGATGAGTTCTGGGTGCGTGGGCATTTCCCAGGAACACCCATGTTCCCGGGGGTCCTCATGGTCGAAGCAGGGGCGCAGCTGAGCTGCTATCTCTACAACTGCCTCCAAGAAACCCCCAAGCTTTGTGCGTTCCTTCGGATCGACAAAGCCGTCTTCCGCCAGTCGGTGACGGTGGGTCAAGAAATCTTCTTGCTCTGCGATGTCATCAAAGCATCGGATCGAAGATTCGTCGCCGAGATCCAAGGCGTAGCCGATGGTCAGGTCTGTTTCGAAGCCAAAATCTCGGGCATGCGGATCGCTGATTTTGATCAAGATTCCTGAGTCATCTTTGAAAAGCAACAAGTGATTGAATCTGCACGCACCATCTCGGTTGATGTAGAAAAAAACAAAGAACAAAGCATTGTGCAAGGCACGCCTGACGGTGTGCCTTGTTCTTTGGTACCAACTTCTTTGGTATCAATGATGTTCCCCTCATCGCGAGGTGTTGTCGAGATGATCGCCAACGATGGCTCGACGGTTTTGCTCGCAGCAACCGGGCATATCCGCTCGTTCATCGCACAACGGCTCAACGAAAACGCCGAGACCAGCAGCAAGGCGAATCTTGCCCCGATCACCGCCAAGATTATCGCCTATCCCACCGGCTCAGCGTTCGAATCTGACTGGATCGTCCACGAACGCGCCCGGGTGGTTGATGCCGATTTGTATACCAAACTCAACGATCAAAACCGCCGAGCGATGTTGGTGATGAATACGGGCTCAGGCACCTGGCGCGTCGAAGATACAGTCAGCCTGCAAGCAGGCGAGAAAGACATCGTCATCGGCCCAATCCTCACCAAAAAAGCAGCCGCTGCTTTGGGCGAAGCGTTCAACGATGTATTCGAGTTGTGCAGGTTCCCCAAAGAACTCGCTTTGGCACCAATCGGAAATTCATGCGTCTACAAACAAATGGGGCACTGCCCGGGTACGTGCGATGGGTCAGAGCCTATGGATGCGTATCAGGAACGATTCGCAAACGCAATCGAGATCGCTTGCGCAGGCGTTGACGATTGGAGGCTACAGCTCAAATCCGAGATCCAACAAGCAAGCACCGATCTCGATTTTGAACACGCTCAAATCGCCAAGCGCCAGCTTGACCAGGTCGAGAAGTTGCCTACAGATGCGATCGGGTTCGCACGCTCAATGCACACAATGAGCTGCGTCTGCATCACCCCATCTGTGCGCAAAGGCTGGGCGATGGTCTGGGTATTGGGAGCCGATGGATTAATCCCACTCGCTGCGGTGAACGAAGATCAGCAAGGCATCGAAACGACGATCAACATTACCCAAAGCCCAATCGGGCTTGGGCAGGTGCAACTCGATCGGTTCGCGTTGGTCGCCCGTCATTGGATGACTAAGCCCTCGCGCGCCAAACGCCGACGGGTGACGATTCTTGATACGAACACGACCAACTGGCAATCAAAGATCACGCAAGCGATCGCCGATGCGTGTTTGCCGGTCGATCTTGATCTCGACGACGAAGAACACACGCACATTGTGCGATAGAGTAAAGCGGGAGTATTGTCATGAGCAAGCCATATCCAATCGTGTTCGAACCGATCATCAAAGCCAAGGTCTGGGGCGGGCGTCGCTTAGCCGAGTATGGCAAGCACCTATCAAGTGATCAGCCCTATGGCGAATCATGGGAGCTTGCGGATCTCGTTTCAACAAGCGTCTCTGGCGGCGGGGGCGATTCGGCGCATTCGTGTATCGCCAATGGCGAGCTCGAAGGCAAAACCATTCAAGATGTGATCTTGCTCTGGGGCAATGATCTACTCGGCGATGCCAAGCTCACCGCAGAAGGCGGGTTCCCGCTCTTGGTTAAATACCTCGATGCACGCGAACACTTGAGCATCCAAGTTCATCCATCGCCAGCCTACGCCAACGCACATCCAGATGCGCACCTTAAAACCGAAAGCTGGTTTGTCCTCCAAGCAACCACCGGCCCCAACGGCGAAGACCCGGTCATCTACAAAGGGTTCCAAGAAGGTGTTACCAAAGATGATCTCGCCAAAGCGATCATCGACGGCACGGTTCCCCAGCTTATGCGGAAAGAACTCGCCGTCGCCGGTCAATGCCACACCCTGCCTAGCGGCACAGTCCACGCGCTGGGCGCGGGGGTGCTGGTTGCTGAGATCCAAACCCCAAGCGATACGACTTTCCGGGTATATGACTGGGCCAAGGAATATGGTCGTCAAGGGCGCGAGTTGCATCTTGAACAGGCAGTTGAATGTGCGAGCTTTGAGCATCCGCCCATCGCGACACATGCCGAGGCGTTCATGGCCGACGATATGGCGATGCTCGCCACGATGCCCCCTAAGATGGGCTCGACCCGTGATCGTGTCTCAACAACCGAGTTTTACACGATTGATGTGGTGAGCGCAAGCTGCGCAGCCGTTCCTGTGCTAGCTGATGACGAGTCGGGCGATCGACCGATCGTCGTGATGGTGATCAAGACGATGGGCGCTTCGATCGCTAGTGAATCCGAAGCGTTCGACGAAGTGGTGATCGAAGAAGGGCAGACGGTGTTGATTCCGTCAGCGATCGCCAAAGATTCAGTCTTGAGAGCAGGCCCAGGGACCGAGGCGATTGTGGCGAGGGTGCTTTAACTTCCAAAGAACTCAATTGCTCGGCGAATAATGTGGCGCTCGGCGGTTTGGAAGTAAACGCGGTCGTAGGTATCGAGGGCTTCTTTGAAGAAGGCCTGGTCTACGGTGCCGATGTGGATCAAATCTACTTCTTCGAAGAACTGCGACAAGGTCGGATGGAGGTAGTGCCCGATGAATGAATCGAAGAGGATCAGGGTCTTGCCAGGGATCAGAGGCTCGGCGTTTGGCCCCGCGATTGGGCGGTTAACCACATGGCGGGGGTTGTAGTAGGACACCTTGTTGATGGTGAGGTAGTCGGGGTTATCGACTCGTTTAGGAGTATCGGCAGTCACCCCTTTTTTGTGTTCTGTTTCCCAGAGTTCGACAATCTCGATGCCCGGGCGATGGATCTGAACTCTGGTTTGGTCTTCGGTCATATCCCAGTCGCCGACGAGTTTGGCAATATCAGGGACAAGGGTTTCTTCCCATTCGATCGTTCGCTGGGAGTCATCCCAAAGCGATGGGTCCACAGCATCAATCATTGCGCGGGCGAGCACCATTGCACCCAAGGAGTTGTAGTGCGAGCCTGCGGGTTCGTAGATGAGTTCGTCGGAGACAGCTTTGAGTGCGAAGGTTGGCGTCCAGACATCAATGAGGTAGGGGGCATCTGGCTTGGCGAAGTACCCATAGAGCAGTTCGCGCTGCTCTAGGCTCGTTGCGTACTTGGCCTGCGATTCTTCGGTGAGCATCTCAGGGTAGATGCTTACTTTGTTGGGTGCGACGACAATGAAAAGCTCAGCCTTGAAGGTGTTCTCGGCGATAAAGGATTCGATCGCATCGATCGCTTGGTGGGTTTCTTCGAGGGTGCCCAGGTCCTCGGCGAGCGATTTTTTAAAGAACAACCAGCCGGGCTTTCCAAGCTCGACTTTGTCGGAAATGTGATCGCCCGAGCGAGCAGGGAAGACCACACGCTTGGCAGTGACCATCTGTTTGCGGAAGGGGACTCGGTCTTCGATTGCTCGTGAGACGCCCGACCACCAGGCAGCATCGATAATGCTTGAAGCTGACTGGAGATGGGGGAAGGAGTTGGGTGTACGGTTTTCTATGTCATGCACAAACGAGAGCGATTGCGCAATCCGAAACGGCGCAATCACGATTGGCAGGCAAATCATGCCTAAGCAAGCGATTCCGGTGATGGTGCGCGATAAAGTCACGGTGTGGATCCATCCGTTTGGCTGAAGTATTCGATCGCCCGCTCGGGGAAGTAGTGTTCGGCGCTCTGAAAGTATACCCGGTCGTAGGTATCGAGGGCTTTGCGGAACTCGCTTGGAGTGATGTACCCGACATGGATAAAAGTGATGTCGTTGAAGAACTGGCTCAGGGTTGGGTAGAGGTAGACGGCGATGAACGAATCGTGGATAATGAGGGTTTTTCCAGCAATCATTTTGTGGGTGGTTGATTCGCTGACGATGCGTTTGTGGTTGTGGTAGGCGATGTCTTGGATGCTCAGAAACTCTGGGTGCTCGATGAGCCGATTATCATCGTAGAGGGCGACGATAGTGACGCCCGGGCGTTTGATTTGTGAGCGAGTGTAGGTCTCGGTGCGGTTCCATTCACCGCCGCGCTGGGCGAGTTCGGGGTTGATAGTCCTAGTCCACAGGTCGATCAGATCCGCATGATCCCAGAGCGAACGGTCTACAGCGTCGACCATTTCTCTCGCCATAACCATCGCACCGATGGAGTTGTAGTGCGAGCCCATTTTTTCGTAGATTAACTCATCGAGTTGATCTTTGCGACGGCGCATCGCAGACCAGATATCGAGTTGGCGATGCTGATCTTCTTGGGCGAACCATGATTGGAGCCGATCGCGCTGGGGGATGCTCGGCTCGTAGATCGCTCGGGAAGAGTCGATAAGTTTCTCTGGATAGATCGTCGCTTTGTCAGGGGCCGCCAAGATGAACAGGTCTGCGCTGAAGTTGCTTGAAGCAAGGAAAGTATCCATCGCGTCGATCGCATGCTCGACATACTCCATCGATCCCAAGTCTTTGGCGAGGGAGGCGTACCAGAAGAGCCAGTCGCCCTCGCCAAATGCGATGGTCGTCGAGGCGATCCCGGCCGATCCCGAGATGTTTAATGTTCGTTCGAGTGAGATTATCTGTTTGCGGAAGGGGATGCGGTCTTCAAAGGCTGCGGATATCTGGGACCACCAGTTTGAATCGAGCAGGTTGCGAGCGGACGCGAGGGGTGGGAAGGTATTGGGCGAGCGATTTTCTATTTTGCGGACGAAGCCCAGGGAGTTTTTGATCTGCATCGGTGCGAGTACCAATGGCGAGCAGGTCGCCGCGAGGCAGATGATTCCAGAGATGGTGCGAGAGTTGGTCATGCCCAGTTATTTCTTCCCGTTGTCAAAGTAGAGATTCACCCTTTGCGCAAATACCCGTTCCACGCTCTCAAAGTACACCCGATCATATTGATCGAGTGCTTGACGAAGTTGTGCAGGAGAAAGATGCCCGACATGAATGAACTTGATATCTTCAAAAAACTGAGAGATCGTGGGGTACAAATAACTCGCAATGAACGAATCATGAACGACCAGTGTTTTTCCTGGGATTAATTGACGATCACTCGATTGCTGTGTGACTCTTCTCGTGTGGTTATATTCGATTGTATCGATACTGAGATACTCGGGAGAGTCATAGAGTTGGTCGTTGTCCCAGAGAGCTGTTATCTCAACTCCATCTCGTCGGACTTGGAGCTTTGTTACTGTATCTTTGTAATCGAGCAATCCTCCCATTTTCGCAAGATCAGGCGTGAATGTACGCGTCCAAATAGGGGCAATTTCAGTCGAATCCCAAAGAGTCGGATCAACAGCATCGATCATGGCCTTTGCAAGGACCATCGCACCAAGCGAGTTGTAGTGTGAGCCGCCAGGTTCATATATGATCTCTTGCGAGCTCGCTTTGAGCTGGTGCATCGGCGTCCAAACATCAAGACGCTCAGGATAACCCGGGCTTGAGAACCAGCGATACATCAACTCACGCTGAGGCTTACTTGAAACAAAAAGGTCCAAAGCATGCGAAGAGAGCATTTCCGGGTATATCCCAGCCTTGTCAGGTGCTGCGACAAAGTACAAATCTGCTTTGAAACTCGAGTTCTCAAGAAATTGATCGATCGATGATAACGCTTTCTGGGTATCGTCGATCGAGCCGAGTGTATTTGCGAGCGAGTCATAATAAAATAACCAGTCGTCTTGGCCACGGATGACCTGATCGTTGAGCAGTTCGACTTGATCGCGAGCGAATAACCCTTGATGCAGACGAGTCACTTGTTCGCGATAGGGCACGCGATCTTCCATTGCCCGTGAAACAGATGCCCACCAGTTTGCATCAATCAGATTTGATGCCGAGTTCAATGCAGGAAAAGAGTTGGGTGTTCGATTCTCTATGTTATGCACAAATGCCAGAGATTGCGTGATTCGAAACGGTGCAACTGCCAAAGGCACGCAGATCGCACCAAGGCAGAGTATCCCAGAGATGGTGCGAGAGTTAATCATGGGTATGTAAAAACAGGTTTAGAACTGGAAATACAAGAATGGTGAGAATGTGCCGTTGATGATCAGCATGAGCGTGAGCGGGAGTGCAATAAGCACAAGGATGCCACGAAGCACCGCAGCAAAGCGTGTATCCGCGTTTTCAATGATCGGCCCGAGTGCAAAGTTGCGAGGCGCGAAGAAGATCAACGAGCCAATGCTCAATGCGATGATGGTCTGGATAGATACGAGCCGGAGCAGGGCCGTCGAGAAGAACCCGGTATTGCCCCCGAAGAGTGCGTAGAAATAATCGCCAGCTTCACTGAGCGATTCCGCACGGAACACCACCCAGCCCATCATGACGAGGAACACGACGATAAAGCGATTGAGCACGAGTTTGAACCCGGTTGGGCGTTCTTTTTTATCGAGGAAGCGATCGACGATGAGCCAGAACCCGTGGAAGATGCCCCAGACGATGAATGTCCAGTTTGCCCCGTGCCAGAACCCCGTGAGTAAGAATACAAAGATCAGGTTGCGATAGGTCATTAACTTCGAGCAGCGTGAGCCACCCAGCGGGAAGTAGACATAGTCGCGGAACCATTCCGAGAGCGTGACATGCCAGCGTCGCCAGAACTCAGTCATCGAGGCCGACGAGTACGGATGCTTGAAGTTTTCGGGGAAAGTAAACCCAAAGATCCGTCCAAGCCCGATCGCCATATCGGAGTAGCCTGAGAAATCGAAGTAGATCTGGATGGTGTAGGCGAGGATCCCGATCCACGCGTCGTTGGTGGTGATGTCGCCCGAGTTGTTGAAGGCGGCGTTGGCGATCGGGCTCACCGAATCCGCAATCAACACCTTCTTACAAAGCCCGAGCATAAACCTGTTCATGCCGGCGGTGACATTGTCAAGCGAGAAGGTACGCGTGACGAGCTGTGATGCGACTTGGTGATACCGAACGATCGGCCCAGCGATCAGTTGGGGGAACAGCGAGACATACAACGCAAAGTCGAGCGGATTCTTGAGCGCCTTGCCGTTGCCTTTGGCGATATCGAAGACATACGAGTTCGCCTGGAAGGTAAAGAACGAGATCCCGATCGGAAGCATGACCGGGGTCCAATCCATCCCCTGATAATCAATCGCAGCAGCGACCCCGTTGATCTGATCCACAAAGAAGTTGGCGTATTTGAACCACCCGAGGATGCCGATGTTGAAGACAACAGACCAGCCGACGATGTGCTTGAGTTTTCTCGATTGGTCGGCTTGCTTGGCTTTGCCCGCGAAGTGTCCAAAGACCCAGTTGCCCATGATCGAGACCAAAAGCCACCCAATAAACCACCCGCCACCCCACAGATAAAACAGCATGCTCGCGGCAAGGAGTACAAAGTTGCGTGCACGCCGAGGAGCGATCGCGTACAACAACAGCACGATCGGAAAGAAGACAAACAGGAATGTCTGGGATGAGAATACCATATGAGGGGAGAGTATACGCCGATATGCTCGCCGATGCCATTTCTCCTCCCCGGGCTTCCGGGGGAGATGCCCGCTCCTTCGCGGGCGGAGGGGGGCTTTGACATACTCCTTGTGAGTCATCAAGAGAAGAAAAAACCAAGACCTCCTCCGTCTGCTGCGCAGCCACCTCCCCCGCAGGCGCGGGGGAGGAGAGTATGCGGGCATCGAAATGTATGGCAAAATAATTGCAGGATAGAAAAAACCGCTCCCTTACGGTCGCGGCTCGTTCAGTCTACTGATCATCTGAGCACCTTACTTGGCGAAGGCGGCTGCAACCTTGGCGAGTGCATCACACACACCATTGGCCTGCTCGTCGCTGAGCTTCTGGTGGATGGGGATACAGAACACGCAGGTTGCGAGTTTTTGTGCGATCTTGGGGGTGTCGCTGTTCTTGGCGATGCTGGCGAATACCGGCTGCTCGGTCAACGGCTTGGGATAATGCACAGCCGTCGGCACGCCTTCTTTATTGAGGGCCGCACAGAACTCATCGCGGGTACAGGTCAGCTTGTCGAGATCGACTCGGCAGGTGTACAGGTGCCACGCAGGGTTCGAGCCTGCAGTGGGGACCGGACGAAGCACGCCTTCGATGGTGTCGATGCGATCGGCATAGATATTGGCAACAGCGCGTCGGCGGTTGGTTTCGTCGCCGAGGGTTTCGAGCTTGGATAAGCCGATTGCGCCGGTGATGTCGTTCATGCGGTAGTTGAACCCGATGGATTCGTGGAGGTACTTGCCGGTCTCGCCGTGGGAGCGAAGGAAGCCCATGTTCTTGGCGAGCTCTTCATCGTTGACGGTGACCATGCCACCCTCGCCGGTGCCCAGGTTCTTGGTGGCGTAGAACGAGTAAGTACATGCGTCGCCGAACGCGCCGATGCCCTTGCCGTTGTATTCAGCGAGGTGTGCCTGGGCACTGTCATAGATGACCTTAAGATTATGCTTCTTGGCGATCGCTTCGATTGCGTCGATGTCGACGGGGATGCCATAGAGATGCGTGACGGCGATCGCCTTGGTGTTTGGTGTAATCAATCGTTCGATGTCCGCAGGATCTGCCTGGTATGAATCTTCAAGCACATCACAGAAGACAACCTTGGCGCCAGCCGCGACGAGCATCGAGACGGTCGCGATGAATGTCCATGCCGGGGTGATGACCTCGTCGCCGCGTTCGAGCAGTGAGCCGTAGGCGAGCTGGAGGGCACAGGTGCCGTTGGCACAGGTGAGCCCGTAGTTTGCGTCTGATTGCTTGGCGAACTCTTCTTCGAGTGCTGCACATTTGGATGCTGCGCGGAGCATGCCCGACTTGAGCACCTCGGTGGCGGCTGCGATGTCTTTTTCGGTGAGTCCAACGGACATGAACGGGACATTGGCGTCGAAGACTGGGGTGCCGCCATTGATGGCGAGGTCTGATGCGGTCGCGGTGGTCATGTGTACTTCCTCATTTAGGTCGGATTGGTCGTGGTTTGATTCGCGGCCTCAATCATATGCCTTCATATGAAAAAAACTGCCTTTTTATCAACCCAAAAACCGCCTCTAAATGGGCATAAAACGCCCATATCGTTCAAGGCCCGAAAAAAACATGACGAAAGACTGGCACAGGCGAAAACCTGATGTACTTTTTAGGCATCAGTGACACCGCTGACGAAAACACGAATCCACGCCGGTTTGGCTGACAAACCCACTTCGGCGTTCACAGTCTCTCTTTCTCTCTCTGCCAATAGGCAAACCCCAACCCGGACGACCCTCCGGGTTGTTGTTTTTTTGATGCAGATCTCTCCGAGCGACTGAAAACTTGTTCTATCCCATCGTCCTCAGCAAAATGCGGCTATTTTCATATCCAGACTCATGAATCTCGGTCGATTCGTCCCCGAATCAGCCCGATATCCCCTTGAACTGCTCTACAAACGATCGAGGGAGAGAACCAAATGTCCGAACCAACCAGCACCGCTTCAATCTATGATGACTCCGCCAAATATTGGAAAATGTGTACTATTGTCCTTGGAATCGGGTTTGTGATCGCTGTCGCCTCTCATGGAGGCCCGGCCAGCGCGAGCGCAAACACCCACATTTCCAACCAACTCACCGAGCATCAAGCCCATGTCGCTTGGCAAGCCCAGCAAACCCTCTCCATCGGCGGGTTCGATACAGTCGATGGTGAACCCATGTTCATCATCCTCAACGATCAGGGTCAACGCGTTGGTGCGCTGCCGATGTCCGCTGCCGAATAGGTAAAAGCAGTACCATTCAATTTATTATTACACCCAAATTGAGTCTGTTTTCAAGATATTTTCTAGGATTCATGGCTCTTATCGGGCCTTGAGGTATGTTTAACGCGCTGTGAAGACAGCAAATGGGACAATGGAAAAACCTCCATCGCAATGTTATGTCGATGTGCGGGTAAGCAACCAGAGCGGTCGCATTACTCCGATGGTTACTTTCTGAACAAATGGAAATGAGAAGCAGAAAATGAAGACTATGAAAACACTCGCGTTGGTCGCCATCGCAGGCTTTGCATTCAATGCAAACGCTGATGTATTGACCTTTGACTTTGACATCACCGACTTTGGTGATGTTCCAGAGGATGTCATCAACTTTGACTTTGATTTTGAAGCAATGGCCGGTGGCCAGATCGCTTCGATCGAATCAGTCAGCATCGAACTGAGCCACTCATGGGCAGACGATATCCGTTTCTCAATGACTGCAGCCGATGGTACATTCTTCGAGTTGCTCGGTGGCGAAGGCGGCAACCGTGACCTCGGTGACGGCAGCGAGACACTCGACGCCTTAGGCACCTACACATTCGTCGAAGCTGACGGCTTTGGCGGCTTTGATGACGCACCCCCTGTCGACCCAATCGTCAGTGGCACATACGACGCCATCAGTTGGGGCGCAGCAGGCCCATACGCAGCGGGCAGTTGGAACCTCTTCCTTCGTGATCGCTTCTCCGGCGACGACGGAGCAGTCGGTTCGATCTCCATCGAATACACCCTCGTTCCTGCCCCAGGCGCGATGGCACTCATGGGGCTCGGCGGCCTCGTCGCCACCCGTCGTCGTCGCTCATAATGACTTCGATTTGAGAACAAAATAAATGCGGCCGGGATCGCTCCTGGTCGTTTTTTGATGTCAAGGTAGATGGCAAGACACGGCTTGCCGAAGACGGTCAAGCCGTGGTATCCGATGAAGCGGGACCTTTTTCAATCCCAAACCGCTGTTGTGCACGGCTTGTGTTAGCGAGTTTGCCTTCGGATAATTAAGTCTGAAATTATTCCATTCATGGGGGATTTCCCTTGAATTGGAAAGAGTTCGCTCTAGACTACATGTTGAGAGAGGCAGAAAATGTAACTGCCAATACCAAAACGGTTAACACTGACCGTTTTTAATACCACGAGAAAGAGAGAGATAAAATGAACTTGAATGTACTCGCAGTAGTTGCTGCAACCGGACTCGTAAGCGTCGCTTCAGCTGAGGTCCTCCTGAGCGTTGACCTTTCAGTTGTTGACACCATCACCATCACCGCTACTGGTGGCCTTTCGTCCGCTGACGCATCAGGAAGCAACTTCACTGGTTACCTCCTCGCTGACTTCTTCACCGATGCAGCAGCTACCCCAGCTGACACATCAGTTTCAGGTGACTTGAGCACCGCAGCAAACGCATCAGATGGCAGTGCTGACCTCTTCAGCGGCAGCACCAGCTTTGGTTTGAATGTATGGTCATTCTCCACTGATGGCACTGTTGGCGTAACCGCTGGTGCTGTTGCATTCGTTGGTTCAACAACTTGGACCGTCGATGCATTTGATTACGCAGACATGCTCGCTGGCAACACCAGCGGCGACATCTACTTCGGTGCTGACACCGATGACGATATCGGTGGCGCCGCAGTCCTCATCGGTACATGGAATGTTGTTCCTGCTCCAAGCTCACTGGCCTTGATCGGTCTCGGTGGTCTCGTTGCTGGTCGTCGTCGTCGCTAATCGACAACTTCGAATCAACATCGATTGATACAAATAAAAAACAGGTCAGATTCATTTCTGACCTGTTTTTGTTTTTGGATATGCTTTGAAGGGTTTAGCTTTTGAGCAATCGTTCAAGGTAATGAATATCAACCCCACCCTTTTTAAAGTCAGAGTTCTGCATCAACTCCGCATGCAGCGGGATCGTCGTCTTGATTGGGCCAACTTCAAACTCGTGAAGCGCACGAGCAGCACGCGTAATCGCAGCCTCGCGTGTCTCGGCATGCACAATCAGCTTGCCGATCATCGAGTCATAGTTCGGTGGAACCCGGTATCCAGCACACACATGTGAATCGATCCGCACGCCTAGGCCGCCCGGCGCACGGTAAGTCTCGATCAGCCCGGCTGACGGGCGGAAATCCTTGGTGTGGTCTTCGGCGTTAATTCGACACTCAATTGCGTGCCCGCTGATCTTGATGTCTTTTTGCTTATACGGAATCTTCTCACCGGCCGCTACCATGATGGACATCTTCACAATGTCCACCCCGGTAATTGCTTCGGTGATTGGATGTTCAACCTGCACGCGTGTATTTACTTCGAGCATGTAGAAGTTCTGGTCGCCGTCCATGAGGAACTCGACGGTTGCAGCACCGGCGTAGTCCGCACTCTTGATCAGCTTGGCGGCTGCTTCACAGACCTTCTCGATCTTCTTGCGCTCAACACCCGGCGCCGGCGCTTCTTCGATAATTTTTTGGTGCCTGCGCTGCATCGAGCAGTCGCGTTCCCAGAGATGAATCGCGTTGCCGTGCTTGTCGCCGATAACTTGGACTTCAACATGGCGTGCGTTTTCGAGGAACTTCTCGACGAATACGCCGCCGTTGCCAAACGCGGCGAGCGCTTCTTGTGAAGCCTTGGATACATTGGCGCGAAGCGTCGCTTCATTGCGGCAGATCCGCATCCCGCGTCCGCCACCGCCAGCCGAGGCTTTGATGATGACCGGGTATCCGATCTCCGCTGCCACTTCGACCGCTTCATCAAGCTCTTCGATCTCGCCTTCGGTTCCAGGGAACACCGGCACCTTGGCCGCGCGGGCATAGCGTTTGGCTTCGATCTTGTCGCCGAGTTTGCCCATTGCTTCTGGCGATGGGCCAATGAACTCAATCTTACAATCGCGGCAGATCTCGGAGAAATCAGCACGCTCGGCGAGGAATCCATACCCCGGATGGATCGCATCAACATCGGCAACCTCGGCCGCCGAGATAATCCGCGAGATATTCAGATACGAGTCCTTTGATGGCCCCGGGCCGATACAAATCGCCTCGTCGGCGTCACGCAGGTATGGAGCATCCTTGTCTGCGGTGGAATACACGCAAACAGTTTCAATTTCAAGCTCGCGGCACGCCCGCATAATCCGTTGGGCGATCTCTCCACGATTGGCGATCAACACGCGTTTAAACATGGTGGTGACTTTCGTCTATCTACTGCACGCTAGGCGTGATGTATTGAGTTATTTGAGGAGGAACATCTTCTGACCAAACTCGACGGCATCGCCGTCTTTGACCAAAATCTTCTCGATAACGCCGCTCTGCTCGGCTTTGATCTCGTTAAAGACCTTCATCGCTTCGACGATGCACACGACGGTGTCTGGGCCGACAGAATCGCCCACGCTTATAAAGTTCTTTGCGTCCGGGTTGGGCTTGTTGTAGTAAGTCCCAACCATCGGCGACTCAATCGCGGCGAGGTTTTCATCAGCCGCGGGTGGCGGTGCTGCTGCGGGTGGTGCAACTGCCACAGCGGCCGGTGCTGCTGCGATCGCAGGTGCCTGCTGGATCACAGGCGCCTGATCAGACCCGCGCTTGATGGTGACGGTTTCTTGTTGGTCATGAAGGTCGAGCTCGGTGAGTTCGTTTTCAACCATTAAGCGGACGAGTTCTTTGAGTTTGCGGATATCAATCATGGTGTTGTATTGCTGCTGAGAATGGTTTCATTCGGTGTGCGTAAAGAGTCCCCAGAAGCCTGCGTGTACAAATGAAACTCATCCACGAGCGATGAGCAGCAGGCCTGATCATAATCATACCCTCAAATGCCATCAAACGCGAACTTCCTCGATAATGGTTCGATCTTCGCTCAAGTCGTGGGGGTACACTCCGCCATGCCCGAACAGGTGCCTCGCAAAATTTCGGTGTCATCCCTTCCAACAATCGCGTTGATCCTCATCGTGAGTTTTCTCTCGCTTCCGATCGCCATCGAACTCATCCGCTCATTGGCTTCGCTCTTCATCAGCCAATCGGACACCTCGATTGCCGAGATCTTCTTCCGCTCCGATCGCATCCTTCTGCTCATCCGATCCATTGCCATCGCCTGCCTCATCGCTTTGGTCGGTATGTGCATGGGTATTCCGCTCGGACGCATGCTCACCAGCAACCAGAAGCCTCTCTTGTTGGCGGTCCTTCTCTCACCGCTTTGGCTCCCGGCCATCATGCTCTACGCTGCGGGTAATCTCATGCGTGCGCCAGACACATGGCTCGGCAGCATGATCGTGTCCTATTCCACAAGCTCGCCCGATCTCCGATGGATCACGATCTGGATCGGATATGCTGTTGCGGTGCTTGGGCTTGCCATCTGGAGCGCACCAATCGCAGCGGTGTTGATCGCTTCAGGTTTAGGCACCCGCTCGAATCTGTATAACGAGATGATCGCCCTCGAACCCGTAGGCATCATCCGCCGAGCCTGGCTCTGGATGCGCATCTATCAAAGGGTACTTTTTCGAGCATGGATACTCATCGCCGTGCTCATGCTCGGGTCGGCTGTCCCGATGCACCTCGCCCAGCTCGAAACCTGGTCGATCGTCATCTGGCGCCAGCTCGCCGAGCGATCGCCCGAGCAGTGGGGGATCGTCTGGCTCTCGAGCTGGCCGACCATTTTCATCGCAGCGATTGGTGCGTGGGTTCTTACCAAAGCCGTTATCACCCAGCGAGAATCATCAAGCACCGATGATCGCGGCCACACCGCCGAGCAGCTCCCCAAAGCAGTCGTGCTTCTCGCCCTTGCCGTATGGGCACTGGGCGCGTTGCTCCCCTTGGTGGCCATGTTCATTACCCTCGATGATCTGGGCTCGATTCTTCACTTCTGGAAGATCCAAAGTGCTGCTGTGCGCGATTCAGGACTCATCGCCCTCTTCACCGGCTTGTTCACCTTCCTCGTCGCTCTGCTTGTTGCCATCACCTTGGCCAACCCATCACGCACCAGCCGCAAACTCGGCGCGATCTGTGTGTTGAGCCTTTGTATCCTCGGGCTGATCCCGGGGGTTCTTGTGGGCGCAGCGGTCGCGCGTCTTCCGATCGATGGATTCACTTCGACATGGTTCGCCACCCTGCTCGCGTCGTGCATCCGCACCAGCTTCTTGGGCGCAATCGTCGGGTCACTGTGCGCCTCAAGCGAATCTATCGAACGACAATCCATCCGCTGGCAACTCGCCGGCCCGTCGCTCGTCGGGTGGTTCCAAACCAGATTTCCTTCCATCTTCATGCCTTTGCTGGGTTCGGGGCTTATTGGAATGATCTACTCGTTCTCCGAGATCGAAGCAGCCATCATGGTTCGTTCCCCCTCGATGCACAACTTGCCTCAGCAACTCCTCTCCGATCTCCACTATGCCCGCCTTGAGCAGCTCAGTGCAGCGGGGATCAACATCATCGTCTTCGGATTGCTCTTCTCAGTTGTTGGCTCATTGCTTCTATCCAAACGCAAAGATTGAAAACAAACATTCAATACGCAACTCGCCTACCCCCTCACGGGTATCTGTTCGTATGATCCCCGATATGGCGATTGATTCACGATTCTGGACACTGACTGTTCTTACAAAGTACGCATGTGTTCTTGCATGCACTCTCGGCTCCCTTTTCGTAATCGGCTGTTCAAAATCCGCTGCTCAAGCCGGTACTGGCGAACCCACAGCCCTCAACACAATCAAAGTCTTGGGCGAGCCGGGCACCCAACGCGGGCAGTTCGTCTATCCCCGTGGTATGGATGTCTTCCTCGTTGACGATCAACCAAGAGCCGTCATTGTTGATAAAACCGCACGCATCCAGGTCATGGATCTCAATACCGGCCATATCATCGGGTCAGTCCACACCCCCAAATGGGATCGTGGCAAACCCACCGGGCTGACCGTCGCCCCCTCCCTGCTCGATCCAGATATTCTCGCGGTCTATGTCGCCGATACCCACGAACACCGCGTGTTGATGTATCACCTCCCGCTCCCAGATGTACAGGTGCCCGTCCCGACCCAGCCAGACTTCACCTTCGGCTCCTTCGGCGAAGAACCCGGGCAGTTCATCTATCCCACCGATATTGCGATCGATTCCGACGATCAAGGGATCGTAAACTATGTCTATGTCTCCGAATACGGCGGCAACGATCGCATTAGCAGGTTCAAAGTCGATCGTTCGACAGATCTCCCTACCCTCACCTACGAATACCAAATCGGAATCGTCGGCGAAGAAGTCGACGCCTCAGACTTCCCCAACGCCCTGAGCCGACCACAATCGATCGAACTTTGGACCAACCCCGCCGGCACGCAAGAGCTGATTATCACCGACGCAAGCCATCATCGCGTAGGGAGAATGACCACCCAAGGCGATGTCATCGCATGGTTCGGCGATCCAATGGACACCTCCGAAAACGCCTACCGATTTCCCTATGGTATCACCGCCCTCGACGACGGCACCGCCCTCATCACCGAGTTCGGTTCAAATCGGATACGATGTATCAATATAGAATCTGGCGACACCCTCTGGCGGTATGGTGTTGGTGGGCGAAGCATCGGGCAACTCGCCCAGCCTTGGGATTGTGGCGTGATTGGGGACAAACTCGTGATACTGGATTCGATGAACAGCCGATTGCAAATCTGCACACTCCCCAACGGAGTTTCAAAGATCGGCAACGAATACGCCAACGGAGGATCAGCACCTTGATTTTCCAACCCGCATCCCTTTCCCTAGGACCAATCGAGTTCGCACTCGAAACCTACCTCATCCTCATCCCAGCACTCGGGCTGCTCACCGCATTCATCGCACGAAAAAGCATCTCGGGCTTAGGCAAAGGCTCACGAGTCGCAGCGCTCATCATCCGTCTGCTCGCCATTACCCTCATCGTGGGCGCACTCGCCGAGCCATCGCTCCGCAAAACAACCGAAGATGTCGGCGTGACCGTTATCGTCGACGCCTCCCAGTCCATCCCCGTCGGCGCCCAAGAACAAATCGATCTCTACATCGCCCAGGCTCAACCAAACTCACGCCAGCCAGATGATCAACTCGGTATCATCACCGCAGCAGAAAACGCCTACATCCAATCCTCTGTCTCCAGAGCAACCAAACGCGTAGAACGCCAGTTCATCGGCGCGATTGATGGCACAAACCTCAGCTCCGCGGTCTCGCTCGCGCTCGCGTCTTCACCAAAGAGTGTCGCATCAAGAATCGTCCTCATCACCGATGGCAACGAAACCGACGGCTCGCTCATCCGGGCCGCCCAAGCGGCCAAAGCCCAAGGCATCCCGATCGATGTCCTCCCCGTCGAGTTTGCCTACTCCGAAGAGGTCATCCTCGAATCGCTCCAGATCCCCGCCAATGTACGCGTCGGCGAAACCATCACCCTCAAGGTTGTCCTCACCGCAACAACACCCGCTGCCGGTCGTTTGTTGATCTCGCAAGATGGCACCGTGATCGATCTCAATCCGGCAGCCGACGAACTCGGAAAAATCGTCGAACTCAATGAAGGGCGAAATGTTCTTGCTGTGTCCGTCGCCGTCACACGCCCCGGTGCGCTCACCTACGAAGCAGTCTTCGAGCCAATCACCGCGCTCAAAGCCGACGGCTCAATCACCGGCACCCGTGGCGACTCCATCTCCGAAAACAACAAAGGCTCGGCAATCACCTTTGTCGATTCCGAAGGCAGCATCCTGATTGTCGCCGAAGATCCAAACGAAGCGGTCAAATTTGAAGATGTCCTTGCCAAGGCAGAGGTTAATTCCATCCGCATCACCGCCTCTCAGTTCCCAACAACCCTGCCAGAACTCGCTGCCTATGAAGGCATCGTCCTGCTCAACCAATCCGCCTATTCATACTCCGAAACCCAGCAAGAACTCATGCGCCAATATGTCTTCGACACCGGCGGCGGGCTTGTTATGATCGGCGGCCCAGAATCCTTCGGTGCTGGTGGTTGGATCGGTTCACCACTCGCAGAAGCACTCCCCATCCGCCTTGACCCACCACAAAAACGACAGATGCCAAGAGGCGCACTCGCACTGATTATTCATTCGGTCGAGATCCCCCGTGGCGTTTTCTATGGCAAGCAAATCTGTAACGCTGCTGTCGATGCCATGTCTCGGCTCGATCTTGTAGGCATTATCGAATACCAGGGCATGGGCGGCACCGACTGGATCTACCCGCTCGCGCCCATCGGCGACAAAGGTGCCGTCAAACGCGCCATCCAGAACCTAACCTTCGGCGACATGCCCTCCTTCGATCCCTCCCTCCAACTCGCACTCTCCGGGTTGACCAACGCTGGCGCAGGACAAAAGCACTGCATCGTCATCTCCGATGGCGATCCATCCATGTCCCGCTCGTTGCTCCGCAAGTTCAAACAAGCCGGCATCACCATCTCTGCCGTCGGCGTGAATCCCCATTCGCCCGCAGACACAAGCACTCTGCGCACCATGGCCCGTGTCACCGGCGGCACCTACTACCCCGTGAGCAACAACGCCCTAGCAACTCTCCCACAAATCTTCATCAAAGAAGCACAAACAATCCGCCGAGCGCTCATCTGGGAAGGCCAAGCATTTGCCCCCGCACGCACCGGCGTGCCGACCGAGACCATGCGCGGGATCAACAGTGTCCCCGCAATCGAAGGCTATGTCGTCGCTGCCGAACGCGAAGGCTTGAGCCTGGTCACCCTGCGCGGCAAAGAGAACGATCCCATCGCTGCCCAATGGCAATACGGCTTGGGCAAAGTCGTCACCTTCACCTCCGATGTCTCCACCCGGTGGGCACCGTCATGGGTCGGGTGGTCCGGGTTCGATCAGTTCTGGGAACAACACATCCGCTGGACCATGCGACCCAGCGGCAACGCGACCCTCCGCGTCACCACCGAAAATATCGGCGACAAAACACGCGTCATCGTCGAAGCCTTCCAGCCAGATGGCGAGCGAATGAACTTCGCCGATTTCCAAGCCCGTTCCTCCACCCCCGATGGCAACGGGGTACCCGTAGAAGTTCAACAAGTTGGTCCAGGCAGATACGAGGGCGAGTTCGATACCTCCGATGCCGGCGCCTATGTCGTCAACCTTCAATACCGCGCCCCAGGAACCGAAGGTGAACTTCTCGAAGGCTCCGCACAAGCCGCCGTCACAAGACCCTTCGCCGACGAGTTCAAAGCACTCCAAACAAACCTTCCCTTACTCAAACAAGTCGCCGCCATCACCGGCGGGCGCGTCCTTCCCGCAGATCCAACCCTCGCCAACCTCTGGACACGCGAAGGGCTCAAAGTTCCCGTCGCGCTCAAGCCAATCTGGCTTCTGTTCGCAATCATCGGCATCGCCGTCTTCCTGATGGATGTCGCCGTCCGCCGTGTCCGCATCGACCCGGGCATGATCGCCGCCTTCTTCCGCCGAGGCGTATCCAAAGAAACAAGCTCAACAATGGGATCGATGCAGGCAATGTCCGCCGCCAAATCACGAGCTTCTTCAAGAACAGGCGACGACCAACGGGCCAACACAAAGCAGGCAGCCGCCCGCAAGTTCGAGGCTCCAGTCGATGCGCCAGCAAGCGCAGAACCCGTCGCACTCACCGGCGAAGAAGAATCAACCAAGCCTTCCATCGGCAAACCAGCTCGAACAGTATCCAAAGAACAAACAGAACCAATCGACGCACTCAGTGCATTGCGAGCCGCCAAAAAACGAGCACGCGATGATATGGACGAATCATAAAAGAAAGAACCGCGATGCACGGAGCATCGAGAGGAGATAGTCATGGCAATGAACGAACAAAGAGCCGAATCCTTAGACACACCCCAAGAAGTCAAAGCAGAGTGCGAAGCATTCCGTAAAACCTTCTCCGATCTCCGAGCCGAAATCGGCAAGGTCATGGTCGGGCAACAACAAGTCGTCGACTCCGTGCTCATGTGCCTCTTCTGTGGCGGCAATGTCCTCCTCGAAGGCGTGCCAGGCTTGGGCAAAACACTCCTCGTCCGCACACTCGCAAAATCTCTCTCGTTGCCTTTCAACCGCATCCAGTTCACCCCAGACCTGATGCCCGCCGATGTCATTGGGACCAACATCGTCTCCGAAGATGTCGACACCGGCAAGCGATCCTTCGAGTTCCAGCGCGGCCCGATCTTCGCCCAAATCTTGCTCGCGGACGAAATCAACCGCGCCACTCCCAAGACTCAATCCGCACTCCTCGAAGCCATGCAAGAGCACTCCGTCACCGTCGCCGGCACAACCTATACCCTCGACGAACCATTCTTGGTTCTTGCAACTCAGAACCCGATCGAACAAGAGGGCACCTATCCCCTCCCCGAAGCCCAGCTCGACCGCTTCTTGCTCAAGGTCGATGTCGGCTACGCCGGGCTCGAAGATCTGATGGAAATCATCGACCGAACCACCGGCTCAGCAAGCCCCGTCGCCAGCGCAATAGTCGACGGCCAACGAATCCTCGATATGCAAGACCTCGTCAAATCCGTCGTCGTCGCGCCACATGTCAAGCAGTACGCCGCTCGGTTAGTCCTCGCGACCCATCCCGAATCCGACACCGCCGCCGGCGGGCCCAACGGCCCAACCAACCGCTACATCCGCTGCGGCGTCTCCCCGCGTGGTGCCCAAGCACTCATCTTGACGGGCAAAGTCCGAGCCCTCATCGACGGCCGATTCCATGTGTCCTACCAAGACATCCAAGATGTCGCCATGTCCTGCCTCCGCCACCGCATCCTCTTAAACTTCGAAGCCGAAGCCGACCGCGTAGACAGCGATGCCCTCGTCCAAGAAATCCTAAAACTCACCCCAACCCAACCAACTGCGATGGTGGGGATGTAAGAGTAAGACTCAACGCAGAGGCCGCAAAGATCACGCAGAGGTGCAGAGGTGCAGAGGTGCAGAGGTGCAGAGGTGCAGAGGTGCAGAGGTGCAGAGGGAAGAGTGAGGTAAGAAAGAGAAGATATGGATCGGTTTGATATACCAGAATCTTTGAATCAGTTGAGCCATGATGTGATTGGCTGCGCGATCGAAGTGCACCGAGAACTCGGTCCGGGTCTACTCGAATCCATCTACGAATCCGCACTCTGCCAGGAGTTCGATCATGCGGGTATCCAGCACACACAACAATTTTCGTTTGTCGGCCAATACAAGGGCAGCCAACTTCCACCTCAACGCATTGACTTACTCATAGAAAACCAACTCATCCTCGAACTCAAAGCAGTCTCAGCCGTCAACGATCTCCACCTCGCCCAACTCGTAAGCTACCTCCGCCTCGCAAACAAACCACTCGGCTTACTCATCAACTTCCACGCCCCAACAATCAAGAAAGGAACATACCGCAGAATCAACTCCAAAGCCCTCACCTAACTATTCTCCTTCTTATTCTTTCCCCCTCTTCCCCCTCTTCCAAAGTCTTCCTCCCTCTTCTCTCCCCCCCTCTGCACCTCTGCGTGACCTTTGCGACCTCTGCGTTAAAATCCCCTCCCATGCTCCGATCAGAAAACCCAACCCGCCCAACCACCATCGAAGAGCTCCTCTCCTCGGATCTCATCGCCAAAATCTCCCAGCTCGATGTCTCATCGAAAAAAATCTTCGCTGGCAAACTCCAAGGCGAACGCCGATCCAAAAAGCGAGGCGAGTCCGTCGAGTTCGCAGACCACCGCCCATACACCGCCGGCGACGATCTCCGACACATCGACTGGAACATCTACGCACGCCTCGATCGCTTCTTCATGAAGCTCTTCATGGAAGAAGAAGACCTCTCACTCCACATCGTCATCGACGCATCCGCCTCCTCAGACTGCGGCGAACCAAACAAGTTCTACTACATGCAACAAGTCGCTATGGCTATGGGCTACATCGGCTTAGTCAACCTCAACCGTGTTGAAGTGACCGCTGTGGGCTTGCGCGATGAACTCGTGATTCCGGGCGGCGAAAAATCAATCGCAGGCAACATCCGTGACCTTCGAGGCCGAAGAAGAACCCACGACCTCGCACGCTTCCTCTGCACCATCGAACCTGAAGGCGGGACCGACTTCGCCCAAGCCTGCAAACGCATCGCCATGACCCGCCGAGGCAAAGGCGTCATGATCGTCCTCTCCGATTTCCTCATGAAAGAAGGCTACGAAACCGGCCTCCGCATGTTGGTCGGGCGCGGGTACGATGTCTTTGCGATCCAAACATTATCGCCTCAAGAAGTGAATCCTGACATCGCCGGCGACCTCCAACTCCGCGACATCGAAGACGGCGACATGGCCGAAGTCACCATCTCCGCACCGCTCTTAAAGAAGTACAAAGAGAATGTATCCGCCTACTGCCAAGGCTTCCGAGACTTCTGCGCCCGCCGAGAAATCACAGCTTTAACAATCCAAACCGACACCCCCATCGACACCCTCCTCCTCGACTACCTCAGAAAGCGAGGCGTACTGAGATGAAGAACAAAAGAGTTGGGCTTTGCATTTTCGCAATGCTAACCATGCTGTCGATGGCGGGGTGTTCGTACAACTCTGCATCATTCCACGCGAACCTCAGCCAGGTAGAAATGAAACAGATAATCCAAGATACCTTTTGCAGAGGAATGCCTGTAGACGAGGCAAAGGCAAAGGCGGTCAATCTTGGATTGCATTTGGAATGTTGGGATCTCGCAGGAAAAAACCCAAGAGATGGAGCAAAGAAACAATGGATATGCAGAGCCAACATCCATCCGCCTGGATTGTATAGCAAACCATTCATGGGAAAAGGCGGTCCCAAATGGCTGCGTACTCTCAATCTCTATTTTTCCGATGACTTCCTATTAGAGAGGGTGTCGATAAAGTCGTACCCTGCACCGAACTCAGGAATCGTGACGAGTTCTGTGGAAGGCGCAGGCAATGTTCCGCTCCATGATTGCGAGAACGCTTCAGAGGGCGAGAATAATCTGGTCCATCCCAGCCCTTGAAACATCTGATAACGCAGTGACTAGATACCGAATTTGCCAAGGATCCCACTTTTCATGCAACGATTCGCCCCGTTTCCCTGTATCTTCTACCAGAGCCCTTCGTTCTGAAGGCTCAATGAAGAGAGAAGAGAAGAGAAGGGAAATCCAATGAATAAGTTCGCAACCATCGCCGCGCTGTCCTGCGCCGCGACCATCGCCGCCGCACAATCAACCGTCGATTACACAACCACCGCCTGGACCGACTTCGGCACCGCCAGCATCGCGGGCGTCTCCGGCAACTTCCTCCCCGGCTGGACCACCATCACTGCCACACCAGACCTCGGACAGGATTTGTTCTTCATTCCAACCACCAGCCTCTCGGGCGCATCCGATGATGCTGCAATCTGGCTCAATCAAGGAGATCTCGGAGGCGTAGGCGCAGCAATTAATGAAGTCGTTCGCTTATCGCTCTCGGGCTTCACCATCGGCCAAACCTATAGCCTCGACTTCTTCGCCACCCTCTACCTATCAAATACCTCAGGCTGGTCCGGCAACAACGACGCAATCGATGTCGCACTCTCCGGTGCGAACATCTCCGATTGGGATTCAACAATCCTCTTCGACGCCGGCGACATCGACGGCATCAACACCTGGGACGCCCAATCCCTCGTCTTCACCGCACTCAGCGAAACCGTAGAGTTCGACTTTGGAGGCAACGCAAGCTACCACAGCGATATCGGAGGCAACGCCACCCGCTTCGGAATCGACGGCTTTGCCGCCCGCGCCGTCCCAACCCCATCCTCAACACTCCTCCTCGGAATGGCCGGTCTCCTCACCACCCGCCGCCGACGCTAAAATTTGCACAACGAACTCACTACGCAACGGGCCAGATCGGCCCGTTGTTTAATTCCCAATCCGACCTCGTCCACTGCATCCATACGACCCAACTCCGTGTATACTTAATATTCATTAAGCAACGCGAACGAGGAGCATCACAACACATGACCTGGGCCACCCCAACCCTCGCCGCACTCGTCGCCGCCATCGCGATCCCCGCGCTCATCATCCTCTACTTCCTCAAGCTCCGCCGAATCCCGCGCGAGGTCTCCTCAACCCTGCTCTGGAAGAAGGCCATCCAAGACCTCCAGGCCAACGCCCCCTTCCAACGCCTTCGCAAAAATCTGCTGCTCTTCCTCCAACTCATCATCCTTTCGCTCATCATCCTCGCACTCGCCCAGCCAAGATCCGCCTCGACCACCGAGATGGGACGCAAGTACATCGTCATGATCGATCGCTCCGCATCGATGGCCGCCGTCGATGGCCAAGAAACCCTCGGCAAAGATTCCAGACTCGAAGCCGCCAAGAAGCAGGCCATCGAACTCATCGAAACCATGCGCGAACCCTCCATGTTCTCCCAAGGAGAGAGGGCCGACGAAGCGATGATCATCGTCTTCGATGCCAACGCCCAAATCCTCGCTCCCCTCACCGCAAACCAAGCAACCCTCATCGCCGCCATCAACTCGATCGAGCAAACCGACGCCCCATCCTCAATCGCCCAGGCCTACCGTCTCGCCCAGGCCCAACGCCCAAACCGCATCGTCAACGCCACCAACGAACTCGGCGAGATCACCGAATCGCACGAACTCGACGAACTCAAAGGCGGCGAACCCTACTTCTTCCATCTCTTCTCCGACGGGCGAATTTCCGATATCGACTCCGTCCGTGCAGAAGAAATCGATTCCACTACAACCTTCGAATACCACGCCCTCGGGTCCCAAACCTCAAACAACATCGGGCTCGTCGCGCTCCGCTCCGAACGCGACTACGACACCCCCTCCAAACTCTCCATCTTTGTCGGTGTTCAATCTACCGACACCATCCCCCGCACTGTAGACGCCGAACTCCTCGTCGCCGGCGTCACAAGATCCGTCCGCGCAATAGATCTCCCCGCCGCCACAACCGACGCAACCACAGGCTACAAAACACCCGCCAGTGGGGGCGTCGTCTTTGAACTCGACGAACCCGAAGGCGTCATTATCCGCGTACGCCTCGACACCAACGGCCGCGAAAACCCACAAGCCGATGTACTCCTCACCGATAACGAAGGTGTCCTCATCGTCCCCCCAGCCAAACAAGCAAGCGTCGCACTCGTCTCCACCGGCAACCTCTTCGTCGCCTCCGCACTCAAAGGCTTCCCGCTCTCACGCTTCGATGTCCTCACACCCTCAAAGTATGAAGCAGGTCGAACCAACGGCGACAACGATGTCTACGACCTCGTCATTCTCGACGGCTACCTCCCCAAAACCGATGAACTCGGTTCCGTCCTCGACCCAGGTCGATACCTCGTCATCGGCCAAACACTCACCGGCGAACTCGGTGTCATCGACCACGGCACCGGCCCCGGCGGCCCAATCATCGACTGGCGACGCACCCACCCAATCCTCCGAGACCTCACCCTCGATGCTCTATTGATGGCCGAAACACCAAAGGTCGAAATCCCCAAAGGCTCAGGCGTCGTCTCGCTCGCCGAAACCGCCTCAGGCCCAGCCATCCTCGAAACATCCTCAGGCGATGTCCGCGCGATCCTCGTCCCCTTCGCCATCACCAAAACAAACTGGCCCTTCGATGTCTCCTTCGTCGTCTTCCTCGCATCCACCGTCGACTATCTCGCCACCGGGTCCGTCGTCGCGATCGACGAAGACGAACGCCAAATCACTCCCGGCTCAGTCCTCTCCGATCGACTCCCACCAGACGCAACCGCCGTCCGCATCATCCTCCCCGACGGCTCACGCTCGGAAGAAATCATCCCCTCCGCCGACGGCCGAATCGTCTATGGCCCAGTCCAAACCGCCGGCATCTACCGCCTCCGCTGGCGAGGTACCGCCGCCCCAACAGACATCACCGACGAAGGCACCAACTTCCGAATCTTCGCCGCCAACTTGCTCAACCCCGCCGAATCCAATGTAAGCACCCAGCGAACAATTGCCTTAGCCAACAAGATAGTCACCGCCGACTCCCTCACCGAGCGCAAACGAATAAAAGACTGGTGGCCCTACTTCCTCGGAGCCGCCCTCGCCATCCTCATGTTCGAATGGTACATCTACAACAAAAAAATGTTCCTCTAACCCGGTTTTCCCCAACGAGCCACGACCGTAAGGGAGTGTTCTTCTCTTGTTCCTCCCGCGTCCCGACGGGGGAGGTGTCGGCGTCTTCGCCGACGGAGGGGGTCTCCTTCTTGTATTTGATACGGGTGCCCTGCTTACGCCGGGTGTCTTCATCGGGTTGAAGCAGGACCGGAACCAATCGACAATCAAAGAGTCTGCTTAAGCTACGCGTAAGCAGGGCACCCGGTAAAAATATTAATAGAAGAAAAGCAAGTTTTCAATTTGACATGTGCGGGGGGGGTAATGTACGATTGTGATCTAAACATACACTTGAAAGGTATAGAAATGAACAATCGAAATGTAAATGTAGCCAGCTTTCTTGTCGCGGCAGTTGCAAGCGTGGCGTTGGGTCAAGTCGGAGTAGGCGGTCCAATTCCCGTGGGTTCGATTGAATGTTCTAATTGCCATTCAGAAGATCCTGATCTCTGTGTGAGGAGATTTTGTGATGAAAACACTGTATGTGTTCCAAAGGAAGGTGAGTTTGATGATGGCACGCTTTGGGTTAGTGTTCACTGTATTGGTACGCCGGCATAATCAGATGGTGATTGGGATTTGGCTTAAATATGAAAAATATAAATTTCCGAACTCTCCTCGTTCTAGTATTTGTGATTGTTGCGATTGGTCTTTTAGTGAGATCTGTCCTGAATACTACGGTAGGTTTGCCTGAAAGGGCAATTGAACAACTTGTTGACGAGCATGCTATCGGGCGGCTTGATTCTGCAAATGTGTTTTTATCTCCAGTCTCTGATGAACTGCGAGCTGAGATACCCGCTCGGCTTGCGCAAGTTGTTCGGTCGGATCATGATATAGAGCATCAAGAGGAGCTTATGCAACTCTTTGAGGAGAGGCTGAGTCTTTTAATTGATCCTGACTTCAACAAATATATCGAGCATGTGGCTCGTCTGACAGGGAGAGGGCAAGCTCAAGTTCGTGCAAGTTTGAGTGATCGCTTTGTTGAACGATGGGATATCGACACAAGGATATTCAAAGAGGCTTCGTTTGCTGTAGATAGCTGTTTGCTTTCTCGTGGTGACACAGCCCGGATGCAGGTTGGGGGCACCGTTTTAGCAAAGCGCGATCCTGGGGTATACGGGACCGACGCTCTGCTCGCAAACCCAGAAGCGATTCTTGCTGATATTCGTATTCCTATCATGATGGCGGTAACAATGAATGGCGAGGGGAGTACGCTACTTCTTGAACTCGTGATGGGATTTGTTTGGAATGAAACGCGAGGGACTTGGGTTCCACATGTTGTCGCCTTCCACGATCCAAGTTCTGAAATCGAACGGCTTCCCGTTCCGTGGATTTGACCAGATGTCAAACAAAGCATTTACAATCGTTGAGCTTATGGTATCCATTGGAATAATCGCCTTACTTGTTGCACTTGTGCTTCCGTCATTGTCGGGTGCGCGCACGAAGTCACTTGAAGTTAAGGCGATGTCACAGCTTAAAAACCTGGGAGTGACACTAGAGATATACTTACAGGATAACAAAAGCACCTTTCCATGGCATCCGCCGGGAGTTCCTTACAATTATTCGCCTCCTGGTTTTCCGAGTACTGGGGATCTTACTTCGAGTGAAGATCCTTGGACATTGAAAAATTTTTGGCCGACAACTCTCCATAGGGTCGCTCCTTGGACAGAATATTACGAATCGTGGCTTGGTGCCAAGCCGCAGGAGTTGGATTCTGTAATCCCTTGGCAAAATAGCGAAGGTCTTGCAAATTTCTCTCCTTACCAATATTCAAACTCATTTATCGGTGATCCCGCTTGTTGGCTTGCCTTGGGGCCGGCTAGGCCGCGACCAGTGCGCCAATACGAAGTCAGGTTTCTTTCATCCAAGGCACTTATGTTTGATCTTGGGCGTAATTACCTTCCACAGGTTCGTCGTTCCATTTCGCCGCGTGCAGTACTCGCTGCAGATAGCAGTACTGCAATGCGACAGGATAAGGATGCTCAGGTTCCAACACAAAATCGTGCGCGTCAAAGCTCAGGTGCTCAAATATATCATGATACCCCAGGAGGGGTTTTCGGTCGAGATTTTTAACTATCTGTTGCCGGGTGCCCTGCTTACGCGCAGCTTAAGCAGGTCTTCTCTGCGTCCTCCGCGCCCTCTGCCACCTCTGCGTACAACTCCCCCCTCTTCACTCCTCAAACACCGAAATCTCCCCAAGCACCTTTCGCCCCAAATCCGGCACCGTGCAATCATCACTCGCATACCCCACCGGGATCACCATGTAAGGCCGCTCATGCTCAGGCCTCCCCAGCAACTCACGCAAAAATCCCATCGGCGCAGGCGTCTGCGTGACCGTCGATAGCCCTGCATGGTTCGCCGCCGTCAACAGCAGCCCCGTCGCTAGCCCGACCGATTCATTCAGGTAATACACCTGCTCGCCATCGTCCGTCGTCCGCAGCGCCATCACCACAATAATCCAAGGCACCGTATCCAAATACGACTTGTCAGGCGTCGTCGCAAACTCCTCAAGATCATCCAACCAACGATCCGAAGCCTTCTTCTCATAAAACTCAGTCTCCACCTTTTCAATCTCTATCCGAACCTTCTTCTTCAACTCAGGATTCGAGATCGCAATAAACCGCCAAGGTTGCTTGTGCGCCCCCGACGGAGCCGTCCCCGCCGCCATGATAATCGTCTCGATCACTTCTTTGGACACCGCCCGATCCGAAAACTGTCGAACCGTTCGACGCCGATTGGCCACCTCATAAAACGCCCGGGCCGCCTGCTCTGAAGATTGCTCAGGCTCATACGCCGAATGTCTAACCTGGTCGTTGTGTTCGCTCATGTGCTTGTTTCTCGCAGTGGGGGATAGCCGATGGTTCGGTGTATCGATCCTAGGAGAGTTTTCGCCCTCAGATTTGCACAGATCCCGCCTCAAATACCGATACATCCTGCAATGTCTCTGCGCCATCGTTTTATTCACGCCATACGCAACTCCCGAGCAATCTTCGGGCTCTGTGCCTGCGCCGTCCTCGCTGTGCCCGTATCGGCCCAAACCTCTTCAACCGGAGGCGAACGCCCGCTCTCCGCAGGGCGAATCGTTCGAGCATTCGATTTCGAAGAACAAGACTACAACCCCCTCCCCGTCCCCATCGGCTGGATCCGCGCTCAAGAAGACCCCGCCGTCCCACGGGTCCGCCCAGGTTTTCCAATCTGGAATGGCGGCATCATCGACTACAAATCACCCGCCTACGCCGGAGTTGGCTCGGCCAAACTCCCAACCGCCGGCGGCTCGACAAGCCTCATCCTCCGAAGAGGCGAAATCAACATCTTCCCAAACGCAGACTACATCGTTACCGCCCACATCAAAACCCAAGGGGTGAAATACGCCAAAGCCCGCGTCGTCGCCAAACTCCTCGATCGCCAAGGCGAAGAAATCAAAGAAGCCCAAGCCCATACCCCGCTCGTCAACACCCAAGGGCAATGGATTCAAGTCGCTGTCGAAATCGAAGGTGTCTATCCAAACGCTGCCTTCGTCCAGCTCGAACTCCAACTCCTCCAACCAGAACAACAAAGCACCGATCAGTTCGAACATCCATTCACCGTCTGGGATCAAGACTTCTCCGGCTCGGCATCCTTCGACAACCTCGTCATCGCCCAACTCCCACGCCTAGAACTTACCACCGGCATCCCCGGAAACATCG
Source organism: Planctomycetota bacterium (assembly GCA_024280755.1). GTDB lineage: Bacteria > Planctomycetota > Phycisphaerae > Phycisphaerales > UBA1924 > UBA1924. Next base: position 84,115 of record JAJRPN010000036.1, read on the forward strand.
TCGAATCCGAAACACCACCAGAACTCCAAATCCTCGTTCGAGATCTCACCGGCGACGACATCATCGCAAGCACACGCGTTTTCGATGTCCACGGCAACCTCGTTGATCGTGAACTCCTCGACAACAAAGACCGCCGATCACAAATCAACTGGACCCCAAACCTCCCAGGGCTCGGGTGGTACCGAGCAGTGCTCGAAGTTTCAACAAACAACCAGCTCGTCGGGCGACGAACACTCGACTTCATCTGGTCCTCGCCAAGCGATTCAGAAATTAACTCAGGCATGTTCGGTATCCACGCCAAGCTCACCAACGAAAAAATCGCCAAGTCCGCAACCGCACTCATCAAAGGCACCGGCGTCACCAATGCATCCATCGAACTCTGGTCCTACGAATCGACCTCCGAATCGCTCGATCCAGAACAAGCCCAGATGCAAGCAGTCGATCAACTCGTTGCCCTAGGCACAAATCTCAGCGTCGTTCTCGCCCAACTCCCCAAAGAACTCGCAACAAGCCTCGCCAAAGACCCGCAAGAAGTCATGCCAACATTCGCAGCGCCACTCGCCTCGTGGATCAACTGGGCCGGCGGCATGCTCGATCAATACGGCCAAGTCGTTTCCAACTGGCGCTTCGGTGCCCTCCCGTCCCAAGAATCAACTACAGAACTCAACACCCAAATCGAAGCGATTAACAAATCACTCACCGGCTACATCCCCGGGCCAATCATCGTCACCCCCTGGGCAATCGACCGCCCAATCGACCAAGAAATCGTCCAATCAAACCATCAGATCTTCTTCGTCAACACCCAAGGCACCAGCGAAGAAACAATGCAGCTCCTCGTCGATCAATGGGTCGCGCTGGCAACAAGCCCAACGCTCGAAAAACATGATCACCCGCCATCGCTCGGCATGGCCCTCTCGCCAACACACCAACCAGGCACAATCTCAGGGATCGAAATATGGTCCTCCATCGGCGCCCTCGCAAGAAAAGCAATCGCCTTCTGGTGGGCTGCAAGCTCAAGCTCGATCGACAACGAACAGTTCAATCTCGAACTCACCGATGCATGGTGGATCTCACCAGGAAAACGCGGCCAAGTCATGCCCGCGCCAGAACTCATCGTCTGGAGAACACTCGCCACACACCTAGGCACAAGAAAAGCAATCGAACAACTCGATATCCTCCCCGGCGTAAAAATGCTCGTCGCCGGGCCCAAGAACAATCAAACTAACTCCGACGAAGGCATCATGATCCTCTGGCTCGATAAACCAGGGCTCGAACCGATCACCCTCAACCTCCCCCTCTCAACAAACCCCGTCGCCAGTTACGATGTGTTCAACAATAAAACAATCATCCCTGTAGAAGCGATCGGCTCGCTGGGTTTGCCAATCCATCGCATCAAAGTCGGGCGATCACCAATCATCGTTACCGGCGTCAACACAAACCTCGTTCGCTTCCTCAACGATATCAACCTCTCGCCCAACAGGCTCCAAGCATTCTCAGGCATCCACGATCACCAACTTATGCTCTCAAACCCTTGGCCCTTCGCTATCCGAGGCAAGGTCTACATCGTCGAACCCGGAGGTTACACAAACGATGACGAGCCGATCGATCGATCATGGGAGATCAACCCAAGAGTCGTTCCCTTCGCGCTCGAACCAAACCAAAACAAAGCAATCCCAATCGAAATCGCCTACTCCCTCGGCGAGATCGCAGGATTCAAAAAACTCACCTTCGATATCGAACTCGAAGCCGACAAAGACTATCCCCTTATGCGCCTCGAAAGACAAATCGAACTCGGGCTCGACGGCATCGACATGAGGCTCACCGCAAGAAAAGGAGCCGACGGCATCACCACCATCGGCGTCCATGTCACCAACAAACTCAACACCAACCAAGATTTCGAAATCATCGCAATCGCGCCAAGCGAAGCAAGAATCCGCCGATCAATCAACGGCATCCCCCCCGGCGAACAAGTCTCAAGAGAGTTCGCCTTCACCAAGGTAAACTCCGGCGACCAAGTCATCGTCGCCCTCCTCTTACGAAACTCATCGACCCGACTCAATAAAGCAGTCACCGTCCCATAAAGCATTTCGCTCAACACGATCGACCCGAAATCTCCGCACTTTTTCCGTAAATCCAAGCCTCAAAGATCGATTTGTAACAATCTTCTTGGCACAGATCTCCAGAATTAGGATAAAACCTTTTCTATTGGCGTGTACCATATAGGAGAGTTTCAATCATGCCACGACCAAAGTCATTCGATCCCGATACCGTCCTCGCCAAGGCGATGGGTGTCTTTTGGGAAAAAGGCTTCGACGCGGCAAGCATCTCAGATCTCACCGACGCCATGGGAATCAACCGTTTCTCCCTCTACGACACCTTCGGCGACAAGCACGAACTCTACCTCCAAGCCCTTGATTCCTACAACCAACGAGTCGTCGAACCAATGATCGCCAAGATCGCTGACATCAACACGCTCGATTCGCTTGAAGCCTATTTCTCAATGACTATCGAATACCAACACAACTGCACTGGTTCGCCGTGCTGCTTGATGCACAAAGCCGCGGTGTCGTTGGTTGCCGTCGATGACCAGGCCAAACAGCGCATCGAACAAGTCCGCGCCCGATTCCAAACCGCATTCCGCGAAGTGCTTCAAAGAATCAAAGATGCTGGCGAACTCAAGCCCGATCTCGACCTCAACGCAACCGCTTGGCTCCTTAAAATCACACAGGCCGGGCTCGCAACCTACGGCTCATCCCCAATCGCCGAAACCGATGCTAAGGCTGCCATTTCGGCCCTTATTGAGCAACTCCGAGCCTAACTCCGACCAAGTTACAAAATAACCAACCAATTAGTCAGATATTCTGTCAGGTTTCGGAACAATCGGTTGGATATCGCGGTTCCTTTCTTCATCACGCCAACAAAATCGGCGTCAAATGAACAGCATTGCCCAACCCGGGCACGAAAGGAACACAAAATGATCAACGGCTACACCATCACCAAACCGTCAGACGCAAACCAAACCCAACAGAAAATTTTCGAGCAAGCAACCCAAGGCTTCGGGTTCGTACCAAACATCGTCAATGCATTCTCCGAATCCCCAACCCTCGCATCAGCCATGCTCGCCCTCTACACAAAATTTGACGATGCATCATTCGACACCATCGAATCGCATGTCATCCTCCAAACAATTAATGTAATCAACCAATGCCACTACTGCGTCCCCGCACATTCAACCATCGCCCGCAACGCCGGCGTTGACGATGCACTCGACGACGCGCTCCGCAGCTCCCAGCCGCTCAGCGATTCCAAACTCGAAGCCCTCCGCCAGTTCACGGCCCAAATGGTCGAACAACGCGGACACCTTTCCGAAGAACAGTTTAACGCCTTCACCAATGCCGGCTACACCAGACAATCAGCACTCGATGTCGTCTTCTTCATCACCGTCAAAACACTCACCAACTACGGCAACCACATCACAGGCACAGACATCGACGACGCATTCAAACCCTTCGAATGGACACCCGAATCCCCTGTGTCTGTATAAACCATCTGTATAGCCAAAACTGCACAAACCAAAGCGCACTCCATTGATAGATGGAATAGAACCATGACATAATCAGCACAACTCCTAGAGAACAAAGTCGCCATCATCACCGGCTTATCCCCAAACTGTTCGCAAGAGCACCATTCAAGAATCCCTCTAGACCTAGACGCCTTGCCGGTATTCATCCAGTCCTGCCTCTCCCCAGGCAGCCCCTCCGGCAAGGCGTTTTACAGTCATCCGTTTCCTCTCGAACCACCCGGGCCCGTCGTCCGGGTGGTTCATTTTTGCATACCCCTCTCTACTCCTACCTCTTCCTTTACCTCTTCCTTTATCTCTTGTCCCTCCCCCGTCCCGACGGGGGAGGTGTCCGCGTCTTCGCGGATGGAGGGGGCTTTTTCTTCTATTCCCTCACATTGTTATATTCATATTTCAATAAGCATTGAAAATACAATAAATACATGCTACACTCAAAGCATGGCAAACACTTCACTCCACTGCGTCACCGGCGCCCTTGGCTACACAGGTAAATCTGTCGCCCAGCAGCTCATCGCCCAATCCATCCCAGTTCGCACCCTCACCAACTCCCAAAACCGACACAACCCATTCGCTGACAAACTCGACATCCACCCCCTCGCCTTCGACAACCACGCCCAACTCGTCGAATCCCTCCAAGGCATATCCGTCCTCTACAACACCTACTGGGTTCGCTTCAACCACAAACTCTTCACCTTCGATCAAGCCGTCAAAAACACCAAAGCCCTCTTCGCCGCCGCCAAAGAAGCAGGTGTCAAAAAAATCGTCCATGTCTCGATCCTCCACGCCGACCAAGCCGACGATTTAGGTTACTACAAAGGCAAACACGAACTCGAAGATGAACTCAAAGCTCTCGATCTGCCCTATACCATCGTCCGCCCCGGCGTCCTCTTCGGCAAAGGTGATATCCTCGTCAACAACATCGCATGGACCCTCCGCCGACTCCCATTCTTCGGCACCTTCGGCGATGGCTCCTACAAACTCCGCCCACTCCATGTCGACGACATGGCCGCCCTCATGATCAACGCTGCGAATGAATCAGAATCCAAAACAATCGATGCCGTCGGCCCAGAGTCATTCACTTACAAAGAACTCGTTCAACTCATCGGCGAAACAGTGGGGGTGTCCAAACCAATCATCCCCGTGCCTCCAACCTTCGCCTACCTCGTCTCCAAAATCGTCAACCGAGCAGTAGACGATATCGTCATCACCCGCCAAGAAATCAAAGGCTTGATGCGAGGGCTCCTCGACTCAACCGCTCCCAACGCCGGCGAGACCAAACTCTCCAGCTACATTCACCAAAACAAACAATCCCTAGGCAACCGCTACGCCAACGAAATCAAACGCCGAACCAACCGTCTCTCCCCCTACGATAAAATCTAACCCTCCCGTTCGTTCCTTTTTCCTTTCTTGTCCCTCCCCCGTCCCGACGGGGGAGGTGTCCGCGTCTTCGCGGATGGAGGGGGTCTGCTCTTCGCTCTACACAGCAAAACATGATACACTCAAGAATACATCAGGAGCTTATCATGAGTCTATCGAACGCGCCAACAGATCCCGCCCGTGTTCTCATCGCACACAACCACTGGGCAAACGAACAGTTCTACTCAGCTTGCGCAAAGCTTTCAAATGAACAGTTCCACCAATCATTTGACTTAGGCGTGGGATCGTTGCACGAAAACCTCATCCATATCCTGAGTTGGACACGCATCTGGACTGATGTCATGAATGAAGAAAAATCACGCCCTAACCTCGAGGCCAAAGAAAAGATATACACAATCGCCGATCTCCAACACCTCAACACAATCGTCTCCGCAGAGTTTGAAACCGCAGCCATGTGCAACTCATTCGATGACATCCTCCGGCCAAATAAATCTCTCGTGTTCACAAGAGGCGGGCTTGTTTCACATGTCACCACCCATGCCGTTCACCACCGCGCACAGTGTCTAAGTATGTTTCGACAACTCGGCGTCAAAAAACTCCCCAAGTCCAGCGTGTACGAATGGATGCAGATCAATTACTCATAAACCAACGAACCCGTAGCCCGATTGTTGATACACTCCCCAAACAACAGGAGCAAGACATGCAACCAACCGGTCAACCATCAAGCCCCGCCTCAGTCCTCATCGCCCACGATCGCTGGGCCAACCAACACCTCTACACAACCTGCCAAGCACTCACCCCCGAACAGTTCAACCAACCCTTCCAAATGGGCACCGGCTCACTGTCCACCAACCTCCTCCACAACCTCGGCGCCATGCAAGGCTGGACCGATGTCCTCAACGAAACCCCAAACCGGCCACGCCTCGAAGAACAAAGCTGCACCCTCGATCAAATCATCGAACTCCACGACCCAACATCATCAGCCTTCGAACAAGCCGCCCTCGCCCGTCCATTCGATACCATCATCACCCGAGATCGAGGCGACCAAATCTACACCTTCACCGCCGGCGGCATCCTCACCCATGTCATGACCCACTCCATGCACCACCGAGCCCAATGCTATAACATGCTCCGCCAACTCGGCATCAAAGACCAACCCATGTCCAGCATCATGGAATGGATGATCACGAGCGACTAGGCCCTGCCTGACGGCTCGTTTCCCAACTCTTTGTCCCTCCCCCGTCCTGACGGGGGAGGTGGCTGCGCAGCAGACGAAGGGGGCCCTATCTTTATCTTGCCCCTCTCCCGCGCCCCCGCGGGGAGGTGGCCGCGTCTCCGCGGACGGAGGGGGTCTCCTCTGATCACATCCATCCCCTCCGGGTGCCACTACTCGCCGCCCCGGCGCAGTAGTGCTCTTCCATCTTCCATTCCTACAATCCACCAATGTCCAACCCAAAGAAACCAATCACCCCCATAAAGCGCATCACCCGCACACTCCGCTGGACACTCATCACCCTCCTCCTCGCACTCCTCGGTATCCGCATTTCTGGAGCCGCAGAACAACTCGCCTACTTCCCATCCCGTCACCTCATCGTCACCCCAGCCGAGTACGAAGATATCTGGATCACCACACCCGACGGCTTAAGACTCCACGCATGGTTCATGCCCGCCAAAGGAATCCCCGAAAACCAACAAGCACCCGCCATTCTCCATGCCCACGGCAACGCCGGCAACATCGCCGACCACGAATCATTCTCAAACTTCCTCACCGACGCCGGGTTCCATGTTCTGCTCTTCGACTACCGTTGCTACGGGCGATCCGATGACATCGCCCCCATCAACCGAGCCAAACTCGCCATTGACACCGCGGCTGCGCTCGAAACCCTCTTCAATCACCCGCGCGTAGACCCAGCCCGCATCGCCGTCCTCGGCGTATCCCTCGGCGGCCCCTTTGCCTTGAACGCCGCCGCCAACGAACCAAGAGTCAAAGCAATCGCCACTCTTTCAACATTTTCATCGTGGCAAGCTGTTGCCGCCGACATGTCCCCGCTCGGCCCGCTGCTCATGCCAGCGGGGCTCGATTCCAAAGACTCAATCAAACACCTGAGCAACCAGCCCTACCTCATCATGCACGGCCTCAACGACCAAATCATCCCCCCCCGCCACGCCGACATTCTCTACAAAGCCGCAACCGATGCGCAACTCCCCGTCACCTTGAAGACCTACCTCGGCGACCACAACTCTCTCATCCAAACAAACATCCAAGCCCGATCCGACCTCATTGAGTTCTTCAAAACCAATCTCACCGATCAACCCGATTGATTGCCAGGGTACCCCGGCGCAGTTAGGTTCACAAACCAATCGATACACAAATCGTTCCCCTTTTTCTCCTCCCCCGGGTTTCCGGGGGAGGTGGCACGCGCAGCGTGACGGAGGGGGTCCTATCTTTATCTTGCCCCTCTCCCGCGCCCCGCGGGGAGGTGGCCGCGTCTCCGCGGACGGAGGGGGTCTTCTCCACTCCCTCCCAACCCATCTCCCCAATTCCCAACATCCCCTGTAACCAATCCCCACCCCACAACTCTATAGAGATACCGCGATGTTCGTTCATCGCACAATCCCATCCTCATATAGAGAGACAAACCATGCACGTCCTCAAAGCAACCACAACAATCGCCGCCCTGATCGCATCCACAACCCTCATCGCATGCCAATCGGCACAAACATCCACATCAAAAGCCTCTTCCAATAACCACGAGTTCTCCACCGCAGACGCCCAAATCGCCCACGGCATAAAAATCTACACAAACAACTGCGCAAGCTGCCACGGCGACGCCGGACAAGGAACAGACAAAGCACCATTCCTCGTCGGCAAAGGCGCATTCGAAGACTACCATTCCGCATTAGATGTCGCTGTATTCGTCACCAAAAACATGCCACCAAAGAATACCAAAGCGGTATCAACCTCCGAGCAAGACTTCTTTTCCGTCAGAGCCCAGCAACCAAAGCTCACAGATCGTGACTACTGGGCAGTCCTCGCATTCGCACTCTCCGCCAACGGCGTACAACTCGCCGAACCCGTAGGCCCACACAACGCATCAAATATCATCCTCAATCCATAAACAAACGCACACCAGTGCAGATCGGACAAACATGACATCAGCAGTACACCGCAGAGCCTTCCTCGCAGCAACAACCCTCGCTGTCCCTTCCCTCGCCTTCGCCGGTGTATCTGCCGATGCCAACAGAGCAAACGAACCAATGGACTTCGGCAAGCTCATGAAACAAGCCAACCGGCACCTCAAATCAATGCGCACACCAATGCGATCGCTCGAATCAGAAGACCAGTGGGAGACCGCAGCCTTCTACGCAAACCAAATCACCATCCTCCTTGCGCAGTGCATCGAGGTCGCCGATCAAGTACACATCCCACCGCAATCAGAAGCCAAATACGAAAACAACAAAGCTAAGTTCGTCACCGACCTCCGCCTAAGCCTCACCGCCGGCGCATCAGCATCAATCGAACTCTCCAAGGCCCTCTGGCTCAAAGACGAACAAGCCGCCAAACAGTTCTACAGCCAACTCAAACGAGTCCGAAACGACGGCCACTCAGAGTTCCAAGATGACGATTAACTCCATTAACCGCCTAGCCGATTACACTCTCCTCCCTCTAGGTCGTGTCTGACGGCTCGTTTCCCAACTCTCTTTCCTCCCCCGTCCTGACGGGGGAGGTGTCCGCGTCTTCGCGGACGGAGGGGGTCTTCAGTTTCATGTCCCTCCCCGCGCCCCGCAGGGAGGTGGACCGGCGGAGTCGGGTCGGAAGGGTGTCCTGATAGTTTCTAACCAATCACCAAGTCAAACTCAACCCGTCCCACCCACAGTTATGTTAAACTAGACCAAACATGCTCAATCACCTCATCGAGTTCATCGCCCGAACCCACCTCGTCGTGCTCCACTTCCCCATCGCGTTGATCACCGTCGCCGCGATCATCGAGTCCACGCGCCTACTCCACATCAAACTCACACGAAGATCAATCTCCGATCACTTCCGCCCAAGCCAATCCGCTTCGATCATCCTCGCGTTTGCCCTCGCCTCAACACTCATCGCCACAACCACAGGCATCATCCTCGGGTTCGACGAAACCACCGCCGTAGACCTTCACAGAATCCTCGGCATCGCTTCCGGAATCCTCATCCTCATCACGACCATCGCCTTGCTGATCGCACTCAAAAAAGCAACACACAAACCCGCCCTTGTCTACCTCGCATTCCTCTGCACCTCCGCACTCGCCGTCTCCATCACCGGCCACCTCGGCGGCAACCTCACCCACGGCGAAGGCTTCCTCACCGACCCACTCAAACAAATCTTCAACTCTTCATCACCTTCTTCATTCGATTCGCAATCAGATTCACAGCCAGATACACAAGCCCAAGATTTCAACATCACCCCAGACGCCCTCGAAACCTACAACACAATCATCCAACCAATCCTCGACTATTCCTGCACCAAATGTCACGGCCCAAAAAAACAAAAAGGCGACATCCGCCTAGACACCCTCGCCTATCTCCTCGATGAAGATTTCGCCATGATAGAACGCGGCGACCCCGAAGCCTCCGAAATCATCTACCGCATCACCCTCCCCCGCACAGACGAAGACGCCATGCCCCCCCTAAAAAAATCCCATCCCCTCACCGAATCCCAAATCGAATCAATCCACTCCTGGATCACCACCCTCACCCCTTAAAGCTTCCTTCATTCTTTCTCCTCCCCCCGCCCTCCGGGCATGGTGGTACGCGAAGAGTCAATTATACAAAAACCTGCTTTGCCCATCTGGTCAAAGCAGGTCATAGAATCGATTTAAATAGCCGGAGAGTCTGGCCAGATCCATTACGAATTTCGTATGTTTTTGATCAACGCAATCCCGGCAATAACACCTATCAAAGCTACAGATAAACCTGCGACGATTTTGAACAAAGAACCTGTTGAGTTGGTAGTGTTCTGTTCGTCTGTTTGTAGTGCTCGTGTTTCCACAGAGTCGTCATGTGCGCCATCAGGTAGTTCGGTCGTTTGATTGAGTGTCGCATTAATATCAATGTGATTGCTCGCGACTCGCCCTACCGCATAGAGATCACTCTGAGTTGGCGGCTGGGAATAAACGATGTCATCGACTCGATATTCAACGGTTGCCTCATCACCCTCGATGAGTACAAAGCTACATTCGCTGGGAAGGAAAACAGTTTCGTTGCCGGTTTGAAATTCAACATACGAACTAATTTGAACGATCGCAATCGGCACAGAATCCTGAATCATCTCTAAGCGTTTTGGTAGTGCTTTGTCAGATCCCAAATCATCAAAATGCTTCATGTACACCCGGTAGTGCGAATTAATCTTGTCCGAATATTCACGATTCCGCTCGGGATTAAGTTCAATATGGAGATACGCATTAGAGTCGGCATCCTTTTTGATCTTAATCGACTTGATATTTTGCTCAATCAGTTCCCGCGAACGAAAATGTCGAACATCTAAGAGTTGGGTACCATCAAGATCATTGCGAAGCATCGAGACAGGAAACAGGAGCGGATTTAATGGGAAATCAGTTCCAGCAAACGGTTCGCTCGTACGATCTTCTGAAGTATCAAGTTGCGCTAAAAAAATCTTGTAGATGCTTCCGTCGAAACTGTAGACGCCGCGTTGCCCAAGCATCTCGCCAGGCTCATCACGGCCCACAATGTCTACTTCAACTCGAAAGCCATCTTCGGTAACGATGTACTGGTAGGGGCCACGAGCTTCAGCATTGATATAGACATCCTCTGTTGGATTGAGCGTCATTGACCGTGTATAAATACAATCTACTTGCACACGATCAAGTGATTCGAACTGTTCGATAAATGACCAATAGTCTTGAACATCATCTGCAAACGATGTGTTCGGAAAACACAAATAGATGGCTGTAAACAATGCGGGCAATATTCGCAATTTCATTGATTATCCTCCGGTTACAGGTGAGTCGGCTTGCTTTTTCGAGGCAACTTGCCCAAAACATGCATCCAAACTAGAAGCTCCACACATTCCACTTATAATAGTAAAACCGAGAACGGTTTTTCTGCATGTGCCACAAGATACACCGCTTGCTACATAAGCACCCCCCGTCCAGGCGTAATCATGTACCTTTGAGTGGACAGTGGTCCAGGTGTGCAGCTAAATGTCAAAGGGCACCCGCCAGTACAGGGGGTCGCATCTTTGCATACTGATTGTTCTTGTCCAATTACATCGGAAGACATCGCGATAACAATTATCAGGGTGAAAAGCATAGTCGGTTTCATATAGTTTAGTTCTCCTTATAAAAGATGATTTTTTCTGTTTAGGTAAGGTACTGATTTAGTCTAACCGAGATAACGGGACAATGCTGTTGTTTTTATAGATATCTTGAAAATTGTAAATTCCGGGTGCCATGCTGGGTGCCGTCCCCGGCTCCTGCATGTCTTCTCCCCACCCAATCCCCTCTCCCCCTCCGCACCTCTGCGTGATCTCAGCGCCATCTGCGTACAAACCTCTTCCTCCCTCCCCTCCCCCAATCCGCTACAATACCCCCAACTGCTCGGGGCGCACCCAAATGGATGCTGAGAAGAACCCGTAGAACCTGATCCGGCTCGCACCGGCGGAGGGAATGCAGCCACCGATCATCCTTATTAGATCGAAGGCCACGCATACTCCCGGTGCTTAACACTTGTGGAGTATCAAAGATGACCGACCAAACAACCTACCCAAAATCAACACCAGCCCACCTCGCCATCACCTCCCCCGCAGGCAAAGCCGTCGCGCTCACGACCAAATACAAAACCGCCGACGACATGAAGAACGCCTTCCGCACAGTCCAGCCCGGCCCAGCAATCGCAGGCTCAACAACATTCCCCCTCCCAGTCCACGGCGCCTACAACCCCGGCACAGACACCACCGCACCAACCCCAGGCTCCTTCGCACACAAACCCGACATCGGAGGCCCATACACCTTCTCCTCCCCCGACACCCCAGGCATGCCAAAGCCCTCATCAAAAACCGCCTGGGACTTCCTCCCCAAAGACTGGTCAACAACCCTCGCAACATCAACCACTCCCTGTCCCTCCCCCGTCCCGACGGGGGAGGTGTCTGCGTCCCCGCAGACGGAGGGGGTCCCCTCTTCTATCTCTTATAAAGAAGCCCTCGGCCAATTCCGCACCGTCACCTACCCATCCTCCTTTACCCCAATCACCCAACTCGAATCCGCACGCCTAGGCATCATCACCAAAGAGATGCACCGCGTAGCCGAACGTGAACCACACCTCACCGCGACCCAAATCCGCGACGAGATCGCCGCCGGCCGACTCATCATCCCAGCCAACATCCACCACCTCAAAAAGAACCTCGATCCCATGGCCATCGGCCGCGCATCCAAAACCAAAGTCAACGCCAACATGGGCGCGTCCCCAATCTCCTCAGGCACCGAGCAAGAAGTCGAAAAACTCCAATGGGCCGAGCAATGGGGCGCCGACACCGTCATGGACCTCTCCACCGGCGGCGACCTCGACGCATGCCGCCAAGCCATCCTCGAAAACTCCACCGTCCCCATAGGCACCGTCCCCATCTACTCCATGATCATCGGCAAAAAAATCGAAGACCTCGATCACGACCTCATCATGGACACCCTCGAAAAACAAGCCAAGCAAGGCGTCGACTACTTCACCATCCACGCCGGCATCAAACGAGCGCACCTCAAGTTTGTCAAAAACCGAGTTATCGGCATCGTCTCGCGTGGCGGCTCACTCCTCGCCAAATGGATGCTCGTCCACAACCAAGAAAACATCATGTACACCATGTGGGACGAAATCTGCCAGCTCATGCGCGAGCACGATGTCGCCTTCTCCATCGGCGACGGCCTTCGCCCCGGCGGGCTCGCCGACGCCACAGACTTCGCACAACTCGCCGAACTCGAAGTCATCGCAGAACTCACCGAACGCGCCTGGACCCACGGCCTCCAAGTCATGGTCGAAGGCCCCGGTCATGTCCCGTTCGACCAAATCGAATACAACGCCAAACTCCAACGCACCCTCTGCCACGGCGCACCCTTCTATGTCCTCGGCCCCCTAGTAACAGATGTCTTCCCCGGCTACGACCACATCACATCCGCCATCGGCGCAACATCCATCGCCTACCACGGCGCATCCATGCTCTGCTATGTCACCCCCAAAGAACACCTCGGCCTCCCAAAGAAGGGTGATGTCAAAGAAGGCTGTATTGCTTATAAAATCGCAGCCCACGCCGCCGATGTCGCCCTCGGAATCCCCGGCACTCGTGATTGGGACGACGAACTCACCAAAGCACGGGCTGCCCTCAACTGGAACAAGCACTTCGAACTCGCCTTCGACGAAGACACCGCCCGCGCCTACCACGACGAAGACCTCGATGTAGACACCGACTTCTGCGCCATGTGCGGGCATGACTGGTGCTCCGTCCGCATCTCCATGGAAATCAAAGAGTTCCAATCCGGCAACGCCGAAGGCTTCGCCCGTGTTGGAGCCGATGGAAAAGTAGGAGCCGCCATAAAATCCGCCGCCCTCACCGAAGAACAAACAAAGATCCTCGAAGCCCGAGGCTACCTAAGCCCCGAAGAAATCCACAAACTCGCCAACAAAACTAAAGCCGCCATGACCCCCTCCCCATCTTCCACTCCCCGTCCCTCCCCCGTCCCGACGGGGGAGGTGTCTGCGTCCCCGCAGACGGAGGGGGTCCCCGAAAAAGCCTCCTGCCACTCCGACTATGTCGACCCACAAGCCGCCCAACAAGCCCAAGGCGAAGTCCTCGTCCAACTCAACACCGCCCCCGCCCACAACATCGCGAGCGATGATCGGCTAATATAAGTTAATGAAGTTTTCCGATCGTGGTGAGTGATCATCCTCGGATGGTGTGAGTTGCATTGGTGATGGGACATGAAATGAGCGAAGAATCGGATTCTAGAACTCACAACTTAGTTGTGCCAAAGACTAGTAAGGGAGATGTTGGGCATGCTATCGCTAAAGGAGTGATAGGGTCTGTCCCTGTTCTGGGTTCGGCAGGTGCTGAGCTTTTTTCATTTGTTGTGTCTGCTCCTATTGAGAAACGACGAAATGAATGGATGGAACAGGTAGGCGAACGATTGAGAACTCTGGAATCCGATCGCGGACTCTCTCTAGAAGAACTTCAGCAAGACGAAGAGTTTATCGACATGCTTATTCAGGCGTCTACTATTGCGTTACGCACTAGCCAGCAGGAGAAGCGGGAGGCTCTCCTTAACGCTATCTCAAACTCAACTTCGTCTACATCAATTCAGTCTGCGATAAAGCAGATGTATCTACGCTTAATTGATGATTTTAACGAATGGCATATACGCCTGTTGAAACTGTTTTCTAATCCTCCACAATGGTTTTCAGAGCACGGGGTAAAGCCGCCACAAAACATCACGATGGGCTCTTTAGAGTTAGTCTTGAAAGCTGCTTATCCAGAACTAATAACCAAAAGAGCATTTTATGATCAGGTATGGCGTGATTTGAATGTGGCAGGGCTTGTATCCACGGATTCCTTGCAAGGGGGTATGTCTGGCCAAGGAATGATGCAACTTCGGGCCTCGGAGCGTGGCAAGGAATTTTTATGGTTTATTCAATCACAATCATAAATCTCTCATCGCCGGGTGCCATGCAGGTGACGAAGTCTCCTGCATGCTCTTCTCTCCTCCCCCCAAAGTGGTTGACACAAAACTTAATGTTTGGGATAAATTAGTGCAAATTTGCTAAATCGTATCAAAACTGCCCATTATGCCTTGCGTATGGGTCGATAAATGATACGATATAGCCATGGTTGCACAAGTCCAAAATCCTGTTGATCGCCTCTACCGCCAGTTCAAAGTGTCAGGTATGACCTATCCGGTGCTCGCCAACCGCAGCGGCGTGCCTATCCCCACGCTCAAACGAATCTTCGCAGACAACTCCGCCAAAGCATCACTCGCCAATGTCCTCGCGATCGCCGAGGCCCTCGGCATGTCGATGGGTTTGAATGAAACGATTGATGTCCGCATGGCTCAAGCCCGCAAAAAAGCACGCCGTGTTGTGGGCATGGTGCAAGGAACCAGTGCGCTCGAATCCCAAGCCTTAGACGAAGAGCAAATCAAACAAATGATCGAGCGAACCGTCCACGAACTCCTCGCAGGCTCAAATCGAAAACTCTGGGCACCCTAATGCCATTCGATCCACCCATCGCAGGCCAAACCCCGCTCGACGACATCTCGGGTCTGCGCGATCGATCCATCAAAACAACATCCCAACTCAACGCCGCCGAAGCAGAGAATATCCGCAAGGCGGTTCTCAAATACCTCGCCTCCAAACCAGCCAAACGCTCAGCCAAGTTCGATGTCACCTGGACAAAGAAACTCCACAAAGAAATGTTCGGCAAAGTCTGGGCATGGGCAGGCTCCTTCCGCACAACCCAACTCAACATCGGCTCCCAACCCTACGAAATCGAAACCCACATGCACGCCCTGCTCGATGACCTCCACCAATGGCCAACCTTCGGCATGCCCATGATCGAACAAGCCGCCCGCCTCCATCACGGAGCCGTCAAAATCCATCCCTTCCTCAACGGCAACGGGCGATGGGCACGCCTGCTCACCAACATCTGGCTCAAACTCAACGACCAGCAACCCATCCTCTGGCCAGAACAAACCATCGGCTCCACCAAGCACCATCCGAGCCCAATACATCACCACCCTCCAAGCCGCCGACCAAGCCGACTTCGCCGCTTTCATCCAACTCCACCAAGAACACCAATCACCACCAGAGATTGATTGATATCACATCTCAATCGATCCGCCAAGTAAACCTACATCGCATTGTCCGCGTTTGCTAAGATCAGGTGCCTTTCTTTTGATACCGAAATTTTATAGCATGGGGAAACAATGGAAACCACAAACAAACCCGGGACCGGTCAGCTCCTGATCATTACACTCATCGGTTCGATCGTCTCCGCGATCAACGGCGGTGTCTTCGCTCTTGTTACAGCCTCCCACGGGTGGGGCATCGTATCGGTGTTGGTGCTGCTGGCGATTGCCTGTGGAATTGTGCTGTATACGAAGTTCTTCCTACGCGCGGCCCGAATCAATCGGTACGCAACTGGAGCAAGGATTGCACTGGTGATGATGGGGTCGTACATACTTGCAGAGACCCTGGTCTCGGCGTCACTCATGGGTACGGACCTGAGCGGATTCTATGTGTCCCGATGGAATATCGGGATCACATTGTTTGGGGGCGGATCATGGACGATCGCTGGGTGGGTTTGGGCGGTGTGCTATGTATCAAAAATCCTGTTTCTATTGATCATATTCTGTGGGGCGGCTGCAGACGAAGGGGATCGTCCGTACTGCGAATCTTGTGGTTCCGCAACTACGCATCTCATCTGGAAACAAGTCGCCGGTCGTTTTGATGGAGCGCGTCTTTCGGATTTTGCCCGAAATCATGGGCAATGGGATGTTCATGAACTAATCACGACGGTGCAACAAGATCAAGATGGGGATCATGGAGTCTTCATCCGAATATGGACTTGTGCGTGTGGGTCGAAGTTTGAGTTCAAGGCCGAGGCATACAAGTTGTCAACAAATATTGCCGGGGGAGAACTCGTCGGTTTTCTGCCGATGGATACATCCGGGGTGTCGAGGATTGTGCGATGGGTGTGGACAATCGACCCGGAGGCTGATATCCCAGAAGCTATTCTCGCCATCTACAAGGATAGTCCCGAGGCGAATGAGCCCGATGCCATGTAGGTGACGAAGTCTCCTGTTGGGTGCCATGCAGGTGCCGTCTTCGGCACCTGCATGGCTTCAAAGACCTACACATGCTGCCCATGAGCAGGGAACCACCGCTCATCTTTTCTTCCACCTCTCCCCCCTTCGCGCCCTCTGCGTGATCTTTGCCACCTCTGCGTTCAAAAAAGAACCACAAAATCACCCCCAACACACCCCTGTGTGCAAAATCCCTGCACTCCCCAACTCCCCCCTTGTGCCGCACATCGGCCATGCGATCATTCACGCATGACCAACACAAACAACAAACCGTTTCCAATCCTCATCCCCCTACACCTTCAACTCTGTCGCCTCCACTGGGCTTCCGGGGGAGGTGGACGCGCAGCGGCCGGAGGGGGTCTTCTCTCCCTCTTCCTCTTCCCCATTGCCTATTCCCTATTGCCCATTACCTTCCCCCTCATCCCCTCACGGACACGCCACCGCAAACGCACTCAAAAACGCGATTACATCAAAGAAGCTAAACTGCCCATCATCCGTAAAGTCAGCCTGACCGTATCCGATTCAAACCACATATATAAGCAATGCAAGTTCTGGGGGACGAAACACTACATAGCCAATACGGCAGCCGATCGGCCAGGCAAAGCCGACTGTGTATACTTTTCCCATCACACAAGAAAAAGTCCATCCATGATTACACGCATCAAACGCTACGCCGAAAACAACGGCCCAATATACACACTCATCAACATCGGCGTCCTCGGTTTCCTCATCTGGTTCCACACCGGCTATGACAACCTCGCCACAGTCGTGGTGATGGAGTCGCTGGTTGTCTCTGCATTCTTGTTGCCCTACTTCACCATTCGCTGGAGCCACCGCCACCCGATGGCGGCGTACCGGATGACCAAGTATGGACACTACATGATGATGGCCTTTGTGATGTTGAGTGTGACCAATGTCGTCAACGCGCCATGGATGGTCTGGTTGCTCTTCCACCTTCTAATTGTGACGATGCTCGGGTGGTCGTTTTGGTTCTTCTCAAGCCCAACGATCGCAACAAATCGGGGCCTGAACTTCGATCAGAATCGAGTGCTTGATGCTGAGGAAACCTATCTCAAGGAAGAAATCGAGCACAATACCGACATGCTCAACGATGACAAAAGCCCGCAAAGATAGCCTTTCACGCGGACTTGATTTCTGGTATACTCTGTACTGCACACCTACATACAGGAGATCCCTTCAATGCTTAGAAAAATCCTCGCCGTCATCACAGGCTACTTCGTCATGGCCATCTTCGTAATGCTTTCGCTTGGTGGGATCTATATGGCAATAGGTTCAGAACGAGCCTTTGAGCCGGGGACTTACCAAATCACGACCCTCTGGCTTGTCTCGATGTTCGCCGTCGGCTTGCTCGCGGCAATCTTTGGTGGGGTCACATGCGCAAAGGTCTCTAAGCATTCCAAGCATGCTGTCATTGGACTCATGCTTTTGGTTCTGGTTCTTGGGGTGTCCATGGCCCTCGACAAACTGAAGGCGTCCGATGCAGAAATGCCTCTTGTTCGTGAGCCTGGCACTTCAATGATGGATGCAATGAATATTGCGAAAGAGCCGGTATGGGTGTCCTTCACTCACCCGATCATCGGATGCCTGGGTGTCATGATCGGGGCGATGATTGTGTGTCCGTGTCGAAAGGGAAGTTGTGATGTGCCTGCGGAACAATCGGTAGAAGAGTAAATCGAACTCGCATGGCATAGAATGAGCCATGAGTACACATACCGCAACCGTTGTTATTGGCAAGGACAAATACCGCACGACATGCACCGGCGTCGAGCATACTTTTTATGTTGACGAGCCGGCGGATATGGACGCGACGAACACCGCACCGAATCCGTATGAGATTCTTCTCGGATCACTCGGCGCGTGCAAGGCAATTACTGTTCGGATGTACGCCGATCGGAAGGGCTGGCCGCTCGATTCGATTCGGCTCGATCTGGAACATTCGCGTCCCAATGGGCGTGGAAATCCAGAGCAGATCGATATTTCGCTGAGCTTTGAGGGTGATTTGACAGACGAACAACGCGCTCGGCTCAAAGAGATCGCCAATGCGTGCCCGGTTCAAAAGACGATCTTGGGTGAGCTCACAATCAACTCGATCTTGGAAGATTAAGAGGGTTCTTTGGGGGCATTGTCTGGGTTTGAATGTTATCATGCTTGCTAGGACGCGTGATGATGCGCGTCTTGGTTATTGTAATTGAAAGAATGGAGCGAACGCTTGTCAGTACACTTGAAACGATCGGTTGAAATGAGAACCTGGTTTATAATTCCGATTGCAGCGTGTATTTTCTTCGGGCTCGGTGGGGTGTATTCGTTATTGACGAGTACCCATCAGTGGGGGATCGCGGCGGCGGGGATTATGGTTGCGTATATCTTTTTGATCGCGTATGTGGGGATCCAAGTGGCGCGGTTTGGGCGGATTAAGAGCGCGAACTTTGGGGCGTTGGTGGGGCTGTTTCTTGCAGGGTTTTACCTTGCGGGTGAGTTGATTGTTGCTGGGTTGATTGAACAGGTTTCGATTTCGCAGTGGTATGGCAGCCGATGGAACGATGGGTATGAACTCTTTGGAGCGGGGTCGTTTTCGATTAAGGGATTTCTTTGGGCGGTTGCGTATAGCTTGCGGATCTTGTTGATCTTGTTTGTGTTGCCTACTGCGATGCTTGGCGAGGGGGAGCGGCAGTTTTGTGAGTTGTGTAAATGCTCGACGACCAAGACGAGGTGGAAGAGTATTGTCAAGTCGTTTGATCCTGCTGTTCTTGGTGGTGTGTCTGATTTGCGGTCGTTGATGATGCTTGGTGCAGGCGATGGAGGGGAGCGTGGGGTTTGGCTTCGGGTGCGGACTTGTACATGTGCAAGCCTTGGGGAGTTGACAGTTGATCAATACAAGATCGAGGCGGAGCAGCGGGGCGATACGATCATGAAGGATTCGCCGATCTCGCCGATTGGATTGTGTCGGCTTGTTGAATGGGTGCGGGCGACGGATGGATCGGCGGAGTTGCCGGGGTCTGATCTAGATATTGAGCAGTTTGGCGCGAATCGGCAGATGTTTGATTTGCCATTGGAACCAGAAGGCGACGAATGGGAGTCATTGCATCGTTGGAATGGTTCGGGGATGGGGATGGAGTGGCGGTGTGATACGGAATATACACGGGCGATGCGTGTGTTGGTGGGCAAAGGTGATTTTCGGGCGATCGAAGAGTCGCTTGCGATGGCAGAAGATATCAATGATATCGCTTGTATATATGAGGCAGGCGCGGATTGGTATGACCCTCAGGATTGGATCGGGCTTTGGTGTGATGAGCAGCCTGAGAGTTCGGTTGCGCATACGGTGGCCGGGATTAATCATGTGAAACGGGCATGGCTCAAGCGTGGTGGTGGATGGACGCCCAAGCATGTGCCTGAGTTTATGGGGCTATTGAACTTGGCGATGGAGTCGTTTGACCGGGCGACTGCGATTGATCCTGAGAATGCGACAGCGCATGCTTGGAAGATCTATGCGGGCAAAGGGCTTGGTCAGGAGGATGAGCGGGTGCGTTCGTACTTTGATGCAGCAACTCGATCGCATCCTGATTTTCATGGGGCTCATTGGATGTACTTTGATTACCTGACACCCAAGTGGTATGGGTCGGAGGAACAGTGCATCGGCTTTGCGCGGGAGGTTTTGAAAAACCGAGCTGCGGGATCCGCGGCGTTGGGTGTTGTTGCGTATGCGCACTTTGAGATTGCTCGTGAGCGGATGGAGAAGGATAAGAAGGCTGGGTTTATGGGCTATTTGAGCCAGCCGGAGGTTCGGTCGGATATTGTGCGTGCCAATGAGTTGGCGTTTACGGATCATCGGATGAGTATGGTGACGCCGCGTGTGCGGGTGTTCTTTGCCTATATGCTTTGGCAGCTTGGTGAAACGCGGGGGGCGAAGTCGCACATGGAGATCATTGGCAAGACGACTCCTTGGGATCCGTTCTCGGCTTCGGTGTTCTTTTTATCGAAAGAGACTTATGCCAAGGCTCGTAAGGCGTGCGGGCTTTGATGCTTGTCTCGAAGTGTTTTGGTCATTGGGTTTGTCTTAATCGGTGTGTGTTGAGCAGGTATTGTTGTCGCACTTGTGCTTAGCAAACCAACGCAGGCGGTTGTTGGCGAAGGTGATGTAGAGGCGGTCGGTGGTTGGGCGGATGATTGGGAGTTTGGTCCAGTTGATCATCCATCCTCGCCCGACGGCTTGCATTGTGAGGCGCAAGGAATCCATTGCGAGAAGGACTTGGCCATCGGGTGTGATGGCGTGCATGACTCGACGGACATCGGCCGGATTGAGGTTGTGTTTTTTGATGAGATCTGTTTCTTGGCGCAGGTCGACCATTGAGAGCTGGTTGCGGTTGTTGTCGAGTTTGCGGAGTTTGGATGCGCTTGCGGAGCATACTGAACACATGCCGTCGTAGAGGATGATGATTGGTTTGTCGGTAGCGTTTGGCATATTGGATTATAGGTTAGGGCGTGCCTGCCGACTCATTCCCCACACAAGGACGCTCTCTTTTCGCCTCCCCCGGGCTTCCGGGGGAGCACCCATAGGGCGGTTGTGGCTGCGCAGCAGACGGAGGGGGTCTTGAAGAAGGCAATGGGCAATGGGGAAGAGGCAATGGGGAAGAAGAAGAAAGAGAAGACCCCCTCCGCATCACTTCGATCGGCACCTCCCCCGGAAGCCCGGGGGAGGCGAATAGTTGAAAAAAGCCGAGCCGTCGGACTCGGCTTAGCCGCCGAGGTCTTTGATGAGTGTGTCGGTGACTGCTTCGACGGTTTCGCCGGTGGCTTTGTATCCGGTTGCGCCGGCGAGGTGGTCTGGTTCTACGCGCCCGGAGGTTGTGTCGTATCTCCACCCGTGGGTGTTTGCTCCTGCGGCGGCTCCATTTTGTCGAATGGTTGCGAGGCCGTTGATTTTGTTTGCGGGGATGCCGTTGATGTATGGGCCGTAGATTCCGGTGGCGTCGTTGACTATTCCGTCGAGATCGGAGCGTTTGATGAGTCGGAAGTAGAATGTTTTGAGTGTTCCGGCACCAACATGTGCCATCACGCCTTCGTGTTCGATTTCGTAGAGATCGAGTGCGCGTTGGATGACTGCTTGGTCACCAACGACGGCGTTTTTGGCGGCATTATCTGCGGAGCTTGACATGCGTGGGATTGCGATTGCGCTGATAATTCCGATGATGACTACAACGATCACGAGTTCTACTAGTGAGAATGCTCTTTGGCGGCGATTGAGATGGTGGGTGGAGTTGTAGATAAGTACATAATCGGCCGGGTGCAGCGGGGGGATCGTGCAACCGGGCGAATGGATGTCTATTGGGAGATTTTGCCTAGTGCTTGTAGGAGTTGTGCAGGTCCGAGAATGGGTTAGGTCGTTTCTGGTTCGAGTCCTGAATCTGATTCGGTTGCGCATCGTCCATCAACCGACCAGGCTCCTGCGCCTTTGAGGATGACGAATGCTGAGGTGAGGATGATGATTGCGGCGATTGCCATCATGAATGTTGGTTCTGCGCCGGGGACCATGATGGCGGGGTCTATTTCTGATGGGGTGGGCCATTGATCGTTTGGGATCTTCATGTGTGTGATGAGTGCGCCGAACATGGTGGCGATGGCGACGACTGCGCCCACGCGTGCGAATGCGCCGGAGAGGAGGAGGATGCCGGCGAGGACTTGGGCGAGTGGTGCGATGATGGCGGTGATGCCTGGCATCGGGAGCCCGGCGGCTTCAATCAAGGGCTTCATAGGCATCGCGCCTGTGAGGTGCATGATGCCGAACATGAGGAGGGGGGCACCTGCGAGGATGCGGATGATGGCGATGTGTTTTTGATTTGTTGTTTTGGTGAGTGCGTTGTTCATGTATCTATCAACGGCGATCTGTAGACTTCTATTCCAGAAATTTTGAAGGCTTTGACGAACTCTGTCGGTGCTATCGAACAACTCGGAGGCGGGGATGACTGGTGGGGCGGATGACAATCGGGTGATTCTCGGGAATTTGGTTGTTTTCATCCAAGTTGAAGTGTTTGAACTCGATTTGGGATGCTGGGCCGGTGCCTGGCTTTGCGCGGGCGGCGGCATCGACATTGATGGTACCTAGGGCGATTGAGGGTGCTTCGACGATTGAGCCTTCGATGGTTGCGCCGGGTTGGATGATGAGTTGTGCGGCCCGGATGCCGCCTTTGAGTTCGCCGGTGGAGGTGATTGTTGCGGTGCCGCCACAGATGCACATTCCTTGGACGACGCCCTCGATGAGGATGTCGTGCGAGGCGATGATGAGGTTTGCGATGAGCTTTGCTTGTGGGTGAACATGGATCGACTCGGTGGTCATGATGGATGTTCCCCAATGGCCTTTGGTGATTTCTATGGGGAGGAGTCGGAGGTTTCCTGCACAGTGGGGGCATGAGCTTGATTCGGCGTAGCCTGAGACGGTGGATTTTTTGGCGCAGCGGTAGCATGTCACGATGCGTGATTCTGGTATGGCGGTGCGGGCGGAGCCTTTATCGCGCATGAGGAATCGTGGTGGCTTGAAGAATGAGGCCATAGAAATGGCCGATCCGGCGTTTGCCGAGTTCGGCCAGGGATGGGTAGTTTGGTGAGGTATTGAACGAGCCGCGACCGTGAGGGAGTGGGTTTGGGAGCACGGCGAAGAGAAGAACACTCCCTTACGGTCGCGGCTCGTTGGGAGTCATGGATTAGGCGACGCTTGAGCCTGTGGTTTGTGCCCAAGGCGGGGTGAGGTCGAGCTGGGTGGTGATGTTTGTTTTGGGCTCGGTGTTGATTGCTTGGGTTGGAGTTGAATGTGTTGTTGTGGTTTGTGTGGTGCCTGTCATTTCGTTGGCTCGTGGTCCGACATTGCAATGGCCTACGAATGATGCGCCTTGGGCGACGACGAGTGTTCCTGCGGTGAGATCGCCCTGAACTTGGGCGTTTTCGGTGAGGGTAAGGCGGTCGCGGGCAAAGAGTGGGCCTTGGACTGAGCCATCGACGATGATTTTTTCTGCTTCGACTGCGGCGTTGCAGTTTGCACCGTTTCCGATGTGTACTTCGCCTTGGGCGGTGATTTTTCCTTCGAAGTTGCCCAAGATGCGGGCCGATTTTTCAAAGAACATCTCGCCTTTGATTGTGGTGTCTGCGCCGATGACGGTCATCTCTGGGGAGTTGTTTGCTTGTGTTGTTGGCATTTGTGACATATTTGTGTCCTTCCCTATCCCTATGGAATGGCGAGCGTTTGCTCGATCTTGGTGGGCGCGGAGATCGTGGGCACACAGATGGCTTGTGTATCTCGGCTTTCCCGATTGGTGATGAGTTGTTTGTTTGGCATCCTTGCCAGTGTTCGCCTTCCTTGGCACTGGTAGTGCATCGTCCAGATAAGGGAGGGGACTGAAGTATGGGTTGTATGGATTGGAGAAATTGTGCGGATTGTGCAGGCAAAGTATGCCTGAATGGCTTGTTGGGGCTTGGGAGGGCGATTTGTTGGTTGAACGGGCTTTTTGTGGTGGATTTGGGGGTGGCAATTGTGTGCCCGGGATGTCTGACGGGCCGATAATGATGAGATATGGCCAAGTCTACTAAAGCGAGATCGAAGAAGAAGTCCTCTAAGCCTTACCGTATGCGGGATGGGTCTTATGAGCCCAGTGAGCAGCAGGTTCTTGCTGCGCGCGTTGGGTGGTTGGTTCTTGGTGCGCTTTGGATATTTGTGATTGCGGGATTGGTGAGCTTTGATGCGGGGGATAGCCCTTCGCATGCGGTGTGGCCGAACAATGCGAAGACTGGGAACTGGACGGGTCCGATTGGTGCGTATATGTCGTATGGGTTGCTTCGGACCTTTGGGTTTGGGGTTGTGATCCCGATGGTGTTTACTGGTGTGATGTTGACGCTTCGTTTGATTCGTCGCCCGATGACGCAGCCTGTGGTTCGTGCGATTGGTGCGTTGGTGTTGACGGCGTCGCTTTGTGTATTGCTTGGTGTGTTGATTCCTGATGGTGGGGCGTTGCCTGGATTGGCGGGCGGGACGCTTGGTGTTGTTGGCGCGGGGATGTTGCTTCCTGCGTTTGCGATGGCGGGGTCTTTGGTTTGGATTGTTTTGGCGACGATTGTTGGGTTGATTGTTTGCTGTGATAGATATGTTGTGATTGTGCCTGTTGCGATTTGGGGGATGGTTGCGCAGCGGGTGTTGCCGGCGTTGAGTGTTTCTGGGGTGAAGGCTGGCGAGGTTGCCGGTGCGACGGCGGTGCGTGCGAACGCGGGTGCTGATCGTGCGAGCGAGGCGGGGCGATTGGTTGGTCGTAAGGCTGGTGGTGGGATGCTTGCGGGGCTCAAGGCGATGTTGAGTAAAAAGCCTGCTCCTGTGATGGTTCGGTTGAACGATATTGACGATGAGATGGTGGAGGTGAAACCGATCGCGGCGCCTGTTATGACGCGTGAAGAAGAGATCGCGGCTCGGCGGAAAGCGAAGCCTCGGCGTACGGTCAAGCCGGTGCCTCAGCAGCTTGAGGAAGATGATGAGGATGTGGTTGGTGCGCCGCAGGTGTTCTCGCAGGAAGATTTACGTGAGAAGATTGCGAAGCTTCCGGTACGGTTTGCGCAGCAGAACAAGGAGATGGCGACGGATGACGACCTGGCCGATTTTCAGGATGTGCAGTCGCTTGAGGGGTATAGGTTCCCAACGATGGATCTTTTGGTTGAGCCTGAGGTTGGGTTCAATGCCAAGCTTGAGGAGTTGGTTCGGAATCAGGCTGAGGCGTTAGAGCATGCGCTTCAGCAGTACAAGATTAATGGTGAGGTGGTGGATATTGAATCTGGCCCGGCGATTACGCTGTACCATATCCGTTTAGCGCCGGGGACGAAGGTATCGCAGATCAATGCGATTGAGAGCGACCTTGCGCGATCGCTCAAGGCTGTGAATATTCGGGTGGTTGCCAACATGGTTGGTCGCGACACGATTGGTATTGAAGTGCCCAACCCGACGAAGGAACGGGTGCGTCTGAAGGAACTGATGAGTAATCGTTCGTTGTTTGAGGATATGAAGCTGCCGATGTTCCTTGGGAAGGATGCGGCGGGCGAGCCTTTGATTAGTGACCTGACGAAGATGCCTCACATGTTGATCGCGGGTACGACTGGTTCTGGTAAATCGGTGTGTATGAACACGATTATCATGAGCTTCCTGTATACGAAGAAGCCGAACGAACTCAAGCTGGTTTTGGTTGATCCCAAGATGGTGGAGATGAGCCAGTTTAAGGATATCCCGCATTTGATGTGTCCTGTTGTGACGGAGATGCCTAAGGCGGCGGCGATTTTGGAATGGGCGACGACGAAGATGGATGAGCGGTATGAGCTGCTCGCCAAGGCGGGTTGTCGCGATATTGGTGGGTACAACGAGCTTGAGTGGGATGAGCTCAAGGAGCGGTTGGATATCGAGACCGAAGAGCAGGCGGCAAGAGTGCCTAAGCAGTTGCCTTATATGGTGTTCATTATTGATGAACTTGCGGATTTGATGATGACGACCAAGGAGGTTGAGGGCGCGATTATTCGTATTGCTCAGAAGGCGCGTGCGGTGGGGATCCATTTGATTCTTGCGACGCAACGCCCGCAGGCGAATGTGGTGACGGGTTTGATCAAGTCAAACATGCCTTGTCGTATTGCGTTTAAGGTGGCTTCGGGGATGGACTCGCGGATTGTGCTTGATCAGAAGGGCGGCGAGTTGCTGCTTGGTCAGGGCGATATGTTGCATTTGTCGCCGACGAGTCATGAGCTGAGCCGGGCGCAGGGGACGCTTGTTGATGATAAAGAGATTCGCAAGGTTGTGAAGTTCTTGAAGGATATCGCGGCGCCGAGCTTTGAACGGTCGTTGATGCAGGTTAAGGGTGGAATGGACTCCGACGAAGAGCGGGTGTTCTTATCTGAGAATAACTCGTCGGCTTCGCTGCAGGCTGCGGAAGAAGATCCGATGTTTGATCGGGCGGTGGAGATTGTGTTGGAGACCAAGCGTGGATCGGTATCGCTGTTGCAACGGCGATTGGCGATTGGGTATACGCGGGCGAGCCGACTGATTGATTTGATGGGGATCGCGGGGATTCTGTCGGATCATAAGGGTTCGGTGGCGCGTGATGTGTTGATCTCGCTTGATGAATGGGATGCGATGAAGGATTTGGTCGCGGAGGATGCGCGGGTTGCGGAGATGCGTGATCCTGAGGATCCGAGCCAGGAGATGATGTTTGAGGCGCAAGATGAAGAACTAGGCGAAGAAGTAGATGAGGAAGAAGCTCCGTTTGATGACGAGCCAGTGGCGGCGGTGGAGGTTTTGGGGACGCTTGTAGAAGAGGAAGAACTCGAAGATGAGTATGAGGAAGAAGTTGAGGACGATGATGAGGATGAAGACGAGGTAGATGAAGTGGGGGAGGCAGAGGAAGATGAGTTAGAGGAGGAAGAGGAAGAGCTTGAAGACGGCGAGGCTGTCGATGAGGAAGAAGAGGATGAAGAAGAGGTTGAGTATGAGTATGTCGATGAGGATGGGAACCCGATTGACCCGGCGGATATCGATGAGGATGAGTATGAGGTAGAGGATTCGGAGGAAGAAGAGGGTGATGAGGAAGATGAGGAGGGGTGTGAATATGAGGATGAGGAGTGTGAGGAGGAAGAGGAGCCGGCGTCTCGGTAATGGGTGATGTTGGTTTTCTGATTGAATGGATATATTCGAAACGCCCAGAGTTTGTGCTTTGGGCGTTTTTCTTTGGGTTTATGAGTGAGTTTGGGTGATAAATTGGGTAAAAATTTGTGGTTTGGAGAGTTGGAATGAAACTTCTGATTGATGAACCCGAACAACCTAGGATGAATGCCTTACCCGCGACGCTGCGGGTTGTCATGTCGAATGAAAGGACACCCACTATGCAGGTTCGTGCTTGTACTTCTTGTCGTATTGTTTGCTCGCTTGCTGCGGGTTTGTTTACTCTTCCGGCCCTCGCTGGTACTCCAGGGGCTTTGGATCATGTGCCCAGCGATGCTCAGGCGGTGGTTGTGGTGCCCAACTTTGGTGAGTTGCTCAATGATATCAACACGGTGAACATGTTGATGGGCGATCAGGGCGAGCCGATGGTGATGATGATTACCTCGATGATTCGTGGGATGCCCGGGATCAATCTTGATGGATCGCTTGCGGGCGTGCTTTCTTTTGAAGAGGGTGAAGAAGAGCCTGAGGTAGTGCTTTTGATTCCTGTGTCTGACTTTAATGCGTTCTCGCAGGGGCACGCTGAGGCGGATGGGATTTATGAGTTTGATATGGGCAATGATGTCCAGTATTTTCGTGATGCAGGCGGCGGGTATGCGGTGATGGGCGATGATGCGGAGACGGTTGACGCGTTCGATGCTTCGGCTGGCAATCTCAAGGCGCACACCCAAATACTGGGCAAGGCGGGCAACCGGATCGCCAATGGGAATGATGTTTTTGTGTATGCGAACTTTGGCGCCTTTGCAGATGAGATAGCAGCGGGTTTGGAAATGCTCGAAGAGCAGGGCGAGATGGTTGAGATGCAGGGCGGGGCTGAGGCAGCCGAGGGCTTTGATGCGATGCTCGAAGCACTGGGAAGCTTTGCCAATGATGGTTCATCGTTTGCGATGGGTTTGAACTTTGATGTGGAGAGCGGGATCTCTTATGATTTCGGGCTTCAGTTTAAGGATGGATCTGATTCTGCATCGTATCTTCAGAACAATGGAGATTCGGGCAAGTATTTTAACAATGTGCCTGCGATGGACTACTTCTTTGCGTCTGCTTTTGATGTCTCGGGTAACGGGATTCAGAAGTTGATGGGCGAGTATTTGGAGATGATCGAAGGGCTTGATCTCGGCGATATGGCTGGTGGCATGAAGATGCAGAACATGATGAATGATGTCAAGGGTGGCATCTCGGTTATGGGCGCGTCGGACAATGTGATGGGTGGGCTCTTCTCGAAGGTGCTCAACTACATGGAGGTTGGCGACGCGGATGCGTATATCGGAGCATCGCAGGAGATGTATGCGGGCATGGGCGAGCAGATGGCCCAGCTCGCAGAGCTTGGTGTGCAGGTCCAAGCCGGTATGGATGAAGATCCAACGAGCATTGCAGGTGTTGATGCGTATGGATACAACTTCTCGATGGATATGTCCGGGCTTGATGTTGGTGATGCGATGGGCGGCATGAACCCTGGGATGATCATGGGGATGATCTTTGGTGGCGATGGCGGCCCGAGCGGGTATATGGCCAAGGTCGGCAATGGTGTATTGACCACGATGAGCAAGGACGCGGAGTTCTTTGCGATGGCGGCGGGTGCTGCCAAGGGCAAGAACACGATGATGGGCAATGCTTCGATTGCTCAGACGGCTGCGATGCTGCCTGAGAATCGGATTATGGAGACTTATCTTGCAGCGGATCACTTGATTAATACTGCGGGCCCGATGTTGATGATGTTCGGGGTGATTCCTGAGTTTGAGCCTATGGGTGCTTTGGCACCGATTGGTATGGGCATGAGTGCTGATGGCGGGGGCGTGTTGTTCCGGTTGGCGTTGCCGATGCAGACGATTGGTGCGATTATGGAGATGGTTCCTGCGGACGCCTTTGGTGACGATGGCGGGGACGATATGGACTTCTGATTTGGTTGGGTCTTGATTGATTGTGTTGGGCGGCCTCCAATCTGTTGATGGAGCATGCACAGAACGATCATCTTGGTACCGGCTTGAGTGTAAATGAATGCCAGATTTGGCAAATAAACGCACGACGGGCGATCCGATTGGATCGCCCGTTTTGTATTGGTATTTTGAATGTGACTCCGGATTCGTTTTCTGATGGTGGGGCGTTGGGATCTGTGGGGGCGGCTGTGGATCGGGCAAGGGCGATTGTTGACGAGGGCGGGGATGGATTGGATATTGGTGGGGAGTCCACGCGACCCGGTGCGGCGCGTGTTTCGGTGGATGAGCAGATCGCTCGGGTGGTGCCTGTGATTGAGGGGATTCGCAAGGCGGGGATCGAGCTTCCGATTACGATTGATACGACACGGGCAGCGGTGGCAGCGGCGGGGCTTGATGCCGGTGGCGATGCGATTAATGATGTTTCTGCGGGGGGCGAGGATGCGGGGATGTTGGGGCTTGCAGCGGAGCGAGGATGCGGGATTGTTTTGATGCATCGTGAGACGACGCCTGAGCGGGATCGGTATTCAGATGCGTATGGGGATGGGGGGCGGCCGATTGGTGATGGGATTGTGGGGCATGTGGTTGGGGCGTTGGAGTTGGCGCGAGATGCAGCGGTGGATGCGGGGGTTGATCGGGGGTGTATTGTGCTCGATCCTGGTTTGGGCTTTGGGAAGGATGTTGGGCAGAACTTGGGGTTGATTGGTGGGACGGGGTTGATTGTTGGGCTTGGGCATCCGGTGTTGAGTGCGTTGAGCAGGAAGAGCTTTGTTGGGCGTGTGAGTTTGGGTCGGGATTCGGAGCCGAGCGAGCGGCTGGCAGGGACACTTGGGTTGTCTGTTTTGCACTTGTCGATGGGAGCGATGATGTTTCGGGTGCATGATGTGGGGGCGCATCGTGAGGCTCTTGATGGTGCGTGGGGGTTGTTGGGTGGTCGGGGTTGATTTGGGACCAATATTCGCGTGTTTTTCTGTTGTTTGGCGGCGGGTTTGAGGTTGCGGGGCACCTACCATCGGGCAGTAAGTAAAATGAGGGGAATCGTGGTTTGGTGTGCCAATGGGTGCCGATTGCGATTCACACGATGACCCGGAAGGATCTTGTTTATGGCCAGTGCGAATGTGAGCGAGTTTACTGATAGTAACTTTGAAGCAGAGGTTCTTGGATCTGATAAGCCTGTGCTTGTTGATTTCTGGGCCGAGTGGTGCATGCCTTGCAAGATTTTGGCTCCGACGATTGATGAGGTTGCGGATGCGAATGTTGGCACGATCAAGGCAGGCAAGGTTGATATTGATTCGAATAATGCGATCGCGGTGAAGTATGGGATCAGTGCGATTCCGACTGTGATTATTTTCAACAAGGGCGAGATCGCCAAGAAGTTTGTTGGATTGACGAAGAAGGAAGACCTTGAAGCCGCGATCGCTGAGATGAGCTGATTGTTGTTGGTCTTCCTGAGTTTGTATTTTTAGAACCCACTATTGAGAATCACTATGAGTACTGAATCGAATAATCGTCCTTTGCGTTGTGGAGCTGTTGGTGTTGGTCGGATGGGCCAGCATCATGCTCGGGTGTATGCCGAGATGGAAGGGATTGAGCTTGTTGGTGTTGTTGATGCCAACTTCGATCGTGCCAAGGAGATTGCCGAGAAGTTTGGTTGCCCTGCGTTTGCCAGCGAAGAAGAGTTGCTCGCGGCGGGTGTTGATGCGGTATCGATCGCGGTGCCTACGACTTTTCACTTAAAGAGCGCGACACCTTTCTTGAAGGCGGGCGTGGCGTGTTTGATCGAGAAGCCTTTGGCGCAGAACGGCGACGAGGCCGAGCAGATCAAGTTGCTTGCTGAAGAGCATGATGCGTGTTTGATGGTTGGGCATATTGAGCGGTTTAATCCGATCATGCGTGCGATGCAGAAGGCGACGGAGGGTTCTGGCGAGCCGATCCGTCCGAGTTTTATCGATGTGCATCGTGTTTCGCCGATGACTTTCCGTTCGATGGATATTGGGGTTGTGATGGACATGATGATCCACGATCTTGATGTTGTTTTGATGCTGATGGGCGGGCGCGAGCCTGACGAGGTGCAGGCATCGGGCGTTGCGGTGATTTCTGAGTTTGAGGATTTGTGCAATGCTCGCTTGGTTTGGAACCGCTCTGAAGAGGACGGCGGCGGGCAGTGTGTTGCCAATGTCACGGCTTCGCGTTTGGCGATGAAGACCGAACGGGTGGCGCGGATTACTGGCGAGAACGGGTATATCAAGATTGATTACGCGGCCAAGACCGGGACGCTGATTCGTAAGACGGCCAATGAGATTCAGATGCGTGAGGTTCGTGACCAGCTTCGTACTGGTGCGGATCTGACGGATATGGATTGGACCGAGTTGATTAACATCGAGCCACTTGAGATTGATGGGGGCGAGCCGATTGTCAAAGAGATCGAGGCGTTCTTGGACGCTGTGCGGTCTGGCGAGCAGCCTGCGGTGAATGCCGAGGCCGGGTTTGCCAATGTGCGGACTGCTGAGCGGATCGTCGCGGCGATTAAGCTTTCTGTTGGCGATAAGGCGACGGCGCTTTCGTGAGCCTTGATTGATTCTTTGAAACTGAATTGAACAAATGTTAACAAACGATACAACCCTGATGCCCATTGCGACGAACGGTCGTATGGGTGTCTCCTGGGCATCACTTTGAGTATGAGCCTTTGACGATCGAAGGCTTTTTATCACGATCTGCACAGATGCAGGATGAATTTTTCTAGGACTGACATCAGAACCCGCCAACACGAGAACATCACTATGACTGAGAAGCCTCAAGAGTCGAACACCGAATCAACCACTCCAAAGACCGAGGCTCCTGCTCCGGTTTCAACACCTGCTCCGGCTCCTGCAGCACAGGATGTTCCTGTGAAGATGCAGACTGCTGAGCTTGATGACCAGACGAACGCCGAGATCGAGGCAGCGATGTCTGAGATGGCTGAGGCTGGCGCTGCTGAGGACAAGGGCGGGTCAAAGAAAATTCGTGGGCCTCGCGTTGTGCGTGGTGGGCGTGAGCATCGTACGGGTAAGGTTGTATCTGTGGGCGCGACGGATTTGTTCGTTGAGTTTGGGCCTAAGGAGCTTGGCGTTGTTGATGTGAGCCAGTTTAAGGACGAGAAGCCAAATGTTGGCGACGACCTTGAGGTTGCGGTGCAACGGTTTGACAGTGCGGAGTCGCTCTACATCTGTGCGTTGCCCGGTTCGGTTCAGAAGGCCGACTGGGAGATGCTTGAGCAAGGGCAAGTTGTTGAAGCGCGGGTGACGGGCACCAACAAGGGCGGGCTCGAGCTTGAGATCGCGGGACATCGTGCGTTCATGCCTGCGTCGCAGGTTGATATCAACCACATCGCAGATTTGTCTGTGTTTGTTGGCGAGAAGATGACTTGTGAGGTGCAGAAGATTGATCGGCGCGGGCAGGGCAATATTTTGCTTTCTCGTCGTGACATTATTGCCAAGGAACGCGCCAAGCTCGCGGAGGGTTTGAAAGATCGGCTCAACGAAGGCGATACGGTTGAAGGTACAGTTCGTAAGATCATGGACTTCGGTGCGTTTGTTGATATCGGGGGCATCGATGGTTTGATCCATATCAATGATCTTTCGTACAACCGTGTGAACCATGGCGCCAAGGGCGTTGGAGAGCATGTGACCGAAGGCCAAAAGGTGACTGTGCAGATCTTGAAGCTCGATTGGGAAGCGAACCGGATTGGTTTGGGACTCAAGCAACTCGCGGCTGATCCGTATTCGGCAGCAGCAAGCGAAGTTGTCGAGGGTGCTGAGATGACCGGCAAGGTCACCAAGATCTTGGACTTCGGTGCGTTTGTTGAAGTGGCACCGGGCGTTGAAGGTTTGGTGCATATCTCAGAACTCGAATGGCGTCGCGTTGGCGATGTGAGCGAAGTGCTTACGGAGAACGAAGTGATTCAGGTCTTGGTGCTGAAGGTTGATAGCGAAGATCGCAAGATCTCGCTTTCGGTTAAGCAGCTCAAGGAGCGTCCTGCACAGCAGGGCGGCGGCGGCCAAGGTGGCGGCGGTGGTCGTGGTCGTGGCGGTAAGGGCGGCGGTCGTGGCGGACGCGACGATCGTGATCCGGCAGAGATCTTGAAGGAGACTCGCCAGCTTCGTCGGATGCGTGAGCAGGCGCAGAAGACCAAGCCGAAGACCGGCGGCGGCATCGGCAGTGCTGGCGGTTTGGGGATTGGTCTTGGCGATTTGAAGCTTTGATCAAACGGTATATTTGAATGTGATGAGCCGCCCGCGTGTTTCGCGGGCGGTTTTTATGTTGTCTATACTTGTGTCATATGAAATATATCCATCCTGATATTGTTGTTGGTGAGCCGGTGCCGGAGGTTGAGCCGAGGGTGAATGTGGAGATGCTCGGGGCGATTGGGAAGTTGAATCGTTGGGGGATTTGGTTTGTTGGTGTGTATGGTGTGATTGTTCTGGGAGTGGTTGTTGCGAGGCCTGCGGTTTGGGTGTCGTATGTTGTGTTCTTTATTGGTGTGTTTGCTTGGGCGATCCCGTTTTTTCGTTTGAAGAAAGCGTTAAGGGAATACAAAACAGATCAATGGTGTATCCCGTTTCGAGATGGGTTGAAGTATCGACTGGTCTCGACTTGTGTCGGGTTTGTTTTGTATATGCCTGTGTTGGCAACGGGGCGTGTGTCGTCGACCATTACGATCTTGGGTTT
Source organism: Planctomycetota bacterium (assembly GCA_024280755.1). Lineage (GTDB taxonomy): Bacteria > Planctomycetota > Phycisphaerae > Phycisphaerales > UBA1924 > UBA1924. The sequence continues at coordinate 118,294 of JAJRPN010000036.1, forward strand.
GATGGTTGTTGGTGGTGGGGTGGTGCTTTTTTTCATGTTGAGGCAGGCGAGTGAGCCTGGGCAGGTTGGTTGTGTGGATTGCGGATATCCGCTTTTGGGGTTGACGCTTCCTTGCGAGTGTCCTGAGTGTGGGCGGATGATTTATGATGCAACCTGGACGACGGATCGTGTGCGGGTTCGTTCGCCTTGGTTTGTGTGGGGCGGGATGGGGTTGATTGTTTTGGGGAGTTTGATTGCGTATGGGAGCTTTGCGCGTCCTGGGGTGTTTTATGGAACGATGCCTCGGGGGGTGTTGATGAATCTTGCGGTGAGTGATCGGGGTGCGTTTGATGAGCTTATTGCCAAGCCTATAAGCGAGAAAGAAGAAGCAGAACTGATCGAAGCGATTATCGCGAGGAATGATGGGAGTGGTGATTGGGATTACCAGAGCAGCAAGCAGGGGCGATGGGTGATGCAGTTTGTGGGGACGGGGAAGATATCGTGGGAACAGTTTGACCGGATGTTTGGGCGGGTTGTTGGGCCGATACGGATTGAAGTATCGGGTGCGAAGCGGGTAGGTGAGCCGATCGAGGTTCGGCTTGCGTCGGAGTATGTTTCGATACCTGGTTCGGGAGATTCGGTTCGGTATTTCTTTCGTGGGTTTGAAGTCGGTGATGATTCTGAGTTGAGTGGGGGTGGGTCAAAGGAGCGGTATCTTGGATTCCTCGATTCGGAGTTTTCGCAGGCGTCGTATAAGTATGTGCCTCGCGTGACATTGACCCCGAGTGAGGCGGGGGAGTTGGTGGTGCGTGCGCGTGTGATTGTGGCGTTGTTGCCTGCGCAATGGACGACACATGTTCGTTGGGGAGATGGAGATTTTGAGAGGTTCTTTGATAAGGATGGAAAATCTGGCGCAGGGATTGAGCCTTTATGGTCAGAACAGATTGATTTGGAATATGTGATTGAGGTGGAGCGGTGAGTAAGTTTGTGCATCCTGATGTTGTGGTTGGCGAGGTTATTGCTGAGATTGAGCCGAGGGTTGATGGGGATGTTTTGGCAGCGATCGAGATGTTGACTCGGTGGGGCTTGGTGTTTTTGCCGGTGTATGTATTGGTATCGATGGTGTTTTTGGTTTTTCCGCTTTCTGTCTTTGCATCGTATGGTTTTATTTTGGCGGGGGTTTTTGTTTGGAGTGTGCCGTTTTATCGTGTGCGGAAGGTGTTGAAGGAATACAAGGCGGAACAGTGGTCGGTGCCTCTGGGGGTTGAGATCAAGAATCGTTTGGTGTTGGGTACAACTTGTTTTTCGTTGATTCTGCCGTTGATGATGAGCAACGGGGTTATCTGGATTTTGGGGATTTGGGGGGGGTACTTGTTGATCTTTGGTTGTGCATGTGTTGCATTGAAGTGGCTTGCTCGTGAGCCGGGGCAGGTGAGTTGTGTGGGGTGTTCGTATTCGCTTGTGGGTTTGGTATTGCCTTGTGAGTGTCCTGAGTGCGGGCGTTTTTTGTATGGGGTGTTGGACACGACGGATCGGCCGAGGGTATTCTCGGCTTGGTTTGGATGGGTTGGATCTGGGATGGTTGTATTGGGTTTGGCAATTCTCTTTGGGGTATTTTTTCGGCCGGGGTTGATGTATGAGCGGCTGCCGAGGTCGGTTTTGTTAGAGTTGGCGGTGACGGACGATGCGGCTTTTTCTGAGTTGATTTTGTTGCCAATGAGTGAAGATGAGCAGTCGCGATTGATAGATGATTTGATTTCGGCGAATAATTTTCAGGGGCGTTGGTCGCAGTATTCATATGAGCACGGAGATTGGTTGGTGCAGTGCTTTGGGGACGGGTCGATGGATGACGCGCAGGTTGCGCGGATTCTTGAGCCGTACATAGAGGAGGATGTGATTGAACTTGTCGGACCGGATGCTGTGCGAGTTGGGGAATCGATCCGGGTCGAGTTTCAGGGTGAACGGGTACGGATGCCTGGGGATGAGTTTGTGCCGATGATGTATTTTCGTGGGTTTGTGATTGACGAAGAAGGTGATGATGAGTGGTTGAAGGGGAGTTCGAAGGCTCGGAGCTTGTCTCGGCTGACTAGGCGAGGGCGTGATGTCGCGTGGCAGGATGCGAATGCTGAGCGTGTGCAGCCGGTGTATGAGTTTTTAGCCGAGGAGCCTGGGGTTGTGGTGGTGCGTGCGCGGGCGGTGTTGGCGTTGGTTCGCGGGCGGACTCGGCAAACGGCGATCGATTGGGGGCGGCCGATTGATGGTGCTTTTGGTGTGCCTGTGGTTTGGTATCGTGTGATTGATTTGGAGCATCGGGTTGTTGTTGAGCGTTGAGGGGTGGTTATCGCCCGATCATTGGTGAATGGGGTTTACAAGGCGGGGTCGTAACCGGAATATGTTCTCTAGGTTCTACTATCGGCAGGTGGTGAGTTAAGAACGATTTGAACGGGTTGGCAATTTAGGTATTTGATTTGGATGATATGGATACGGTTTCTTCTCCGGGGGGCATTAAGAGCCGTATTTATGTCGATGTGTGCCATACCATCTTGTATGGAAAACACTGAATCTATGCGTCGGCGTCGTCACCCTGGAGTTTTCATGCTATTTAATTTCACTTCTGTTCTTACCGCTTGCACACTGATTTCTTGCGCAACTCTTGTCGCTGTTGATGAGGATACCAAGAGGCCCGGGCGAGGAAACTCTTCGCCGTTTAGTGTTGCCAATGGATCGAGTGGGGGTGGGTCTTCTGGTCCTAATGGGTCAGGAGGGAATGGCACAGGTTCAGGGTCGGGACCAAGGGATTATGGTCTTGGTGGAGAACGGTGGCAGGACCGGGTGCCCCGCGAGCCAATGTGGTACATTCCTTGTGGGGGACTTGTGTATGACAACCCTGTGCATCCTGATGACAACTATCGTGGATATGCGCATTGGTGGCGTGGTGATGGTGCAGTCGAGCGGTTTATTGGTCGAATCCAGACGGGGTACGATGTCGGAGCACGGTGGTTTTTCATCAATCGGCCGATGGGTGCGCCTCGGACTACGCATGTTCCTGGTGCGAGTTGGTTGACCTTAGATCATAATCGTCGCGATGACATTCCTAAGTTGCTCACGGATGCGTTGCTTGATCGGTTTGACGAGCCTGTTCATGTCGTATGGTTTATTGGCTCTGAGATGTCTGATCCTCGTTCTTTTCCGGGGTGGACACCGGCTCGATCTGATGAGTTTTATGCGGTCGGTGCGGATGAGAACTGGCATCAGTTGATATCATCGCGTGTAACACTCGGCGGATGGATTTCAACGGGTGCATCTGGGATTGCGATTGATGATTCAAGCCCACTGATCGAGCGTGAGCATTTCATGAGGCTCTCTGAGAGTTTTAGTGGATTTCCTTTTCATTTGACGATCTATGGTGAAACATATCCGCTGGATTTTGAGAGTGATGGTCGATATTTACGAGGGGCGTTTGGCAAGCCGACCTTTGATCAGCATGCGATAGAAACGATGCCTTGGATCGCGACTACAAACTTCTTGGATCTGAACTGGCCTTTGGATTCGCAGTCAGATGTGTTCCCTGTCGATCCTGATCAAACGCGAATGTTTGTTTGGCTTGAGCATAGCAATCTTCGATATGGAAGCGACTCTGATCGGGTGCAACTTGTGCATGCGTATATGGATCGAAACCAGATACCGATCACAAATGATCCATTGATGTTTACTGAGGCGATCAATCGTTTACGGTCTTCGCGTTCTTCGGCTCGGGCACCGGGCGGGGGATCGGATGAGCAAGCGGGTTCTGGGAATCAAAGCTCGGGGTCACCGCGGGCACGATCGCATCGGGCATCTGGTGCGGGATCGGGTTCGGAGAAGAGTGGTTCTACACAAGCACAAGCGGGGCAGGGATCGAGCAAAGCGAACTTGCCTAAGCGGTATACCCGGAGCAAGCGCAAGCAGAAGAAGTAGACCGAGTTGAGCTTGGGTTATTGATTGGTTTAGATGCCAGTGGAGCCAAAGCCTGATGAGCCACGAGCCGTATCGTCGAGTTGTTCGACGGTGCGGATTGTTGCGTGCGCAACGGGTGCGATGATCATTTGGGCGATTCGGTCTGCGTGGTTGATGGTGAAGGGTTCATTGCCTAGGTTGATCAGTGCGATGAACATTTCGCCTCGGTAGTCTGCGTCGATGGTTCCTGGTGCGTTGGGCAGGGAGATGCCGTGCTTGGTGGCGAGCCCTGAGCGTGGTCGGACTTGTCCTTCGTAGCCGACGGGGATGGCGCAGGCGTAGCCGAGTGGGATCTTGACGATTTGCCCGGGTTCGATGGTGACGGATTCGGGCATGTCGTGGCGCGGGAGGCAGGCAGCGAGATCGAGCCCGGCAGCGAGTTCTGATTTGTATTGTGGGAGGGTCGCGCGGTCATCGAGTTTTTTGATGCGGAGGAGCGCGGTGTGTGTAGTGGGCGAAGGCTGGGTTGGTGATTGGTTCATGCACGATGATAAGCATGCGTTTGCATGTATGGGGGGAAGTTTTGGGTTGTGGAAGGAAGAGCTTTGGGTTTAGCTCAGGGCGATGGTTGTTTCGATCGAGCCGATGAGTTGGAGGTCTTCTTCGGTAAGGTTTCGGCGAAGGTCATCGAGGATTCGATTGAATGAATCGATGAGTCGGCGGGTGGAGGCGATGGCGGTATCCATAGAGGATTTGCCGGTGACTTGTTTGACGAGGTCTGGCTGATGGATCTGAATGAGGTTTTGTTCGGAGATGGATTTGGCGTCGATGAGCGAGCGGAGGAGTGTGAGTGCCTCGTCGCGATGTTGGGTGGCTTCTTGAATCATTCGTTGCTTGGCGGTATCGATCATGTCGGCCTCCTTTGCCTGAATCAAATCATAGTATATGCGAGATCTGTATGGTGTTATTGTCGCATGCTTTAGGTCATCGGTCAACTGGGGTTGATGATTCCAATATTTCAATACGCACCTTGATCAGCACAGATGCACTGTGGTGGAGGGAAAGGTGCGGAAACGCTGGGGAATCGCGTTGTTTTGGGTCAATCGTCGTCATCGTCATGGAGGATGGCCGTTTGGGCTTTGTTCTTGTTTTTGGAGAGAAACCCGAGTTGAACCATTAAGCCTACGACGGTAAGCACGACCCAGGCGGCGGCCCAGATGACGGCGGATTGGTTGAGGAAGTCGGGGCGTTGTCCTGATCTTGCGGTGAGGAGCGCGGTGGTGGATGCCATCATTGCGGCGGAGCCAAAGAGGGAAGTAACAAGAGCGGTGGTGCGTTTGGGGAGAACGACGCCGACGAGGAGCCCGAAGGCGAGCCCGGCGAACCCGGAGCTGAGCGCGATGAGCTTGTCGCGTGCGGGGCGTTGATCGAGGTCGGCCTTGATGGTGTTGTATATGTGTGAGACGAACTCTTGTGAACGGGTGGCGGCGTCTTTGAGTTGTTGCTTGGTGGTGTCGTCGAGGATCTTGCCGTCTTCGTCGAGGATGTTGAGCGCGGTCTCGGCGGCTTCACGGTTGATGGTGTCGTTGAGTGAGGAGGTGATGCCTGCGAGGGAATCGCCGGTTTCTACAAGGGCGGTTTGGGTATCGGTGAGATCGGCATCGGTGATGGTTGGGTTGAAGTGGAGGAAGACCATCGCGCCCAATACGCCGGCAGCAGCGAAGGCCATCGCGGAGGTGAATGCGATGACGAGTCGGAACATGGCGAGGGAGACGAGCGAGCCAAGGATGCCGCCCGCGATGAGTCCGGTGATTCCTGGTGTGAGGGTGAAGCCACCGGGGTGGAAGGTTGGGAGTCCGGTGAGTGGGATGATAGTTGTGCCTACGAATGCGCCGATGGCGAGCCCGAAGAGGAAGAAGACGGGCTTGATGACGCGGGCGCCGACGAGCCAGAGGAGAAGCCCGCCCATGAGTGCCATCCCGAGGGGGACGGAGCCGCCTTCGGGGAGGGATTGGGCGAGGAGGAGCATGGATGGTTCGATGGTATTGATCACGATGTATTATTGGGATGCTGGTGCTGGGATTTCGTTGGGTGGGTCGGATTCGGGTCCAGATTTGGATTATCAGAGTACTATCGGACAATCCTTTGCCAAGTGGCCATGTCTGTTGAGCTTTGTGGGTGATTTGGGCGATATCCTGCGTGTATGGCTAAGAAAACCACCAAAAAGAAGACGACCAAGAAAACGGCTAAGAAGACCGGCAAGAAGGCTGCATCTGGCAGCGAGACCGCAGCAGCGTCGAAAGACCTTGCGGTGTTCCGTAAGAAGATCGATCGGCTGGATCAGAAGCTGGTGGACACGCTCAACGAACGGGCGAAGCTGGTGGTTGAGGTTGGGGAGCTGAAGCGTGGCTCGGACACGCCGATCTATGCGCCGCATCGTGAGGCACAGGTATTGCAGAAGGCGATGGATCGCAATGAAGGCCCGTTGCTTGATCGGACGATCGAGGGGATTTATCGTGAGATGATGTCGGGGAGCTTTGCGCTCGAACGGCCATTGCGTATTGGATTCTTAGGGCCTGCCGGTTCGTACTCGCATCAGGCATCGGTTAAGCAGTTTGGGTCGTCGGTTGATTACGAAGACCTGCAACTGATCGCAGGTGTGTTTACGGAGGTTCGGCGTGGGCATGTGAACTATGGATTGGTGCCGATCGAGAACTCGATTGGTGGTGGGATTACGGAATCGCTCGATGCGTTGGCGCACAATGCGGGGAGTGTGCATGTGTATGCGGAGGCGCAGATTGCGATTCGGCATATGTTGTTGACGAACTGCAAGCCTCAGGATGTGAGGCGGATTCATTCGAAGCCTGAGGTGTTTGCGCAGTGTCGAAACTGGTTGACGACGCAGTATCCCAACGCCGCGTTGATCCCCGATGCCTCGACGAGCCAGGCGGTGAAGACCGCGCTCAAAGAGAACAAGCTGGCGATTGAGATCGGGGCCGATCCGGGCACGGCGGCGATTGCGTCGGAGCTTGCGGGCGAGTTGTATGGGCTCCCGGTGTTGTTTAGCAATATCGCCGACAACCCGGACAACATCACGCGGTTTTACATTATCTCGAAGGAGAAGGCGTTGCCTACGGGTGATGACAAGACTTCGATTATGTTCGCGACCGAGGATAAATCGGGTGCGTTGGTCGAGGTGCTCCAGGCGTTTCATAGCGAGGGTGTGAACCTAAGCCATATCGACAAGCGGCCTTCGGGAAGAGAGAATTGGAGCTACGCGTTTTATATTGATGCGCTCGGGCACCGGGATGACAAGGCGATGAAGCGGGCGATTAAGGGCGCGCGGCTGCACTGTAAGGACTTGCAGGTGCTTGGGTCGTATCCGAGGTCGAAGCGGATTTTGTGAGCCCGGCTCTTTCAATCCCACATCCAATACCAAACCTTCGCTGGATCCCACATCGATAGCGCAAACCCGCACGCCAATAAAATTGTTGCCAAAAGTCCGCTTCGAAGCAATTGTGTCCATGCCTTATGGGTCAACAACGCGATCGCCAGCATCAACCCTGCTACCACTGAAGGAATCGACGCAAAGGCGAACAGCATCGCTCCAAGGGTAAAAAATCCAATCCCAGGAATACTCGAAGGCCCGAATCCATCTCGCTGAGGCCACTGCCCAAGCGAGATTCGAGCTCCTATCAACGCCGTGTACGCAAATACATTCGCGATCAAAGGCACCATTGCGACCATGATCAGCCCAATCTCAAGCCGCGCCGCCCGCCGATCCCGACGCCCCATGGGTCGGGAAGAAGCGAATGTCGTTGGATCACTCGCATCGAACCCTCGTCCACACTCAGGACAACGATTCTCGACGAGCCCAACCAGTTCATATTCGCATCCTAAGCAGTACATTGCTTTATTATACAGATCGCGGGGTGGTATGTAGGTGACGAAGTCTCCTGCATGTCTTTTCTTTTTTGAATGTGAATACGACATGCAGGAGCCGGGGACGGCACCGGCATGGCACCCGGATGAGATTAAGAAGAGATTGATTTTTTGTCGCCTCCCCCGGGCTTCCGGGGGAGGTGTCCCGTAGGGACGGAGGGGGTCTTTTCTTGAAGAAGGCAATGGGCAATAGGGAGTAGGCAATGGGGAAGAAAAGCAAGACCCCCTCCGTCTCATTTTGTTCGACACCTCCCCCGCAGGCGCGGGGGAGGCGGTAAGAGAAGAGGGAGAAGACCCCCTCCGTCATGCTGCGCATGCCACCTCCCCCGTCAGGACGGGGGAGGGACAAGAGTTGGGGGGAGGGGATAAGAGTGGTGGCACCCGGGGGCGGAGTTGGTGCGTATTATTGGGTATGAGTGAGAAGCCGACGATATCGATATCTATGGGGGACCCGGCCGGGATTGGGGCGGAGGTGCTTATTCGTGCGCTCAGTGACAAGGCGCGAAAGTCGCAGGCGCGGTACATGATTCATGGTTCGTCGCATGCAATGCATTTGGCGGCGGATGCGGTGGGGATTGAGCCGTTCTGGTGGCGGGTGGATGCGCGATCGGCGATCGCGGCGACGGCTGATCTGCATGATGTGGTGTTGCTCGATTCTGATCCGCAGCTCCATGATGAGGGGATTGATATTCGGTTCCCTGCGATGGCCAACAAGCTCAACGGGCGGTTGAGCTTTGGATGGGTCGAGCGGGCGATTGCTGATACGAGGCGCGATGCGGATGATCCGTTGTATGCTGATGCGATTGTGACGGGGCCGATCAATAAGCAGGCTTGGGCGATGGCGGGCAAGAAGCGGTATGCCGGGCACACCGAGTTGTTGGCGCAGAGGCTTAACGCGAAGTATCACGCGATGATGTTTGTGGGCGACAAGCTTCGGGTGGTGCTGACGACGGTGCATATTCCGCTCAATGAGATCAAGGACAAGCTGACGATCGGGGCGGTGCATACGGCGATTGATCTTGGGCATCAGGCGTGTTTGCAGCTTGGGTATGCGCGACCCAAGATCGCGGTGTGTGGGTTGAATCCACATGCGGGCGAGGATGGTTTGATGGGTGATGAGGAGGGGCGGATCATTTCGCCTGCGATTGATCACGCGGTGAACTCTGGGATTTTGGCGTATGGCCCGTGCCCTGCGGACACGATTTTTAATGCAGCCGTCGCGGGGAAGTATGATCTGGTGGTGGCGATGTATCACGATCAGGGATTGATCCCGGTGAAGTTGTTAGAGCGGGACTTGGCGGTGAATGTGACGCTGGGGTTGCCAACGGTGCGGACGAGTCCGGATCATGGGACGGCGTTTGATATCGTTGGCAAGGGGATTGCTGATCCTGGGTCGATGAGCAATGCGATTGATCTGGCGGTAAAGATGGTGAGGGCTGGGGATGAAACAGCATCGCTTGAAACCGAATGATTGTTTGAGGGGGCTGTATGAATAAGTTATCGAACAGTATGTGGATAGGGATCGGGGCAGCTGGCGGTATGCTTGCGATGGGTCTTGTTGTGGTGTTGGTGTCGCAGAAGCTGGGGCAAAGGCATTCTGGTTTGGATCGGTGGGTGAGTCCGGTTGAGGCGCACAACACGGCGATCGAAGCGGTAGCGATGGAAGATCGGGCGTATCCGATTCTGGCGAAGTTCATGGCTTTGGATTCGGTGGGGGATCGGCCAGTTGATAACTTAGATGCGTTGCCTGGTGAAGAGGGGTGGGATGAGGTTGCTGCATGGATTGATGATCCACGCACGCAGGAGTCTATTGAGTTGTTGGCGCGGGCATCGGGGTGTTCGATTTTGGGTATGCCGATGCTTGATTATGAGGATTCGATTTGGGTTGATGCGATGGCAGAGGTTGGGATTGAGCTTGATGAGCCGACGGCTGATGCGGATGCGCCGGCGTGTTTGATGTTGAATGTGCGCTTGCCGATGTGCGGGGTGATTACTCGGGCGGGGTGGATTCTCAAGGCCGATGCTTTGACAGCGATCGAGGCGGGTGATGGGGAACGGTTTGTGCGCGATATGCAAGTTTGGTCGAGGCTGGCGTTGATGGCGGATGAACCCAAAGTGATGATCGGGCAACTGGTGGGGGTGGCTCTGTTGAGCACGATCAATCGGTTGATCGGCGAGGTGCTGATCGAGCATCCTGAGTTGATTGATGAAGGGGTGGGGGCTCGGTTGGAGGGGGTCTATCAGTTAGTGATGGAGGCTGATGTATTTTCGATGAATCTTGATCTTGAGTATGCGACGCTCGAAGATGTTCTTCGGCGGATGGTGGATGACTATGGGATTTATTGGGCGCAGCAGACGGTCGATTTTTTGCCTTTGATTGCTGATGAGGATGGGGTGTTACCTGAGCCGAGCACGGCTTTGCTTGAAGATATTGATGCGGATTTGATCGCGGGGTATATCCATTATAAGGCGATCGGGCAGGCGTGGGTGGATGCGGTGGCGATGCCTTGGCGGGTGGTTGAGGTGTTGGTTGATGAGGACGATTGGGGCGATGGGATCAACTCGCCTCAGGGTGAGATCGGGAAGCTGATGTACCCGATTTTGACTCTCGGGGATGAGCAACTTGATAGTGCGGTGAGCATGCTTCGTACGAGTCATCAAGAGATGATTGGTGTGCGGGTGGCGTTGGCGGGGCATCGGCATTGGTTGCGGCATGGAGATCCGGCGATGGGGTTGTCGGATATTGATGATGACTTGATGGGGTTTGACCCGGTGGATGGGTTTACGGGCGGGCCTGTGCAGTATCGATGGAGCGAGGGGCGGATGTTGGTGTATGCGGTTGGGGCCGACGGGGATGATGATGGGGGCGTTGAGGTTGTTCGCCCTGAGGGTGTTGATGGGTTTTTGATTTCGGATGAGTATCTGCGTGCAGGTTGGGATGGGGATATGGTGTTGTTCCCGAATGCGGATTGAGTGATAGGCAGTTCGTTTATTGTTTTTAGGTGAATCTGATTGACAGGCTGATCGAAGTGTGCAAGACTATGGGCACTATGAAGAATCAGCACTGACATCTTGTCCAATCATTTTTCTACGAAAATGAACAGTAGCCGCAGCTATGCAGGCTTCTCGTCGGTATTCCGACTCAGCAGATTCATTCACACAGGTACAAGTTATGACAGATACGCACAAGCCTGAAGGGGCTGATGGCCGCGATGATCGTGTAGATCAGGTCGCAGATAAGGCTCTCGAACAGAAAATAGATATCGTTCCCATCGATTTGATCGACAAGAATTCTGGTGCGCTCAAAGAGATGATGGTGATCGCGATTCCGTCGGTGGCGACGATGACTTCGTATACGATTATGGCGTTTGTTGACAAGTTTATGGTGAAGGATATTGGTGAGGAGCCGGTGTATATCGCGGCGCAGTCCAACGGCTCGATGTTCGTTTGGATGTTGATGGCGTACATCCTCGGGATGAACGGGGTGATCAACTCGTTCGTGTCGCAGAACCTCGGGGCCAAGACCCCTGAGCGCGGGGCGGCGTATGCGTGGAACGGGCTTTGGGTCGGGCTGATGTACTTTGTGCTTTTGATGCTGCCGTTCTATTGGGTGATGCCCGGGCTGTTCTCGCTCGATGGCATGTTTGGCAAAGACCCGCAGATGGCGGCGTTGAGTACGGATTATGCACGAATCGTGCTATTGGGCGGGGTGTTTGTGATTGGTGCGCGATCGCTGCACCATTATTTTTATGGCATGCATCGGGCGAGTGTGGTGTTGGTGTCGGCGATTGTCGGGAACCTGACCAATGTGTTTGTGAACTTGCTTTTGATGTTTGGCAGCGAGGGGATGCCGGTGCCTGATTCGTGGCTGGGGAGCTATGTGATTGGGCCGATTTCTGAGCCGATCGCATTGCTTGCGGGTTCGATGGGGATCGAAGCGATGGGGATTAAAGGGGCGGCGATCGGCACGGTGCTTGGGAGTGCTGCCGAGTTTGTGATCCCGATGATCTTGTTTATGAGCCCACGGTATGCTCGGCTCTTTGGCACGCGCAAGGCGTGGAAGGCGAGTTATAAATGTATCAAGGATCTGTTTAAGGTCGGGATTGCGCCGGGGTTGATGTTTCTTAATGAGATGGTGTGCTGGACGATTTTGATGGTGTGGCTTGTGCCTCGCGGGGGCGAAGCGGTGGGGGATGATCCGGTGTTGCATAACACGGTGGGGTGGATCGCGCTGCAATATATGCACTTGAGCTTTATGCCTGCGGTGGGGATTTCGATTGCGGCGCAGGCGATGGTGGGTAAGGCGATGGGGATGAAGCGCCCGGATATCGCGGTGGCCAGAACTATGCTGGCGATGAAGATCACGGTTGGGTATATGGGTTTGTGTGCGTTGTGCTTTGTGTTGTTCCGTGAGCAGTTGATTGAAGTTTTTATCAATGAAGGCACGCCTGCGGATGAACGGGCGAGGCTCATCGAGATTGGTGTGGTCATCATGATCGCGGCAGCGGTGTTTCAGGTGTTTGATGCGGTGGCGATTACGCTTGCTGGTGCGCTGCGTGGCGCGGGTGATACGGTGTGGCCGGGCGTTGCGACGATTATTTTGTCTTGGACCTGTATTCCTGGGGTTGGGTGGTTGTTGATCAAGACGATGCCACAGTTGGGGTCTATTGGGCCTTGGATCGGGGCGTCTTTGTACATCATCTTGCTGGGAATTTCGCTCGGTTGGCGTTTTCAGAGCGGGAAGTGGAAGACGATGTCGCTTGTTGGTGAGGGATCGGAATCGGTGGATCTTGATCCATTTGACGATGTGATGCCCGATCCGACGATCGGGGTGCCTTGATTTTGCTAAATCGAGTGAGAATCGTGATTTGAGAGGCGTTTGGCTCGTGCAGATTGGTGTTGAGGAATGGGGATGAGCGGGCTATAATCATTTTCGCTCATGTTTTCGCTCGGAGGCACCTGGATGGGCCGGGGCTTGGGCACCAATAGATAGATTCGTAGAACAGATCAGGAGATCTTTTATGACGACCGATCCCATGGATATGGTGGTTGGTGCTTCGGGCACCGCTTCAGTGGATTCATCAGCAGCAACGGCTTTGCTTTCGAGCGCAGCCGAGGTGCTTGCCAATGGCGATCGCGATGGCGCGATTGATGCCTATCGCAACGCATTCGCAGCCGATCCGACCAATGTTGAAGCTGGTTTCCAGCTTGCATACTTGCTCGATTTAGGTGGCGAAGAAGATGAAGCGCTCTCGCTCTATGAACGAGTGTGCGAGACTTCGCCCGCGCCGATTAACGCATTGATGAACCTGGCGGTTCTGTATGAGGACATGGGTGACTATGTTCGCGCTGAGCGTTGCTTGCGTCAGATTCTTGATACCAACCCGAATCATGGACGGGCTCGCTTGTTCATGAAGGATGTGATTGCATCCAAGGGGATGGTTGTTGAAGAAGAGAACGAACGCGATGTGCTCAAGCGTCGTGCGTTGCTCGATACGCCTGTGACGGACTTTGAGTTGACTGTGCGTGCTCGTACTTGCCTTAAGAAGATGAACATTCGTTCTTTGGGCGATCTGATCCGTATTAATGAAGCGGAGTTGATGAGCTACAAGAACTTTGGTGAGTCATCACTCGAAGAGATCAAGATCATGCTCGAAGCGAAGAATCTTCGTTTGGGTCAGGGTCGTGAGGATGCGCATCGTGTTGCTCGGCGCCAGATTCTTGAGAAGCTCAAGGGTACTGGCAAGGAAGGGCTTCTTGGCAAGCCTGTTTCGGAGTTGCAGCTTTCTGTTCGTGCTCGCAAGGCGCTCCAGATGCTCAATATCCAGTCGATCGGTGATCTGTGTTCACACACCGAAGCCGAGTTGATGGGTGTGAAGAACTTCGGGACGACTTCGCTTGTTGAGATCGGCGAGAAGCTGACCAACTGTGGATTGACGCTTCGGATTCTCGACGACGAGTAAGAGTTAGTAATCATAAGTATCAAAGGACTCGGAGATTTCCGGGTCTTTTTTATGCGCTGGTGGAACTGGTTTCCAGGTTGTGTCTGACGGCTCGTTTCCCAATTCTTTGTCCCTCCCCCGTCAGGACGGGGGAGGGACAATAAAGAGCCGTCAGACACGGGCTAGTCGATTTTTTGTCGTTTGAAAAAACGGGCTGGAAGCCCGTTCCACCGAAGAAGCCTGTTCTGTCGAAGAGGTTGTTATTCGTTTGTGGTTTCTGTGTTTCGGTCACCTGTTTGGCGGTAGCTGATTCGTCCGTCTTTGTAGTCTTGCGCGGAGCCTTCGATGGTGGGTTTTGTACCGTTTTGGTGTTGTGTGTGGAGGTCTTTGAGGTAGGGGACGCACCAGCCGCAACCTGTGCCTGCTCCGAGGCATTCTGAGATGAGGGATGCGACCTTTGGGTCTTGGCGTTTGAGGTAGTTCTGAATTTTGCCGAGTGAGACACCAAAGCAGAGGCAGACATGATCGTTGGGTTGCATAGCGGGCCTTTTGATGGGTGTAAAAGCGTGTGGGGGTGAGGGTTGGTTTGGGCTTGGGGTGTGTTTTGATCCTATTGTACACGGACGATTGAAGGAGTTTGCATGGTAGTTCTGTTTACATTGACGGTGTTTTTGTCTGCGGGGTTGTTGTTTTCGATCCAGCCGATGATTGCGAAGACGCTTTTACCAGCTTTTGGTGGCGGTTCATCTGTGTGGACGACTTGTATGTTGTTCTATCAGACGCTGTTGTTGTTGGGGTATTTGTACGCTCATATTTTGATGACGAAGTTTGGGCGAAAATCTCAGATGGCGATTCATGCGAGTTTGCTTTTGATTGCGTTGATTGTGGGCGTTGTTTTTGATACGCCTGAAGCGCCGGCGCAGGCTTCGACCTTTCCGGTGCCTTGGTTGATTTTACAGTTGTTGCTTGTTTCTGGTTTGCCTTTCTTTGCGATATCGAGCGCGGGGCCGTTGATTCAGGGTTGGTTTGCGCGGACCGGGCATGCGCGTGCGCATGATCCGTATTTTTTGTATGCTGCGAGTAATGCGGGGAGTTTGATTGGGTTGCTCGCGTATCCGTTATTGTTTGAACCGAATCTAGGGTTGATGAATCAGAGGCGGTTTTGGTTGACGGGGTTCGGGGTGTTTATTGTGCTCGCGATGTATGCAGCGAGCAAGACGCTTAAGCCTAAGGTTGAGACACCTAAGCAGAAGAAGCGTCGGCTTAAAGAAGAGGCGAGGGGTTCGATGGTTTCGGCGAATCCAGAAACTCCTGAGCCAACTTTGGACCGCCCGATTACCTGGAAGCGTCGGTTGTATTGGATCTATCTGGCGTTTATCCCGTCGACGATGTTGTTGGGTGTGACGAGTTATATCACGATGGATGTGGTGTCGTTGCCATTGTTGTGGGTGCTGCCTTTGGTGTTGTATTTGATCACGATGATTATTGCGTTTGGCTCGAAGGTTGAGCGTGCGGTGAAGGACTTTACTCGTCCGATGGTGCTCTTGGTGATTGGTGCGATGATCTTATTGATGGCGAGCGAGTTGAATGCTGGCGGCACGATGATCATGATTGTCGCGATCGAGTTGTTGTTGTTGACCGCGATCGGGATTGTGTGTCATGGTCGATTGGCGATGGATCGGCCTCAGGCTGTGCATTTGACAGAGTTCTTTTTGTTGATGTCTGTTGGTGGTGCTTTGGGCGGTTTGTTTAATGGGATTATTGCGCCGTTGTTTTTCAATACGAACCTTGAGTATCCGATTGCGCTTGTGTTGTCGGTGTCGATTTTGCCTTGGTCGAAAGATCTTATTGGGATGAGTGCTTCGCGGATCAAGCGAGTGAAGTTGCGGCGTCGGGTTGGTATTCCGATGTTTGCGATGGCGTATGTGCTTGGATTGGGTTTTTATGGGCAGGCTATATCCGCGTGGATTAATGGGCTGACAGGAATGTCATTAGCGAACTCGCCTGTGGACATGACGATGGTTGCGTTGGTGACTTCGGTGCCTTCGTTATTGGTATATTTGGCTTGGAAGGATGGATTAGCGTGTGCGCTTACGCTGCTTTTACCTATGACTGGGATTCAAATTAACGCGGCGCGTGATACGAGTGTGATCTATCGTGCTCGGACTTTTTATGGGATTCATGAGGTCACCGAGCGCGAGGAATGGGACAATGCGAATAAGAAGTGGGTAAAGACGCACACTATTTTGCATGGCACGACGATGCACGGGATTCAGTATATGGATCCTGAACTTGAGCTTGAGCCTTTGGGGTATTACCACTTTGATGGGCCTTGCGGGATGATTATGCGTTCGGTTCAGCAGATGCGTCCTGATGGTGCGCGGATCGGGATCATGGGTCTTGGTTCGGGGGCGATGTCGGCACATGGTCGGGAGCAGGATGAGATTGTGTTCTTTGAGATTGATCCTGAGGTTGAAGCGATTGCGAGAAACCCGAGGCTGTTTACATACTTGGCCAAAGCGCCGGCGAAGATTGAGGTTCGGCTTGGTGATGGGCGCAAGTTGATTGAAGAGTCTGAAGCGATGGGCGAAGCGAAGTTTGATATGCTTCATGCGGATGCTTTTAGTTCTGATTCGATCCCGGTGCATTTGTTGACGGTTGAGGCGATTGAGTTGTATTTTGATCGCATTACAGATGATGGGATTATCGTGCTGCACATTTCGAATCGGTATCTGGATTTGATGCCTTTGGTGTATGAGTTAGCGAAGAGTACGACGAAGATTCCGCCTTTTATTGCTGACGAGTTTGAGATCCCAATCGATGAACAGCTTTATCGTTTTCCATCACGCTGGGTTGTGCTGACGCGTGATGTCGAGACCGGGCAACGGCTGCTCGACGAGGGGATGGAGTTGTACATCATGGATGATGAAGATCGGATGCGGCTTTGGACGGATGATTATTCGAATATCATGTCGTTGATCAACTGGTTCTAGTTTTAGAGAGGAATGCACGGATGACGATACCATCGAATAGATTGTCCTATCAGACCGCGGGCGAATCGCACGGGCCGGGGCTTGTCGCGACGATCCTTGGTGTGCCTGCCGGGCTTGCGATTGATGTCGATGTCATCAATGCTGAGCTGCTGCGCAGGCAAGGTGGGTATGGGCGCGGCGGTCGGATGAAGATCGAGACCGATTCGATTGAAATCCTGACAGGGGTTCGCCATGGGAAGTCGATCGGTGCGCCGATTACTTTTTTTGTCAAAAACCGTGATTCTCGGTTGGATGATCTGGAGCGGACGCCTGCGGTCTATCGCCCGCGCCCTGGGCATGCAGATCTTGCGGGGAGTGTGAAGTGGCTCACGACCGATTGTCGAGAAACGCTTGAGCGTGCGAGCGCACGCGAGACGGCTGCACGGGTGGCGGCGACTTGTGTTGGGCGGTTGATGCTCAAGGAGATCTTTGGAGTCGAGGTGTTTGGGTTTGTGCGGTCGATTCTTGATGCGCGGACTGATGTTCAGGTGGACGCTGAAAACTTGCCTGCGTTGATTGAGCTGCGCAATGGTTCGGATACCTACACGCTTGATCAGGCGACGACCCAAAGGCAGTGCGGGATTATTCGCCAGGCCAAGATGGATAAGGATACGGTTGGCGGCGATGTCGAGTGCCATGTGTTTGGGTGTCCTCCCGGCATTGGGAGTTCGATGAACTGGTATGACAAGCTCGATGCGCGGATCGCGTATGCGGTGATGGGGATTCAGGCGTTCAAGGCGGTGCAGATCGGGCTTGGGGCCGAGTGTTCAAAGCGGGTTGGATCGAAGGTGCATGATCCGATCGAGTTTGATGCGTCGAAGATTGGTGAGCCTTCGCTTGGGTTTGTGCGCAGCTCGAACAACGCGGGCGGAACCGAGGGCGGGATGACCAACGGCCAGCCGATCGTAGTGACCGGAACAATGAAGCCGATCGCGACGCTCTTGCGTGGATTGCCTTCGGTCGATTTGAATACGAAGCAAGCGCAGGATTCGCAATATGAACGGTCTGATGTGTGCGCGGTGTCGGCTGCGAGTGTGGTGATGGAGAATGTGGTGGCGTTTGAAGTGGCGAGCGCGTTCATGGAGAAGTTTGGCGGTGATAGTGTGATCGAGACCCGCGCAAACTACGAATCGTTTTTGGATGTCGCGCGAACATTGCCGATTGGGGGGGAAGATCCCCCCGAATGGGTTACGGCATAACCCCTATGTTTTTCGTTTGCATTGCTTTGCATGTTGTGTTTCTCATGGAGAAACGATTGTTCACCCGATAGAAGAAGCATCGGGCGAGCCCGATCCTGTTCCCAGCGCATGTTGATTTGTACCTCGCTCTCGTGGGGATTTGCAGGTCGACATGCTTGGTTTATGGAATGCTCTCTCTCCGAGCAACGCTTTGCGTGCTTCGATTCCCTCTCAAAGCACGCAGCTATGAGCGTATGCTCCTCTTCAGCCCTCTCCTACCCCTCTGGGAGAGGGCTTTGTTGTGCGCAGGATGAAACAAGGTGAAGGTTTATGCGTTGATGCGGCTATGCAAACCGGCGCGGATGGATTCCCATTGTGATGGGATGATCGAGTAGACGGCGGAGTCGCGGTAGTAGCCATCGGGCATGATGATGTGATTGCGGAGGGTGCCCTCGAAGGTTGCGCCGAGTTTGGAGATCGCAGCTTTGGAATGTTCGTTTCGGCTATCGGTGGAGAGGGCCACACGAATCGCGCCGAGTTGTTCGATGGCGTGCCCGAGCATGAGTAGTTTCATTGATGGATTGATCTTTGTGCCTCGGGCAGATTTGGTGATCCAGGTGGAGCCGATTTCGAGCCCATAGTGATCGGGCATGATGTTGAGATAGCTCGACGAGCCGATGGCTTTGCCGGTGCTGTTGTCGATCACGGCGAAGGTGACGGTGCTGGGCCGCTTGATCTGGAACTCGATGTATCGGCGGACCTGGTTGGTCGTGATGACCGATGATCGCATGGGCATATATTTGAAGACATCGGCATCGATCGCGTTGACGATGTCGGCGGTGTGCTTGAGTGCAATGGGTTCGAGGGTGACGATCTCGTTGGAGAGGGTGACGGGCATAACATTCATGGGATTGAATCGGTTCATGACTTGATATTAGGGGCAAAGTGCGGGAGGATAGATCATGTATGACATGGATTCAGAGTTAATGGAGTACATCGGCATGCACGACGCTGGATGCCCGCGTTGCGGATACTACCTGGGAGGGTTACAGATAGCGTTGTGTCCAGAATGTGGATTTGCGTTTACACTTTTGCAGCTTCAGGAACAGCAAAAAATAATCGAACTCGATCAGAAAGAATGGTTGAAGAGGGTACGAGATATTCGGATGCAATCGCTGATATTCGCGGTGGTTCTACTCGCAGACGCAGCCGCAGTGTTGTTATTGGTGCAGGGTGGTTCGTCTGGTAAATGGTTGCAGTTTGCCATATATGTCATATTGTTTACGGCGATCGAGTTGTGTGTCTTTGTGCCTCTGACAAGCAAAAGACATCGTGACTCAAGACTAGCGTACTTCGTTATTGATTTATGCGAGGAAGGGTTTAGTGCAGTTATCCTGGTGTCTTCGTTGCCGGTGATTAGTGCTGTGATGTATTTTGTGCTTTGGGCATTGGGTTATCTTTGATCAGTGCAGCACGCGGAAGACTTCGGCTTAGTCGGTTAAACCCTGTTTGACTTTTTCGAGGGCGTCGAGTTTCATGGGTTCGAATCCGGTGTTGACGGCGGCTTCGTAGAGGGTGACGCCGTCGGCGCGTTGGGCGGTGAGTTGGCGGAGTTCGTCGTTCATGAGCATGAGTTCATGCACAGCCAATCGCCCTTTGTATCCAGAGCCATAGCAGATTTCGCATGGTTCGTTGTTGTGTGTGCCGGCGCCGTTGCAGGTTGTGCATAGGCGGCGCATCAGGCGTTGGGCGAGGACGCCGACGAGTGAGCTTGTGACGAGGTATGGCTCTACGCCGATATCGAGCAGGCGGGGGATCGCGCTGGGGGCATCATTGGTGTGCAGGGTGGCGAGCACAAAGTGGCCGGTGAGCGATGCTTGGATAGCGAGTTGTGCGGTTTCTGGATCGCGGATTTCACCGACGAGGATAACATCTGGGTCTTGGCGCAGTAATGATCGCAAGCCGGTGGCGAAGGTGACATCTCGTTTGACATTGACCTGCATTTGGGCGATGCCGTCGAGGTGGTATTCGACGGGGTCTTCGATGGTCATGACATTTCGGCTCTCTCGGTCGATGCGTCCGAGTGCGGCGTAGAGTGTTGTTGTTTTCCCCGAGCCGGTTGGGCCGGTGACGAGGAGGATGCCGTTGGGGCGTTCGACGCAGTCCATAAGCTTTGTTTGGAGCTTTTTGGACATGCCGACTGCGCTCAGGTCGAGTTCGTTTTGTGATTGATCGAGCAAACGCAGGACGATTCGTTCGCCGAAGATTGTGGGGATGACGCTTAGGCGGATATCGATTTTCTTCTGCCCGATTCGGACGGTTGTTTGGCCATCCTGCGGGGAGTGTCGATTGGCGATGTCAAGTTCGGTCATGACCTTGAGGCGAGAGGAGATTGCCGAGGCGAGCGAGATCGGCGGGGAGAACGCGTCGACGAGCATGCCGTCGATTCGTAGGCGGATCGAGAGTCGTTCTTCCATCGGGTGGACATGGACATCGGATGCGCCTCTGCGGAGTGCTTCGAAGAGGATCATGTTGACGAGGCGGATAACGGGCGTTTGGCGTGCTTGTGCGAGCAGGTCGTTGGACTTGCCGATGGCTCCGGCGGCTTTTTCGATGGCGTCTTGGTCGAGTGGGATGTCTTCGACGATTTCGGTGACGAGATCGCCGCGTTGTTCGTAGCCACGGTTGATCAGGCTTGCGACGGCGGCGCGTGGGACAAGGACGACGGTGATTGGAGCGTCGAGCGTGTCTTCGAGCATGGTGAGGATGCTGGGCTGGAGTGGTCGGCTTGTGGCGATGACGAATGCGCCGTTGCTGTGTTCGTAGCATCCAACGCTTGCGGCGCGTGCATCGTTTTGGTCGACGAGTTCGTAGAAGCGCGAGGATGATTCGTTGAGCTTTGGTTCTGCGAGAAACGCGAGTCCGGTGCGTTGGGCGAGGAGCTTGAGTGCGCTCGCTTCATCCATCGCGAGTGTTTGGAGCATGACATCCCAAGGCTCGTCGTCGGAGCCTTCGATGGCGGCGAAGGCGCGGAGCTGATCTCCTGAGAGGCGAAGATTACCAAAGGCGCGTGCGGCGTCGTTCCAGCGGTCGACCACGACGATGGCAGCGTCTTGATCGCGGGTTGGTTTCCGGTCAGGGTTTCTTTTGATGAGTCCGTTCATTTTGGCCATTGCTTACTCGCCGTCCTTTGCATTGGCGTCGGTGAGTTCGATGTAGGCCGGTTCGAGTTGTGGGAAGGTGCCTTTTGGTTGGTCGGTAGGTTGATTGTTTGCTTGGTTACTCGGAGCTGCTGGCAGTGCACTTGTTTGCTTTGGATCGGTGCTCATGATGAGTGCCGGTTCGAGCGTTGGCATGTCGAGGTCGATTTCCATCTCGCCTTGTGGGCCTTTGGTGAAGAGTTTGAGATCGTTGAAGTTTGGATCGCGCATGATGCGAGGGGTGAGGAAGACATAGAGCTTTGATTTGTTGTTGATCTTGCTTGTTCGTTTGAAGAGTTCGCCGAGGACGGGGATATCGCCGAGCAGTGGGACCTTGATGACGGTATCGCGTGAGTCTTCGACGGTGATGCCGCCGAGGACGATGGTTGCATCTGATGGGACGGTGACGGAACCTGTGAGCGTGTTGCGATCTCGTGGTGGTGGCGAGCCGCCGGTGCCGGTGGCCGCGGTAAAGTTGGAGAGTTCGATGTTGTATTCAAGGCGGATGAATCCGCCTTGGGAGATCGAAGGCGTGACGGTGAGTGTTGTGCCTGCCTCTTCGAACCCGCCGAAGGATGAGACGGAGTCGCCGTTGCTTGGTGTGACGATATCGAATGGTTGTTCGGAAACGGAGACGATTGTTGATTCGACATTGTCGTTGACGAGAAGCTGAGGCGTCGAGAGGATTCGGACATTTGAATCGGTCTGCGAAGCGTTGACGATCAGCGGGAGGTATTCGGACATGATGACGGCTTGGGTGAGCCCGCCGAGCCCGGTGCCGACGACCTTAGGATCTTGAAAGAGTGTTCCTGAGGATGAGAGCCCGAAGCTTGTGCCTGCGGAGTATTGCCCGGCGTTGATCTGAGTCTCGAATGCGAGGGTGAAATCTTCGTTGTCGGCGATTGAGACGATGATGGCTTGGATGTACACCTGCGAGCGTTGTTTATCGAGGCGTGTGATGAGTGCTTCGAGATCTTCTTGTTGTTTGATCGGTGCCTTGATGATGATTTGGTTTGAGAACTCGTCTGCGATGACGGTGATCTTGTTTGGATCAAAGTCGCCACCGGCTTCGCCGTTTGAGCTACTGAGAATAAATCCGCCGCTGAATGTTCGATTTGCTGCTCTGCCTGTTGATCCTGGGAGCAGTGAAGATTCGCCGGTTTGAGATTCGCCGGTGATGATGCCGGTGAGTAGGTCGGCGATGGTGAGCGCATCGGTGTGGTTGAGGACATACTCGCGGATGACGACGCGGTCGTCTTCGGTTTTGAGTTCTTCGAGGAGCGCGGCGAGCTGTGCTTGTTGGTCGTCGGTGCCGTAGTAGATGATGCTGCCTTGCTCAGGATCGACGAGCATGACCGGGCCACCTTGGGCGGTTTGGGAAGATGATTGTCCAAACTGTTGTGCTTGGCCACCGAAGTTTGAGAACTGGTTTTGTTGTGTCGCAGCTTCGATCTCAATGACTTCGCCGAGCCCGCGTCGTTTGGCGATGTTGGCGATTTGGGTCGCGCTTGAGCCCGCAAAGTAGTTGCGAGGCTCGAGGGTGTTTGGGACATCGATGACGGCGAGTACCTTGCGGACGCGAGCGATTTCGTCTTCGATGCCTTTGAATATGAGGGCGTTGCCTTGGGGATCGATGGTGAGCCGGTCGGCGAGGTTGGAGAGTGAGCTGCCTGTGGATGGAATACCGGCAGCGGGTTGGATGTTTCTGTTCTGAGGCTGGGTGATACCGCTGGTGCGAGAAGAGTTTGAGCCGCCGATGAGTGCGATGACGCGATCGAGTGCGATCGGTGCAGCGAGGTGAGCCAGCTCGAAACGGATGTATTGCTGGACACCATCGAGGCGGAGGAGTTCGGTGACCATCGCTTCAACCCGTCGGATATCACGAGGTGGGGCGTTGATGATCAGCACGCCAAGCTCATCGACGGCTTGGATCGCGGCGGTCTTTCCATTTGGTGCGCCAAGCGAAGCGGTGAGTGCATTGATCAAGAGTGAGGGTTTGATGTTTGGTGTGGGGATGATGAGTGTGGAGGCGCGGTCGGTGCCGAAGGTGTATTGAAGATCTGTTTTGGGTTGAACAATGTAGAAGCCCGAGTCTTGTTCAAAGACGATGGTGAAGTTGTAGAGTTCGAGCATGGCATCAAGGAAGTCGATGAGTTTGCTCTTTGCGATTCTTTGGGGTGCGTTGAAGACGATCTCGCCGGTGGGCGTGCCTTTGACAACGATACTGATGTTGAGTGATGAACCGACATAGTCGATCAGGGTGGTGAGTTCGATAGGTTCTGTGAAGACGCCAAAGGAGACAGTGGGTTCTGGGATGGCGGGTTTGGTCTCTGGTGTTTTTTTGGGTGCAGAGGCGGGCTCGAGTTGTTGCGCCAGGGTGGTGGTTGTGGTCGATACGAGGAGCCCGACAGCTGCCAAACCGACCATGCCAAGAAGGTGCTTGGGTGTGGCTTTGAAGCCAGTCTTCATGTTGGGGCTGGTTGTTCGCTGGTGGTTGTGACGCATCCGCATTTCTCCTGATCCTCACGCAACAGTGTGCGGTCGGCATATCGTACTTATTCTCATATCGCGGGTGTTCTCCGCGTTGGGTCTTTTATGGCCGACGGATCGGCTGTATACAGTAGGCAATCGGCCCCAATAGAGGGGTTATCTCTTCAATCGGAGTATGTTGATGCGCATCGTGAGTTTGATCCCATCTGGCACCGAAATCGTTGCAGTTTTGGGTGCTGAATCGATGCTGGTGGGTCGGTCGCACGAGTGCGATTTTCCGACAGGGGTGTTGAGTGTTCCGGCTTTGACCGCGCAAAAGACACATTTCGATCCAGATTCGGGTGTTGGAGCCAAGGCGATTGATGCCCAGGTAGCAGAATCTATAAAGACGAGTGAATCGCTCTATCGGATTGATGTGCAAGAGCTTATGCGTCTTGATCCTGATGTGATTATCACCCAAGACCTGTGTTCGGTGTGTTCGATTGATCTTGATGCGGTGATGCAGGCGGTTGAGCAGGTGGGTAAGTTGACGGGCAAGAAGCCTGTGGTGCTTGCGCTCAATCCCAAAACGGTTGAAGATATCTTGGATGATATCTATCGGGTGGGAAAAGCGATTGGGTTGGGTGATCGGGCGATGCATGTGGTGGTGGGGTTGCGTCAGCGTATGGATCGGGCTGAGGAGCATATTAATCCGTATGACGATGGGCCTGTGTGTGGGTTTATGGAATGGACAGACCCGATTTATGTGGCGGGGCATTGGACGGTGCAGATCATTGGACGAGCGGGGGCTCGCCATCCGCTCAATGAGGTGGTCGCCAAGCCAGGGTCTGGTGCAGCGGTTGGGCCTCAGCAGGCTGAACGCATTGCTGGGCATTCGATTGCGGTTCCCACAGAACTCTTTTGTGCGACTCGGCCCAAATATCTGGTTATTGCTCCTTGTGGGCTGAACTTGGAGCAAGCGATCGCGGAGGCGGATCGGTTATATGAGCAAGAGCCTTGGTTTCGAGATTTGCCTGCGGTGATCGACGGGAATGTCGCGGTGGTCGATGGGAACCAGATGTTTCATCGGCCTGGCCCAAGGGTGGTTGATGCGCTCGAGTTTATGGTCGGGTGGCTCAATGGGTGTGGGCATCTGATCCCAGAAGATTTTCCGTGGACGAGCTGGTCGCCAGCGGGCTCAAAGTGAAGTACAAAAACGCAAACGGGCGAACCAGTTGGTTCGCCCGTTAAATACACGATGGTGGGTCGTGTGGTTTAGTCGATATTGTGTTCGATGACCATCGAGGCCCCCTCGAATGAGAAGGCGTCGATTGGGAGGCATGGTGGTTGGGGGGAGACTGTTTGGCGAGCGGGTGGAGAAGCGATTGGGGCTTGGTCAGCGGGGGGTTGAACAGCGGCTTCGATCATCGCTTGCG
This sequence comes from Planctomycetota bacterium, assembly GCA_024280755.1. GTDB lineage: Bacteria > Planctomycetota > Phycisphaerae > Phycisphaerales > UBA1924 > UBA1924. The sequence continues at coordinate 143,408 of JAJRPN010000036.1, forward strand.
TGATGGCCAGTTCTTCGATTGATGCCACTTCCGATTCTAAGAAAGGCTCATGTGTAAGCTGGTCAACTCGTTGAGTAGATGGTGGCATTGGCGTCGGAGTTGGCTCTGCAACAGCGGCTACAACTGGTGCAGGTGTTTGGGTTTCAGATTGATTTCCAAAGTTCATTTGCCCGGCATCTGGCAAGGTGCTGCCGAGGGCTTCGGCCCGTTGGATGAGTGCGCCCAGCCACACGCCAGCTTGTTCGACGCGGGTCGAGAGCTTGTGGAGCGAGCCATCGAGCAGGGCTTGGAGCTGCCCAGATTCGTTGGTCATGCGCTGGGAGACCTCGTTGGCGACCGTGGTCGAGGCTTGGATGGTTTGGCGAAGTGCTTGTTGTTCGATTTGGAGATGGGTGAGCTTGGTCGACGCGATTTCGAGATTGGATTCGAGATCTGGGCCGAGCTTTGCGATCTTGTCCGCAGCTTGGCTCATCGGCCCAACGATTTTTTCTTTGCGTTCTTCGAGGACATCGAGGTCTTGGGCCGCGTCGACAAGCCAGACGCCGAAGACGGCTTTGACGCCTTCAGCCTGTGATTGCAGGTCTTCTTGTTGGCGATAGACACGATCGAGCGAGGCGAGTTGGGTCTCGCCGCGTTCGACGAGCTGCTCGATGCGGGCGAGGGGCGAATCTTCAAAGACCGGGTTTTCTGGATCGATCCCGAGTGTACGCATCGCTTGTTGTGAGGCTTCGAGGACAGGCTCGATCGAGCGATTGAGCTGGGCGATCCGTGCATCGGTCAGGGCAGAAGCTTCATCGATTTTAACCGTGAGGTTTTCGCCTGCTTCGTGTGCTCGTGCGAGGACTTGATCGATCGCGGTGTTTAAGCCTTGGGTGACGGTATCGGTGCGATCGAGGATTTGGATGAGTGTGCTGGAGGTTTCGTTGCGGGTGTTCTCGATGCGAGCATCGAGTTCGGCAAGCTGCCCCTCGATGCGGGTGGTGAGTTCGGTGAGTTTGATGGCGTGACCATCGCTCAGGGCAACCGCTTGGCGTGCTTTGGCGTCTGCGACTTCGACACGGGCTTGGGCGTCGGCGACGATCGTATCGATTTTGCGATAGGCGTCGGCGAGCTTGTCTTTGATGAGCCGATCGATCTGATCAGCGAAGGCATCGGAGTTGGGCTGGGCGGTTTGGATTTTTTCGAGCAGAAGATCGGTGCGTGAGGCGCGTTCGTCGATCATCTTGATCATCCGCAGCCCGGCTTGCATGCGTTTGTTGATCGCTTCGCTGGTGACATCGCAGCGTTTGATCATGGCCTGTGCATCGGTCGAAAAATCTTCGAGTGTGCGTCCTTGCGAGCTTGCTTGGGTGATGATGGATTTGAGCATCTCGGAATAGCGTGTGAAGGCACCCGCGTCGAGGACCCTTGGCGAGAGGAAGACCTCTTCGGTATTGGTGAGGTTGCCAGCCAGCGGGCGGGGCTCGACGATCGAGGCTTGGCCTTGGAGGGCGGAAGGCTGGGTAGATGGGGTCGATTGGGGTGGTGTATTGAAATTGGCGGCACTCATCGAGTCACTCCTTGAGGCGGGCATCGGTGTTCAGAATCGGGCATTGCATACGCATTGCGCAATCTGGGCACATGATGACCCATTGAGGTCTCAATAACTTCGGCTCGATCGTCTCGGTTCCTCAAAAAACAGCGTGTAAATATGATCCAAAACCCTATCGAGCCACACAGTTTATGCAGATTCATTGGCGAGATGCGTACACTGACCCCAATGGCACAGCGAGCAGAACATACCGACCTTACCGACGCATCCCGAGGCAAACGGCTTCAGCGAGTCATGGCCGACGCGGGGGTTGGTTCTCGCCGAGCCTGCGAAGCGATGATCGAGGACGGTGAGGTCGAGGTTAACTCCAAGCTCGTCACCAAACTCCCCGCATGGGTCGATCCTGAAGAGGATCATATTGTGGTCGCAGGGCGTCCATTGCCCAAGGCAGATCGCAAGCTGTACATCATGCTCAACAAGCCGGTGAATACGCTTTCGACGAATAAAGACGAGCCTGGGTCGCATCGGCGAACGGTGACCGAGCTGGTGAATCACCCCGCAGCCGCTCGGCTGTTCCCGGTTGGACGCTTGGATTATGACACCGTTGGGCTGATTATTTTGACCAATGACGGCGAGTTAGCCAACAAGCTGACACACCCCAGATATGGGGTGCCCAAGACCTATCGCGTGACGGTGAAGGGTGAGCTTGATGAGCAGGCAATTAAAGAACTCGAACGCGGGATCTATCTCGCTCAGCGCAAAGCCGGGCAGACCGATGGCGTCGCCAAGACCGCTCATGTCGAGATCGAGCTGGTCGCCCGCGATCGTGATCGCACGGTGGTGTCGTTGACACTCCGCGAAGGACGGAACCGTCAGGTTCGTCGGATGTTGGCTGCGGTTGGCTATCCGGTTCGCAAGCTTGAGCGCACAGGGATGGGCCCGGTTCGGCTCAAGGGGCTGCCTCGGGGTGGTTGGCGTGAGTTGACTCGTGATGAAATCCGCAATTTACGCAAATCTGCTGCGGTTTCACACAACGAGGATCGCAAACTCAATCAATCGAGCCGACCGCCGACCAATGGTGGTGGGGGCGGACAGGGCAATGGTCAAGGCGGGCAATCTGGCGGATCTCGTCGGATTCGCAAGCGAAATCAGCCGAAGAAGGCTGCGTATATGAGCCCGAATGCGGGTCAAGATGTCAATATTCGGAATCGGACGATCAAAAATGCGATTAACCGAGCGGGCAACGAGCGTGGGTTTGTGCCCAAGCCGATTATTGAGCCTGAGGAATCTGGCGAATAGATCCGACAGAGTTGAACAGAACACAACGAGAGCCAACAGCGCGTGAGCATCCCCAAGACCAACCTGCCAACTGTTCATGAGACGCGCGACGAAGCGAAGCGGATTTGGACCGTGACGAAGATGGGTGTGCTCGGGTTGTATCGTTCGCAGCTGCCTCGGATGGCTGCGGCGTTGGCGTATCGTACGATCTTTTCAATCATCCCGGTCATGGCGATTGGGCTTTTGATCTTCGGGTCGATTGTTTCTGATGAGCAGGTGGAGTCTGGGGTTCGGCGGGTGCTGACCTTCGCGGGGATTTCGCAGATTTCGAGTGTTGAGCAAGCCGTGCCCAATGATGGTGAGCTTGAGCCGGGTGAGGTGTTCCCCGAGTTGATCCATGATCCGGCAGAAGGGGCACAAGAGACAACCGAGGCATTATCACAAGAGGCGTTGTCACAGAAGGACATCTTTGCCGATGCGGATATCGAGCAGGTGATTACGGATCTGATTACGCGCGTGAATGATTCGATCCGTAATGTGCCAACCGGGTGGATCGCGTTGACCTCGGGTTTGGTACTTTTGTATGCTGCGATGTCGATGCTCATTGAGATCGAGAAATCGTTTAATCAGATTTGCAGCGCACCGTCTGGCAGGAGCTGGCTTCGGCGGTTGATGCTGTATTGGACTATTTTGACCGCGGGATCGTTGCTGCTCGCAGCGACTTTCTTGGCAGGCGATGCGTTTACGCGGTGGGTGATTTCGGTCGCAGGGCAAGATTCGATGGTCGGGGCGATTATGGCCGGGTATGGGGTATCGGTGTTGATCTCGACCTTCCTTTTGCTTGGTGCTTATTTAACGATTCCCAATACGCGAATTAACTTTCGATCTTCGCTGGCGGGTGCATTCTTTGCAGCGATTTTGTGGGAGCTAGGCAAGCTTGGGTTTACGACTTATTTAACACATTCGACTGGGTATGCGAAGTTTTATGGTTCTGTAGCGATCTTGCCTTTGTTTATGATGTGGATTTATTTGACCTGGTTGATTGTGTTGTTTGGGATGCAGGCATCGTTTACTTTGCAGAACTTCTCTCGGCTCGTCGAGGTGAACCTTCGTGATCTGGCAGATGCTTCATCGCGATCGGTGGCGTTTGTTGATCCGTTGGTGGTGCTTGCGATCGCCAAAGAAGTGGGCGTTGGGTTTGCCAAGGGTAGTCCGAGTACAGCCGAGTCGGTCGCTCAGGTGACCAAGCTCGACCCTACGCAGGCGACCAAGCTTCTCGATGCGTTGACCGAGGCGGATATCGTCAATCGGATCTACAACGGCGATGAGTTTGAGGGTTGGACGCCTGCTCGCCCGACAGCCAAGATCGGGCTCGATGAGATTTTACAGGCAGCCCATCGGATTGATGGGTTTCGACTCTCAGGAGCAGGCGAGCAGTTGCCAGCAGCGATCAATGAAGCTGCTGTGGGTGCTTGCAAAGGCATGACGATGGCGGACCTTGGGGATGAAGCAGAGAAAGCAGCCAAAGAACCTGCAAAGTCAGCAAAAAAGGGTGACTTGGCTCCTCAGCCCAATTCCGAGGGTTAGTCTCGGTTTTTTGGACATAAACCGAGTTTGGGCCTATGCTTCCCGTCCAAATGAACTATATCCAACTTACTGAGTTCTCAATTTACCTCCGCCAACGCCCCGGCGAGCTCGCTGGATTACTCGATGCTGCCAAGGCAGGTGGGGTTGAAATTATCTCGATCTCGACGACAGAACACCTGGATCGTGGGTGTGTTCGGCTTTTAGGGCATCCCGAAGCAGCATTACGCCATGTGTGTGAGTCCATGGTTGAAACTGGAGTTGGCCCGGTTGTTGAGGCACCTGTTGTTGGTGTGTCGGTCGAGGATCGTCCGGGTGTGGTGCGTGATCTGGCAGTCTTGATGACAGACAACCGGATTAATGTCCGGTATTGCTACTTTGTACCAGCCTCGAAGGTGAATGAATGGACGATGTGTGTGTTCCGGTTTGATGAGCATGAATCGGCGATCGAGTTGATCGAGCGCACGGATTGGCCAACGGATTCGATCGAAGAGGATGAATCGGCTGCCTGATTGGTGTGCATATTCATCGCATTGGGTGTTTGCATCGTATATACTCGTCTTGTGGATCGGCAGTTGTGCCGGGATCATTTGAGTCGCTGATTTGGAGCGTATTTCATGGGTATCGAAGGCGCCATCACAACAGATAATATTCTCACAACCCAACTCAAACGAGTGGTGAACTGGTCGCGTCGATCGAGCCTGTGGCCGATGCCCTTTGCGACGGCCTGCTGTGGTATCGAACTAATGTCCACGGCATCATCTCGCTATGACCTTGCCCGGTTTGGTGCAGAGGTTATGCGGTTCTCGCCTCGCCAGGCAGACCTGATGATCGTGGCTGGGCGTGTGAGCGTGAAGATGCTCCCGGTGCTTCAGCGGATCTATGAGCAGATGCCTGAGCCTAAATGGGTGATCTCGATGGGGGCTTGTGCTTCGACGGGTGGCGTGTTTGATTCGTATGCAACTGTGCAGGGTGTTGATCAGTTCATTCCTGTGGATGTGTATGTGCCTGGGTGTCCGCCACGCCCTGAGATGTTGATCGAGGGCGTGATGGCGATCCAGAGGCATATCGATGAGGAGGGGATGCCTCCGACGGGGAGTGATGGTCGACGGGTGCCTTTGGGCATTACAATTTCGCCGAGTCATTCGGTGAAACCTCAACCTGTTGGGCTTGGGTCGAGTTAAACCTGAGTTGTATAAAAATGAAACGAACGCTCGCGATTGCGGGCGTTTTTTATTGGGAACCTGCTTCACCATTCGGGTTGAAGGAGGACACCTGTATTTTTTGTTTGGCTGTGGATGATGGAGGAGTGTAAAAAAACCCTCCAGATTTCTCTGGAGGGTTTTGATTGTGCTTTGGATCAACGGTCATCACGAATGATGTCGTTGGTCTTTAGTACATCGAAGTCGGATTAGCGACGACGACGACCAGCAACGAGGCCACCGAGTCCGAGGACTGCGAGTGCGCTTGGAGCAGGTACATAACTGATGGTGATTGATGAGCCAGCTTCGTAGAAGCTGTCAACAGCTGCTGCGTTGTCGTTCCATACTGATTCGTAGAACTCGATATCGAGCATGCCGTCAGCGCCGAGAACGATGCTTGAAGCCTGTGAGCCAGCAAAGTTAGCGTTGGTGACTGCTGCTGCAACGCCGAAGCCTGCGAATACTTCTTCGCTGTTGCCGAAGAAGCCCATTGTGTTTTCTTCAGCCCAGCTGATGCCAGCTGTGGTCATGTTTACATCCCAAGCGATGTTGGTGATTGTTGCGCTAGCACCAACGAATACATTCATGATGGTGTTGAGTGCGTCGCCAGCGAATTCCCAGCTTTCAATACCTGTAACATCGATTACGAGGGTTTGTCCGTGTGCGAGACCAGCTGATGCTGCGATAGCTGCGAGTGCGATTGTCTTCTTCATTTTAATTCTCTCTTTCTAAAAGAACATTTCCTGCCAACGCTCCGTACGCTGGCATACAAAACCATTTTGAAACTTGATCGATTCAGTCAAACTGACGAGATCGATTGACTAGAGGGTTGGTGGGCAAAGATACTCTTTGTACAGTCCCTCTCGCCGATAGCGGAAAATCACCACAAGCTTCAAGTGTAGGATACAGGTTTGAGCCAGATTGTCAATACGGTTAATCAAAGATTTTTCGTAATTATCTCGGAATGAGAGAACCTGTGTCTGGTCAACAAAGTTGATAGGTAGGTATGTGAACATAGATCATTTGATGTTGGGTTGGATGGTGTGTTGTAGTGGAAAAAAAAAACCCCTCGGAGTTGAACTCCGAGGGGTCTTTATATTTATTACTTCATCGATCCTGATCGGCAAACAATGCCGGTTGATTGGGTCAGGACAGGATCGAATCCGTGAGTGTCAGTATCGATGTCGGATTAGCGACGACGACGACCAGCAACGAGGCCACCGAGTCCGAGGACTGCGAGTGAACCAGGAGTTGGAACGATGTTGTTGCCAACGATGGTGATTGATGAGCCAGCTTCGAAGAAGTTGTCACCGGTGCCTGCGTTGTCGACGAATGACTCGAGGAACTCGATGTCGAGGATGCCGTCAGCGGACATTACGATGTTAGGAACGCCAGCATCGGTAAGGTCAACAATGCCCATTGAGTCGTAGTTCATGTTTGAAACTGGAGCACCGTCACCTGAAACGGTCAAGTTGATCTGGCCTTCGAAGAGCATAACTGCTTCTGAAGCCCAGCTTGCGCCGATCGATGTGAGGTTCACATTCCATGAGATGCCAGTGATGATTGAACCTACACCAGTGAATACTGAGAGGATCTCGTTGAGTGGTGAACCAGCAGCGTCGTTGAACTGCATGCCCGATACATCGATGGTCATGCTTGAAGTTGCTGTACCAGCGTTATCAACTGTGTAATCAGTTAATGAAGTGGTGAGTACTGGGCTTGCGGTTGCGAGGCCAGCTGCTGCTGCGAGTGCGGTAAGTGCGATTGCTTTCATTTTCTCTTCTCTCTTTCGTTTGACAAACTAGATCGGCCGACGCTCCACACGCCGAACCAAGACATTGATTTCTTCCAGCGGGTGCTGGAGACATCGAACACAAACACCAAGTTTGGACAGGGGACTCTCTATTTCCTCTGACGACATCATGAAGGAGTATCCGAGTGGAGAGCAACTTCTTGGTGCCGGAACGACATCGTGTCTTGGGTGAGACCCTTAACACCCCTCAAGAATAGGGATTTTTGAGAGGCTGTCAATAGATTGGGCGATCAATTGCGAGAGAATTGTGAAATGCAAGCGAATTTGAAAAACAAGGGCCGATAATTTGCAAATTGTCCCCGTGAAGGGACATTTTTCCGGACGAAATGGTGGTTTGGTGGAACTGGACCGGCAGGTTCGCCTGCATTGTTCAGGTTCTATAACAGACAGGGCGGGAAATAAGTGGTTGTTTGGAAGTGAATTAGCGTCTTCGTCGTCCGGAATACAGCCCAGCGAGTCCGATGAGAGCCAAAGTGTTGGGGGTTGGGAGGGCTCGGCCATAGATGGTAATTGTCGAGTTTGGTTCAAAGAAAGCGTCGCCTGTGCCCGCATTGTCTACGAAGGTCTCGAAAAACTCGATATCGAGGATGCCATCGGGAGATACAAGGATGTTGGGAATGCCGGCGTCGGTCAGATCGATTTCACCACCCGAGGAATAGTTCATATTTGAAATAGGAGCGTCGTCTTGTGAAACGGTCAAGTTGATCTGGCCTTCGAAGAGCATCGTCGCTTCTGAGCCCCAGCTTGCACCGATTGATGTGAGGTTTAGATTCCAGGCAATCCCTGTAATGGTGGCATGATGGCCAACAAATACGGAGAGAACTTGGTTGAGTCCAGATCCTTGCGCATCGTTAAACTGCCAGCCGCTGACATCGATGGTCATGCTTGCCGATGGGGTGCCTGCGGGATTGAAAGCGTGTGGTGTCTCTTGCTGATAGAGCGCCGGGTTTGCAGTCGCGAGCCCGGTGGTCGCCGCCATGGTGATGAGTGATATAGATTTCATTTCTCTCTTTTTGTGTTGAGGGGGTTTATTTTTTAGCGTTTTCGGCGGGTGATAGCGAGGCCACCGAGTCCGAGTAGGGCGAGTGGGCCTGGTGCGGGCAAGAAGTGGAGCGTAATGGTCGAGCCGGCTTCAAAGAAAGAGTCGATGGCGTCTGTGTTGTCATCCCAGTTGGTTTCAAAGAACTCGAAGTCGAGGATTCCGTCAGTGCCGATGCCAAGATTGATCTCTGTAGGATCTATTCCGCCTTGATAGTTCTGGTTGGTGACCGAGAATGAATCACCAAGGGCCGGGTAGATGAGAAAGCTGCCTCCGAGTAAGCCGATGGTCATTTCTTCCGCCCAACTATTTCCGACGGTGGAGATGTTGAGATCCCAAGAGATCCATGACATGTACTGTGGGGCTGGGCTTCCAAGAAACGCACTGATGGTGTCGTTTGCGGGATCGCCTTGGAACCCCCAGCTCGCCAGCCCTGAGACATCGAGGGTGATGTTGGATTGGGCGTGTGATTGGGTGGTTATGCCTGAAATGGTGAGCCCTGCGAGGGCAGCGATCGTGATCGGTTTCATGATGGAAAAAGCCTTTCTAGTTGGAGATATGTGTTCATTTTATCATAGTTGAATGACAGGGAAGGCACAAGGGCCTAGGCCCTGTCTGACGGCTCATGTTTTTCAACTATTCGCCTCCCCCGGGCTTCCGGGGGAGGTGCCGATCGAAGTGAGGCGGAGGGGGTCTTCTCTTCTTCCCCATTGCCTATTTCCTATTGCCCATTGCCTTCTTCAAGACCCCCTCCGTCTGCTCTATGGGTGCTCCCCCGGAAGCCCGGGGGAGGCGAATAGAGAGCGTCCTTGTGCGGGGAATGAGTCGTCAGACACGCCCTAGTGATTGAAAGCGAAATTATATGGTGTAGATCATTATAAAAAACACGCTCAAGCATTTGCTTGGGCGTGTTGGTTGAATCGTGTTGCTGCACCAAATTTAGATGGTTTGGAGCTTGCGGCCTGTGCGGCGACGCTTGTTGAGGAGCTTGCGGCCACTCTTTGTCTTCATGCGTGCGCGAAAACCGAATGAGCGACGGCGCTTGATATTACTGTTGCGTCGTGGGTAGTGCATTGCCATGTTGGTCGCTCCTATCTGCGTGGTCTATTGGATAGACCGGATCTGAATCTGCTTGTCGGCTCTTGGGCCCTCATCATCGAGGGCGGCTACTCTAGTCGCCAATGCGCTGTTCGTCCAGTGAGAATCAAGAGAGCAAACGCAAATTCATTGGACTCCAGCCCTTATCGAGCGGATAATAGGAGTGTTGTCGTAGTGGGACTTGCAGTTCGATCGACTTCGCGGCCTATTGTTCGGTGTTTGTGTGTGATTTTTCTTAAAATCGTGCGTCATAAACATTCAGCAACCGATCGCGGATCATACGCATCGCTCCACTACATCTATTCGGTTTTCGTGTACGAGGTTCCCGTTTTGGGGTGGGATTGCTCGTGAGCGATATCACAGCTTGAGTGATCTGGGCTTATTTGCCTTGGATCGTTGCGAGGTGGTTTTGATGAATGATGAGATCCGTACCAAGGCTCAAAAGATCCTTGGGCACCAGTTTCGTGATCGGGGTTTACTCGATTTGGCGCTTCGCCATGCTTCGATTTCTGACTCAAGGTTGGATTCGAACGAGCGATTAGAGTTTCTTGGGGATGCGATCCTTGGGATGATTGTCTGTGAGCGTATCTTTGTGAAGTATCCGCATTATCTTGAAGGCGAGATGACCAAGATCAAATCGTTGGCTGTTTCTCGCAAGATCTGTGCGCAGATCGCGATTGAGACTGGGCTTGATCAGTTGATTGTCGTTGGCAAGGGAATGAAGACGCAGGTGAGTTTGCCTTCGTCTTTGGCAGCAGCTGTGCTTGAATCGGTGATCGCAGCGTTGTATATCGATGGCGAAATGGACGCGGTGCGGGCGTTTTTGGTGCCTTTACTTGATCCGAAACTTGAAGAGGCCGTTGAGTCTGGGCATCAGCACAATTTTAAGAGCGTGCTTCAACAGCATGCCCAAAAGGCGCTTGGGGTATCACCGACCTATCGGATCGTTGCAGAGAAGGGCCCGGATCATGCCAAGGAGTTTCAAATCGCGGTGGAGCTTGATGGGACGCGTTACGACCCTTGCTGGGGGCAATCGAAGAAGGCTGCCGAACAGGCGGCTGCGATGTGTGCGCTCCAGGCGATGGGCTTGGTTGAGTTAGAAGATGGATGTGAACAGGGTTGAGCCTTTCGTTTAGTCTGCATCGACCAGATCGATGACAATCGGTAAGTGATCCGAAGCCTTTGAATCTTCGGCGTGCAGACCCATTGCGTCGAGCGATTCGGGCGAGAGTGCGCGGGTATCGAGGATAAATGCGTTGGCTGCTTTGCTCATGGATTCGTCGATGAGCATCCAGTCGAGCCGACCTGGGCTGAATCTGCTTTTTTCATCGTTCCATGTGATCATCGAGGTATCGCCGAGTTGTTTGGCGTTGACGGTGGTGAGGTCTTCGCCGTTGATTCCGAGCGAGTTGGTCATGGCATCCATCGGAAGGTAAGACCCGACGAGGTTGAAGTCTCCAGCGATGACGACCTTGGCATTTGGATGTTTTTGATGGACCGAGCGGACGAAGCCGTTGATTGACTTGGCTTGTTTGATTCTCTTGTTGTCTTCCTCGGAGCCTGCCGAGCCGCAGCATTTGAGGTGGATGGAGATGGCGAGGAGTTCGCCAGCCTCTGTATCGATGAGCGCCGCGACGGCTCGTGCTGGTCTGCCGGTGCCTGATGGTGGGATGACGGATTCATAGGTGGTGATAATCGGGCGTTTGGTCGCGATGGCAACGCCGGCTTTGGAGCTTGGCATGTGGACCTTCCACCCGGTGCCTGCGTGTGTGTTGAGCCAGCTTTGGACTTGGGCGACGGGTGTATTGAACCATTCTTGGTAGAGGATGACATCTGGATTGATCGCGCTAAGGATGCGTTTGAAGGCGTCGGGGTTGTTGAGTGGGGATGAGAAGAGAACATTTGAACTCATGACCCGTGCGCTCTTGGCGGGTTTGGCCGGCAGGGTTGCTTCGCTGTGATTCGATTGGCCGACGGGTGGAAGATTAAGGTGGAGCGTGGTGGACCAGAGGAAGCGGTCTTCTTGGGTGACTTGATCAATGACGACGGTGATTTTGCCTGCTTTGCGGAGCATTTGTGCGCCCGGAGCGAGGCGGTCTATGCGGAGTTCGTATTGGGATGAGCCGAAGGTTGGGAGGAACATGAACCCAAGGTTTGCGTGCCCGAGCGAGTGGGCTTGGCCAGCGGCGGTATAGCTGGTGGCCGCAGATCCAATTCCGATGGAACCGAGTTCGTTCTTGGGTGAGAGTTCGACGAGTAGATCGACGCCCTGAGGTTGCTGAATGGAGGCGTCGATGCTCATCCACTCCATCGGGCGGCCAGTCTGTGGGCTTTGGTCGAGATCTAGGCGGATGCGTGTGGTGATCGGGGCGGCTTGGATGGAGTGGGGGAACTCAGATTCGGGCGAGAAGGTGATATAGATGAAGCGTTCGTCTGCGAACCCGGTGTTGGTGTCTTGCCAATCGTCAAAGAGCCCATCGAGTGTGATGGTGGTGGGGGATTGGTCTGGTTGTGCTGGTGTTGAGGCTCTTGTAGAGGTTGGTGTAGAGTCTGGTGTAGAAGTTGTTGTCGATGTGTCTGGTGTCGCTGGTGTTTGTGGAGGCGCGTCGGAGCCGCCTTGGCAACCGATGAGGATGAGGGCGAGGGCGGTAGAGAGGATGAGCGGTGCGGTGCGCGTTTGTTGGGTGTTCATAGAGAAGAGGATAGTCGAGAAGTGTTGCGTGTGCAGCAGGATCGCAAATCGGATAAGTTGAGTAGGAATAATGACGAGGTATTGGGTGTTCGCGATGTGATGTTTTTTCATCCATTGGGAGCAGATGGGAATACACTCGTTTGTAGCCGTGTTGAACAGTGCGCGTTGATCGCGTGCGTCATTCGCTTCGCTCACTTACAAATCAGGAGAAAATCAATGAAACGAACACTCAAAGCCTCACTCGCAGCCGCCGTTTTGATCGGTGCAGGATCCGTTCTTGTCGGGATGAACACAACGGCTGGGCATAGTGAAACCAGTGCGGTCGAAACAAGGGCAACTACTTCGGCAACCCGGCTCTTCGAGATTGATCCGACACATACCAATGTGATTTTTAAGATTCGGCATGGGAGTGTTTCAAACTTTTATGGTCGGTTTAACGATACCCAAGGCACGATTCAGTTTGATAAGAACAACTTCGAGAAGTCGTCGATGGAACTCACCGTGCAGATGAGCTCGATTGATACCCACAATCGCACGCGAGATGGGCATCTTAAGGGAGCTGATTTCTTTAATGTGCGTCAGTATGACGAGGCGACTTTTACCTCGACGAGCATGAGCGATGATGGCGACGGGGAGTACACCGTGACGGGCGAGTTTACGCTTCAGGGCAAGACCGTGACGCTTGATGCGCGGTTGATTGATATTCGGGAGGGCAAGTTTAACAACTTTGATGTGATCGGGGTCGAGGCTCGGTTTACGATCAAGCGTTCGGACTTTGGGATTACGAAGTATCTCGATACACGCAACCCGAATCTTGGGCCTTTGGGTGATGAGGTTGAGATCATTGTGGCGATTGAAGCCGTGGGGAAATAACCGCACATTGACGGGAGAGGATTGCCAATGGACCCACAACTTCAACAACGCCTGATGATGTATGGCGGGTTTATCCCCGGCGGGATATCGCTGATCTTGCTTATCGCGGCGTGGTATATCCATGCGTTTAAAAAATCGCGGATTGATCATCTTGATCATGTTGGTGATGAAGACGGTGAAGAGCTGCAGGCAGTGTCTGATGGGCCGCGATGGATGTTGCCTTTGATGTTGCTCGTTGGGTTCGCTGGTGCGGATTATGCGGGAAACTATACTTTTCATCTTTGGCCCGACGGCAACAACTATCGGTTTACGCACGCCATCGCGTTGATCGCGTTGGTGGGGTTGATCGAAGGGGTTTTCAAGCTGCCCGTGTTGGTCGCCTTTGGGTTTCGGATGCTGGCGTTCGGCGGCGCGTTCTGGATGTTGGCGGAAGGGTATTCGACGAGTGTCTTTGGCGATATGCCTACATTTGTAGGCTCTACGGCGTTTGCTGCGTTGGCGAGTGCGTTGGTTTCGACGGCTGTCGATCGCAACAGTGAAGACACCCCGGCGTGGGTTGATTGTGTTTCATGGATCGTAATCGCGGGCGCGAGCATGCCGATTTTGTTGCAGAATCATTTCTCGATCGGGGCGATGATCCCGGCGGGAATAATCGCGGTGCTTGTGTCAACCATGATCACGGGATTGATCTTTCGTGATCTTCGATTGTCGCGCGGCGGGGTGACGGTGCTTGTTGGGTTGATGCTCATGATGCTGACGGGATCGATTATTCAGACCGGGGTGGACAACCTGGTCTCGGTTTTGTTGCTGGCGTTGTCGCCGATGGTGTTGCTGGTGCCGATCAAGGGGCGATCTGGTAAGGGTGGGGCTGGGGTTCGCACGCTGGCAGCTCGGTTGATTCTGCTTGTGGTCATCCTCGGCTCGGCTGGTGCGATGTTGTACTGGACTGGCAGCGAGGGCGTGCCCGATGGCGAGGTTGATCCGTATGCGGATTACAATGGCGAGCCATGAGTAAGCAAGATTTTAAGTGTGCTGTGGTCGGCGAGCGTGTTTCGTTGCGGTTTCCGGTTGAGAGCGATCGCGATGAGTTTGTCGCGTTGCGTCAAGCGTCGCGCGAACACCTCGAGAAGTGGGAGCCGATCTTGCCCAACGCCGATCCGTTTGGAGCTGGGTGCTTTGATCGGGAGATTGATAACCATGACACTGAGCGTGAACAGCGGTGGGTGATCATTGAAAACACCACCGGCAAGATCGCCGGTCGGATCGCGCTGGGGAATATTGAGCGCGGGCCGTTCAATAATGGGCGGTTCGGGTATTGGCTCGGTGCTGGGTTCGAGGGCAAGGGGTATATGTCCGAGGCGTTATCGCTGGCCGTGGGGCATGTGTTTGCAACGCGAGACGATGGTGGGTTGGGGCTGCATCGGGTGTGTGCGAATATTGTGCCGAGCAATGAAAGATCGCGGGCGTTGCTCGAGCGGGTTGGGTTTGTGAAGGAGGGGTACTCGGAGAAGTATCTTCAAATTCGCGGGGTGTATGAAGATCATGAGCGGTGGGCGATGACGGGGGAGAGGGTTTCTAGAATAGCAACAGCCTAAACAGTTCGTATGCAGCACTTCCAATTATTTCTAATAGCAAACCAGCGAAAAAGGTCACCAAGAGTGAGGCGAACGGGTGTCGTTTGATTATGCTTTCGAGCCGGTAATAGAGAGGTTGTTTGATTTTTCTGAGTTCTTTGATTATTAGCGAAATCGTGTCTTTGGGGAGTTGTTTTTTTGCAATTTTGGTTTGGCAAGCGTCACATATTTGCGGGGTTGATGAGGAATAAACAATGTCCTCTTTGATTCCGCAAATATCAAAAATGCAAGATCGTGTTTCATCGTGAAGTATATCTCGCAGTTCATTTGTTGAGGGTGGTATGGAACCGTGAAGAAGGCGGATTAGGCAGTATTCGTAGATGCATTTCAGAAGAAAGTTCTCAATTGGTATGTCATTCTGATGGAGGATGTCCCCAATATGATCGAGCGATAGAACGATGATTGAGTCATCTAGTCTTCGTGCAAAATAATCATCGTCAAGTGCATAGGCCGTTATAGCGATTGTCATTTTTGCACTTGCGTCACTTTTAACAAAGGACAGGTCAGAATCAGAAAAATGTTGCCAGGCTAATTTCCCGTCAGGAAGATTTGGAATTGAGTGCGTGGCGGAAATCTCAAAAATATCGGACTTCCATTGAATAATTTTGTCGATGTCTACTCGATGTTTGATATGGCCAAGTTCAACAAGTGCAATTTTTATCATGCTTACAGTGTATCAGAAAATGCTCACTCCCACTCGATCGTCGCGGGCGGCTTGGAGGAGATGTCGTAGACTACGCGGTTTACACCCGGGACTTCGTTGATGATTCTTGTAGAGATTCTGGCAAGGACATCGAAGGGGATGCGGGCCCAGTCGGCGGTCATGAAGTCTTGGGTTTCCACGGCTCGGATTGCGATCACTCGTTCGTAGGTTCGGCCGTCGCCCATGACGCCGACGGATTGCACCGGGAGCAGGACGGCGAAGACTTGGCTTGTTTTGCGGTATAAACCGGCCGCGACGATTTCTTCGAGCAGGATTTCGTCGGCGTTGCGGACGATCACGAGTTTCTCAGGGGTCACTTCGCCAAGCACACGCACAGCCATGCCTGGTCCCGGGAATGGGTGACGCCAGACGATGGAATCTGGTAAGCCCAGGACGGTGCCCAGGGCGCGGACTTCGTCTTTGAAGAGTTCACGGAGTGGCTCGATGAGATCGAACCCGAGTTCTTCGGGCAAGCCGCCAACATTGTGATGGAGTTTGATGTTGGCGCTGTTGCCGCTGTGTCCGTGCCCGGATTCGATGACATCGGGATAGAGGGTGCCTTGGGCGAGGAAGTCTGCGCCGTCGATATCGTCGGCTGCCTCTTTAAAGACTTCGATAAACCGATGCCCGATGCGTTTGCGTTTGACCTGTGGGTCTTCAACGCCGACAAGATCAGCGAGGAACTCTTTGGAGGCGTCGGCGACACGGAGATCGATTTTGAAGTGGTCTTTGAAAGTGTGTTCGACGAGATCGCGTTCTTTGTTGCGGAGCAAGCCGTTGTCTACGAAGACGCAGACGAGTTGGTCGCCGATGGCTTTGTGGAGGAGTGCCGCGACGACGGAGGAGTCGACCCCGCCGGAGAGGCCACAGAGGACTTTTCGATCGCCTACGAGTTCGCGTACGCGGATGATTTCCTCTTCTGCGTACGCGCTCATTTTCCAGGTGCCTGCGCAGCTGCATGTTTCGTAGAGGAAGTTGCGGAAGATTTCTGGGCCGTGGGGGGTGTGGGTGACTTCTGGGTGGAACTGAACCCCGACGAAGTTGTGGCTTGGATTGGTCGATCGGACGGCTGCGTATGGGCAGGTGTCGGTCGATGCGATGGGTGACATGTGTGCTTTGTTGAGGTTGGAGATTTGGTCGCCGTGGGACATCCAGACTTGTGTTTGTTCTGGCACTGCGGTGAAGAGTTTGTCTGAGTCGCCGTTGGATGCAATGGTGAGTTGTGCGCGGCCGTACTCTCGGTGCGGTGCTTTGTGGAGCGATGCGCCGAGCAGATGGCAGGTGAGTTGCATGCCATAGCAGATGCCCAGGATCGGGATGCCGAGTTCGAGGATGGCGGGGTCCATGGTGGGGGCGTTGTCATCGGTGACGGAGGATGGGCCGCCGGAGAGGATGATGCCCTTTGGGTTCATGGCTTTGAGTTCTTGGGCGGTGATTGATGGCGCAACAAGGACCGAGAACACGCCGGCGTCTCGAACGCGTCGGCAGATGAGCTGGGCGGTTTGGGACCCGAAGTCCAAAACGGGGACAACTTCGTGTTCTATGTGAGATTTTGTGTGTGGTGTGGTGTGATCTGCCATGATGGAATCTCAACGGGTCGGTCTTCAGCGGGGTGCTGAGGAGGTGTGGAATGCAGAGATTATGGTTCTGCGTCCGATAAACCCGGAGATAGAGATCTACTCCGGGTGATATAGTAGACGCGGTGTTGAAAATTGCGAGTGTTTGGAGCAACCAGTTGTCAGAACTTCCGAATAGTAGTGGTGTAAATCCTGATGCCTACAGTTGTTGCATGATGCAACAGCATGGGCGAGAGATTGTGAACGGGATGTGTGTGGTGGGCATCTTGGTCGTGGTGGGTTTGGTTTCTGGGTGTATCCCGGCGTCCAAACCCGGGTTTGACTCACCGGCACCATCCAAACGCCTCGACGCGATCGTCGACGCATCGGGCTTGGAGGACAATGAATCGTTAGTTAAACTTGTTGAGAAGCTTCGATCAGCGGTGCCAGCCGAGCGGATGTTTGCGATCAGATCGCTTGAAATCCGCACGGGGACGACACTGGGCTACCATCATGCAAGCCCTGATTGGGAGCGGATCGAGGCATTTGGCCGATGGATTGAATATCTTGAGGTTCAAGGCATCGAGACGAGCGGGTTGATTGAGGATCAGAGCGATGATGTTGTTCGAGTTGAGGATGTTCAAGTTAAGGATGATGAGTGAGCGGTAAGTTATTGAATGACCGTGGGTTGCACGGTCGAGCCGAAGTGGGTGGATATGCACGAGAGCCCTGAAATCGAGTTGAAGCTGATCTCTGATCCAATGTACTTGTGCGGTGCGCGCGAGCTTGTTGGGTGTATTGCCAAGCGGATCGGGTTCAACGATATGGATTGCTCGAAGATCGCGTTGGCGGTCGACGAGGCACTCGCCAATATTATTCGGCATGGATACAACAAGTCTTTCGATAGACCGATCTGGATTGGGATCAATCCGATCAAGCCTGAGGGTGATTCGATTGGCGGGATCGAGATTACGATCGATGATGAAGCCAAGCAGGTTGATCCGTGTGAGATGAAAGGGCGTGAGCTCGAAGACATCAAGCCCGGCGGGCTAGGGGTTCACATCATCCAAGAGGTGATGGATGAGGTTCGCTATGAGAAGCGTGAAACGGTTGGTATGCGGATGATCATGGTCAAGCGTGCTGTTCGTACCCAAGAGTCTCCTCGGCTTTCTGATGCCAAATGCAACGCCAATGCGTGCTGCGTAACGAGCATTCCCAAGAAGAGTTCGAAAACTCGCACCAGCTAACAAACACAACTCCCCCCGATCGGCTACAGTAGAACATTGAAAGAATGTCTACGGAGGGTGGAGCAGCATGGCCAAACAACAATCAGATTTTATAACGATTGATCGACCCGAGCAGGGCGTGGTGGTGATTGCGCCGACAACGGATATTGATATGAGCCGATCGCCCGAGTTACGAACAGCGATTCGTCAAGAGCTGGGCGGGGGGGTTCACAAGTTGATAGTCGATCTCTGTGATGTGAACTATATGGATTCGTCTGGGTTGGCGACGCTTGTCGAAGCGATGCGCAACGCGAGCAAGACGGATACGAAGCTGGTTATTTGTCATATGCACGAGAAGGTGAGCGCGATCTTTGAGATTGCTCGCCTGGATTCGTTCTTTTCGATTGTCGAGAGCCGAGACGACGCGATCTCGCTCTAATCAAAGTAGTATTTGGTTCCACCCCCAAAAAGCCCCGAGGCGCTCACCACACAATGCCCGAGCCGACCACACAAGCTGAGCGCGAAAAAAAACATCCATTGATGTATCCGGTTTTGATCGTGCTGTACCCGATCGCGGTCTTGGGTCGGCGGATGATTGGGATTCTTGAGCACACCGGCGAGGTGTTTTATCTGTTGGTCGACGCGAGCAAATGGCTTTGGCGGGGCATGTTCTCCAAAGAATATCGGCTCGGTAAGAGCGCGATTGTCTCGCAGATTTGTCGAATTGGGGTGCAGTCGATTTTTATTGTGGCGTTGGTCTCTGGTTCGGTGGGGTTGATCTTGGCGTTGCAGCTCTCGCCGCCGCTCGATGACTTTGGTCAGCGCGACAAGATCGCCAATATTATTACGGTTGCGGTTTTGCGCGAGCTTGGCCCGTTGATCGGTGCGATTGTGCTGACCGGGTTTGCGGGCGCGTCGATCGCAGCTGAGATCGGGACGATGGTGGTCTCTGAAGAGATCGAAGCGCTCGAAGCGAGTGCGCTCAATCCGATCCGGTTCTTGGTGGTGCCTCGGCTGATCGCTGCGAGCGTTTCGATGACAGCATTGGGCGTGATATCGAGTTTTTGTGCGATCATTGCAGCCTTGGCAATTTCGGTGTTTGCCCTTGGGATTCCGTATGAAACCTATGTCGACAATATGCTCACGCAGGCCAAGCTCGTTGACTTTTTAACAGGTGTGGTCAAAGGCGGAATCTTCGGCACGCTCATCGGGATCATCGCGTGTGCCAATGGGCTTCGCGTCACAGGCGGGGCTGCGGGCGTTGGGCGTGCGACGACCTATACGGTGGTGGAATGTATTGTCGCGATTGTGGTCGCCGACCTTGTGTTCACCGCGATTTTCTTTGCACTTGGGTTGTTTTAAGTTGTGTCTGGTTAGGTCGTGCCTGTTCAACTTATCGGCTCTCATAAAAAACGCATCATCCTTGTCCCTCCCCCGTCCTGACGGGGGAGGTGCCCGAAGGGCGGAGGGGGTCTTATGAGAGCCTGCAAAACTCGAATGGCAGGAGGAAGTTAAGAGAAGACCCCCTCCGTCCGCGAAGACGCGGCCACCTCCCCCGTCAGGACGGGGGAGGGACAAAGAGAACTTACTCATGTCAAAGTGAGCCGGTCGTATATGGGTTAGAAGAAGGGAAGAAGGGAAGAAAAGAGACACACAACCATTTGTCCATTTCCTGCTCACAGCCGATAGCCGACGGGGTGTTCGATCAATGAATAGAGTTCGCGGAGAACGGTCATGACGGCAAAGCCCAGGGCGGTGAGCGTGACCATGATGCCAAAGGCGGTCCAGAGGCCAGATCCTGCGAGCCAGCCGCAGGCGTAGAGGGCGGGCCAGATCGCGCCGTAGCGGGTAATTTTTTCGCCAAGGACTGGGCCGAATCCGTTCTTTTTGTATCGACGATAGATCATCAGTGCAAAGAGAATCATGAACCCGATCGGGTAGAGCCCGGCGGTGATCGGCACATAGTAAGGCCAAAGCCCGTTGTCTCCCATGCGTGAGATTGCCAGTGCGAGCAAGAACAGCGAGCAGATCAGCCAGCCGACGCTGGCAAAGATGACTGCGCGTTTGGAGATCGGTGGCGATCGTCTACCAAGGTGCTGCGCAAGCCCGGCGACAATCATCGCGTGGGTCATCACGAGCCAGACCGGAAGCAAGAACTGGACCCATAGATCTGGGATCAGCATATGCCCCGCATAGATCACGCTGAGCAGGAGCATCCCGATCCCGGGGACGAACTTGCCCAGGACATTGAATATGAGAATCGCGCACGCGAGCATGAGGGTGACGAGCAATGCGCCCGATCCAAAGACCATTGCGCCCAAGACCGCGAGCATCAAGGTGGCGGCGACCATGCACACCGCGAGTTCGATGCTCGCTGAGCCATCAACGATCGGGCTGCCAACCTTGCCCATTGCGCGATCTCGATGAACATCGAGCAGGTCGTTGAGGCTCATACCAAAGGCGTACAACCCGATGCCGGCGATTAATGAGCCACCGAGCAAGAGTCCGAGGGGTTGATCCTTGATGATGGTTGTGCCGATTTCTTCCTCGTTGAACCGCCCCCAGAGGATGATAAACCAGAGATTGGCAACTGCACCAAAGGCGGTGGTGACTCTGGTGAGCTTGAGCATCGGGGCGAGTTTGATGAGGGTTTTTCGCATGATTTGTCCAGTTGGCCGCTTAGATGGTAGGTGCGATGGGTGCCCGGCGGGGGGAGGGCTACGATCATGGACTATGGCTCCGACCGATCCACAATCTGCTCCCATTTTGAGTGCCAAACCAGCCCCAAGTGCTGTGGTGGTCTCGCGATACAACGAGACCGTGACTTCGGTGATGCTCGACGGGGCGATTGGTGCGTATCTTGGGCGTGGCGGGGTTGAATCTGATCTTGCGGTACTCGAAGCACCCGGGGCGTATGAGTTGATCTCGATCGCCAACGCTGCTGCGAGCAGCGGGATGTATGGTTCGGTTGTTTGCCTGGGTTGTGTGATCAAAGGCGAGACCTCGCACGATGTGCATATCAATACGGCCGTCGCGACCGGGCTGGCGCAGATCTCGATCAACACCGGCGTCCCTGTCGCGTTCGGTGTGCTCACGACCAATACCAACGAGCAAGCAATTGCTCGTGCTGGCGGCGACAAGGGCAACAAGGGTGCAGAAGCGATGAACGCTGCGCTCGATGCTGCCCAAGCGATCGCGATGCTTGGCGATGCCAAATCAAAAAATGCACCGGGCGTTCGTTTTACGCCTGGGCTTTCACCAAATGACAAACTCTCTTGCGATACACAAGATTCTCACGCACAGGAAACTCGTTAACCTATGGCTTCACCACGCGACATCCGTAAACTTGCTCTGCTTGCACTGTATCAGCTCGATTCACGAGCCGGCGATGATGCAGAGGCCATCCGTGAATCGCTCGATGATGTGCTGACGCTTGAGGAGGAGGGGCTTTCGTTTTCGGATATTAAGCTCGACTTCACCGCAGGCGAACGCGACAAGGCGTTTGCTCTTGCGAGCAAGGCATATGCCCATCGTGAGATCGCAGATGTCGAACTCAACGAGCTTTCAGTCGATTGGACCGTGACCCGGATGCCTGTGGTTGACCGTTCGATTTTGCGGATGGCACACTACGAAATGACTGCGATGCCCGATTCAAAGCCCAAGGCTGCGGTGAACGAAGCGGTCGAACTCGCCAAGGCATTCTCGACGAAGAACTCGCCGGGCTTTGTCAACGGGATTCTCGATAAGGTGCTCAAACGCGTGCTCGCCAAGGCGAACGCGGCGACGGAATAAGGGTTTAATAGGGTTTAATCAATCATGGCCATCTTCCGCAAAGCACTCGGGACACTCAAAAGAGGACTCAGCAAAACCCGCGAGACCTTCGTGGCATCGCTCCGCTCAATGCTCAGCGGCAAGCAGCTTAACGATGACCTCATCAAAGAGATTGAAAAACGATTGATCCAGTCGGATGTTGGCGTCGCGGCGACCAAGATTCTGATTGATGGGATCAATGCAGATTATAAAGCCGGCACGCTGACCAAAGGCGAAGATGTCATCGAGTATCTCAAGACCGAACTCAAAGCGATGTGGCCAGCCCAAGATCGCACGCTGAATCTGAGTGACACCAAGCCGACCGTGATCCTCATGACCGGCGTCAACGGCGTGGGCAAAACGACCTCGATCTCGAAGCTCTGCCAACAACTCACCAGCGAGGGCAACACGGTGTTGCTCGGTGCGTGCGATACTTTTCGAGCCGGTGCGGTGCGTCAGCTTGAGATTTGGGGCGAGCGATTAGGTGTTGAAGTGGTCAAGGGTCAGCAAGGCGGCGATCCGGCAGCCGTGGCATTCGATGCGTGTAGTGCGGCGAAGTCGCGTGATGTTGATATCTTGATTATCGATACGGCTGGTCGATTGCAAACCCAAACGGGTTTGATGGATCAGCTCTCCAAGATTCGGCGTGTGATTGATAAGCAGATTCCTGGTGCGCCCCATGAGACGCTGTTGGTGCTTGATGCGACCAGCGGGCAGAACGCGCTGAGGCAAGCCGAGGAGTTTAATGCAGCTGCTGGCGTGACGGGCATCTTCCTAACCAAACTCGATGGCACCGCCCGAGGCGGCATCGTCGTGGCGATCAAAGAGGCGACGGACATCCCTGTGAAATACATTGGTGTTGGCGAGACGCCCGACGATGTTGAGCCCTTTGATCCCGAGCGGTTTGTCGAGGCGATGTTCGCGGAATAATCAAAGCCTACCCCAGCCTACCCCAGCCTACCCCAGCCTACCCCAGCCTACCCCAGCCTCTCCTCTCCTTTCCTTTCCTTTCCTTTCTGTCCCTCCCTGCGCCCCGCGGGGAGGTGGCCGCGTCTTCGCGGTCGGAGGGGTGTCTTGGGAAGTTCAGAAAGATGAAGACACCCCTCCGTCTCGCTGCGCTCGACACCTCCCCGCGGGGCGCAGGGAGGGACAAGAATGTGTTATTCGATTTCGTGGGCTCGTTGGAGTGCGATTGTTTGGATTGTGCGCACAACAATGTCGAGTTCAGAGAACACGCTGCGGGCTTGGACTCGCATTACTTTGATGCCGCAGGATTGCATCCAGAGATCGCGTTTGCGATCGTGTGCGAGTTGATCTCCAGAATGAGTTGAGCCATCGACTTCGACAACGAGGCGAGCATTTCGGCAATAGAAGTCGGCTATGTATGGGCCGATGGCGTGCTGAGAGCGGAAGGATAACCCAGAAAGTTGATTGTCTCGAAGCACTGACCAAAGCAGTTTTTCTGGTGGGGTCATTTCATTGCGGAGTGTCTTTGCGCGGAGTTTCGCTTGTTGTGTAGGTTTGGTGCGGGATCGATAAGTGCGGTGGTCCATTGAAACAGAGTTTATCAGATATCCCTTCCTTTGTTTCCTTTGTTTCCTTTGTTTCCTTTGTTTCCTTTGTTTCCCTCTTGCTCCTCCCTGCGCCCCGCGGGGAGGTGGCCGCGTCTTCGCGGTCGGAGGGGTGTCTTTGGAAGTTCAAAAAGATGAAGACACCCCTCCGTCTCGCTTTGCTCGACACCTCCCCGCGGGGCGCAGGGAGGGGCAAGATGGGGCTAAGAAAGGAGAAAGGAGTTACCCTGCACCCTCGCCTCGGGCTTCGTGTTCAGAGTCGAACTCTTCGGCGAACAAGACCGGCCCGGGGAGTTCGCTTTTCCAGGGTTGGTCGGCGGTGATCTCTCTTGCAGCCTTACGCCCTTCGAGTACCCATCGCCGTTCGGAGTTGATTTCGGGTGTGTCCATTGGCGAGTGCAACGCGTTGGGATCGTCCTTCACCATATGAATCTTCTGTGTTGGGAAGGCGAACTCAACGCCTAGGCGGTCAGCCAGGCGGACGACATCGAGCATGAAGCGGTGCTTCTCGCGGAGTTCGATCGACCAGTCTGGGCATTCGAAGAAGATGTAGACGAGGATGTCGAGGGAGTGCGGGCCGAAGCTGTTGAGCCAGACATGGTAATAGTCTTTGCGGGTGTATGGGTGGAGCTTGACGATTTCGCGTATGCCGCTACAGAATGCCTCGATTTTGTCAGGGTGTGTGTCGTAGGTGACATTGAGTTTGGTGGAGAAGCGTCGGTATTGGCGGCGGCCGTAGTTGTCGACTTTGGCGCGGACGAGCGTGGCGTTGGGGACGGTGACGAGCGAGTTATAGAAGGTACGGATGCGTGTGGAGCGGAAGCCCAAATCTTCGACGGTGCCTTCGACCTCGTTGACGACGATCCAGTCGCCGATTTCGAATGGGCGATCGAGGATGACGGCGATCGAGCCAAAGAAGTTTTCGATGGTGTCTTTGGCTGCGAACGCGACGGCCAACCCGCCGATGCCCAACCCGGTGAGCAGGGGCATGATCTCGATGGAGAATGCGCTGGCGATGTAGATGAGTCCGATGGCGCCGATGAAGAGTTTGGCGGTGCGTTTGACCATTGGAACGAGGAGGTCGTCAAACTTGGTTTCGGTTTTGGAGGCTTGGATCGAGAGCCAGTCGGAGACGAGATCGGTGACTTTGAAGGCTGCCCAGACGAGCGAGACCATGAACACGACGCGGACGGCAACCATCAAGACGAGTGTTGCGGGGATGGGCAGCATCCCAAGGTTGAGGGCGAGATACCACACGCCTGCGGTGGCGAGCAATCCAAACGGGCGGACGGCGCGTTTGAGTGATCCTTTTTCGACCTGTCGCCCGCGTTTGATCTCGAAGCGATGCCAGAGGGTGCGGAGGATCATGCGTACGAAGAGATCGACGATCAGCCCGACAAAGATGACGACGAGGATGGCGATCCATTGCCAGTGTTCGAGCCCGAGCGAGGTCTTGCCTTTGAGGGTTGCCGGGACTGCGCTGCGAATTTTGCCCATGAGTGTTTTGTCGAGGATGATGCCTGCGATTGTTTTGTCAGCTTCGGATCGGATGGCCAGGTCATGAATCCGGTCAAGTGTTGGGCGATCGAAACGCCAGTTGCCGGTTTCATCAACTGAGAGGCTGATCGTGTATCCTGGATGTTTGATCGCAAAGACCTGATGGTGAGGCATCGTCCAGTCGTTCTGGGGGAAGAACACGAATCGAGATTCTTCGAGCGTCTCGGGGAGTTGGGACTCACGGGCTTCGCCGATGCGTCCGAGCACGGTGTAGAGATCGAATGCGATGTTTCGTTTGGTTTCGATGGGGAGATCTGACTGGATATCGAGGCACTTGACCGCTTTTTCGATCGCCAATCGTTTGGTCGTAGAGGAATCGGCTTTATCGAACTCGTTGATCGCAGCGAGGAAGGTGAACATGGTCGTGCGAGGCGATTTGAGCAATGGATCGACCCCAGTAGCGGGTTGCTGATCGCTCGGCTCAGAGGTTGCAGTTTGTTCGGGTGCCGGCTGCTCTTCTTGGGCGCCGATTGCCAGCGTGGGGGAGGCAAAGAGGATCAAAAGGAGTGCCCAGAGGGGAACGGATTGGAGCAGTCGCGTGAGGAATTGGGTCGTCTTCATAGCTTCGATGCTATCCGATCCCGGCTCGGCATTCTCGCTTTGATGATAATGCTTGATGGGGACGAACGATCAGGCTCAATTGCCTGAGAATTGTTGGCCCGTCGGCTTTCATCGACCTACCCTATCAGTCCAAACAAACGGGCACAAAGCCCATCATTCGAACCAAAGCTATTGATATAGCAAGTCATCGAAAGGGAGCACTGCACATGGCAGCTGGGACCAAAGGTACAATCACGCAAGTCATCGGGTCGACATTCGACGCACAGTTCCCAGAAGGTGAACTGCCCGATATCTATAACGCAATCATCACCGAGTGGGAGCACAATGGCAAAGCCACCAAGCTCGTTGGCGAAGTCCAGCAGCATCTCGGTGGCGGACGAGTTCGCTCGGTTGCACTCGGTTCAACCGATGGCATGACCCGCGGGATGACTTCGGTCGACTCGGGCAGTTCGGTCACCGTGCCCGTTGGCGAGGAAGTCCTCGGGCGAGTCTTCAACCTGCTCGGTGAAGCGATCGACAACAAACCAGAACTCGATGGCGTCGAACGCTCGTCGATCCACCGCGAACCACCCGAGTTCTCGCAGCTCAACCCGAAGACCGAAATCCTCCCAACAGGTATTAAGGTCATCGACCTTCTTTGCCCGTTCGTGCGTGGTGGTAAGATTGGTCTCTTCGGCGGTGCCGGTGTTGGCAAAACCGTGATCATTCAGGAAATGATCGCTCGTGTTGCTCGTGAGTTCGATGGCTACTCCGTATTCTGTGGCGTCGGCGAACGCACACGCGAAGGCAACGACCTTTGGCGCGAAATGGCCGAGGCTGAGTACACCGATGCCGACGGCAATGTCGCTCATGTTCTTGACAAGGTAGCGATGGTCTTCGGCCAGATGAACGAGCCTCCAGGAGCCCGCTTGCGTGTTGCTCTCTCTGGTTTGACCATGGCAGAACACTTCCGCGACTCATCGGGTAAAGAAACCATGATGTTTGTTGATAACATCTTCCGCTTCACGCAGGCCGGCTCCGAAGTGTCCGCACTTCTTGGTCGTATGCCTTCAGCGGTGGGTTATCAGCCAACCCTTTCGACAGAAATGGGTCAGCTCCAAGAACGAATCACTTCGACCGCCAAGGGCGCGATTACCTCAGTGCAGGCGATCTATGTTCCTGCGGACGACTTGACCGACCCGGCACCCGCGACTGCGTTTGCTCACTTGGATGCGTTCGTTGTTCTTGAACGATCAATCGCCGAGAAGGGTATCTTCCCTGCGGTTGACCCGTTGTCATCAACCTCACGAATCTTGGACCCGGCCATCATCGGCGAGCGTCATTATGCGGTCGCCCAGCGGGTGCAGAAACTTCTTCAGCGTTACAAGGATCTCCAGGATATCATCGCGATTCTTGGTGTGGACGAGCTTTCGGATGTCGACAAGCAGGTGGTCAACCGTGCTCGTCGTATCGAACGCTTCTTGTCCCAGCCGTTCTATGTTGCTGAAGTCTTTACCGGCTTCCCAGGCATCAACTCGACGCTTGAGCAAACAATCGATTCGTTCGAGCGTCTGTGTGACGGCGAAGGCGACGAGCTTCCAGAATCGGCATTCATGTATGTCGGTACCCTTGAAGATGCCAAGGCTAAAGCCGAGAAGGCTGCGGCCAACGCGTAAGCGATTGCGATATTCAATCTCAAACACCCGGCCAATCGGCCGGGTGTTTTTTTGTGGTTCTGCTTTTGAGGCTGTTTGGGAATAGGCAAAGAAAACCCCGCATCATATGAATGATGCGGGGTTGATTGTGGTGGGTTTGGAAAGTCTTATCGGCGACGACGCATGGTCATCAGTGAACCCATTGCGAGCAGTGCAGCCGAACCAGGAGTTGGAACAGTTGGGATGCCTGCGAGTCCGAGTGATCCGCCTTCATGAACTTCGAATGCAACGAGTTCTTCGGTGACGCCTGTGATCAGGTCGATTGCGAAGATGTGCATGGTGAGGTTCTGCATGATTGCGTGGTAGTAGACGCCATCAACGATTTCGCCGCCGATTGGGCCGGTGAGTCCACCGAAGTTCAGATCGGCAACCTTTGTTGAACCGAGTTCGGTTCCTGTCGCGTCGAACTGGAAGAGCTCGGTATCGCGGATGCCATAGGATGTATTGGTGATCGCGTCGTATCCTGATGATGCAGGAGTGACTGGAAGATTCGCGAATGAGCCAACGACGGAATATGTGTCAGTATCCATATCCAATGCAACCATCTCGCTTGTATCATCCAAGAAGGCATGGATTGTGCCATTGATGTTCACGATCGAGCTTGAGAGGCTATTGATGAAATCGCCTTGCTGGGTCATGACAGGTGTAGCGAGGAGGTCATCGATTCGGTAGATGGCGTAGTTGCCATCGCCTGATGAATCATGACGCTCGGTTCCCCAGAGTTCACCATCGTTGCCGATGGTCAACGATACAAGTGCTGTATCGAGCTGGAAGGTATCAACACCCTGTGGCAAGCCACCATTGTCAAGGTTTCCGAGATCAATGCGGTAGAGGTATGAGCCGCTGGTTGCGAAGAGGGTCGGTGCAGCAAATGCTGGAGTTGCCAGAGCAGCGATACCCATAAGTGTACAAATAGTGCTTGTCTTCATTTCTAATCTCCTGTTTAATCGAAAGGCTGTAAAACAAAGGCCTGTCGAGTTAGCCGTGTCTCCACTACAGATATACACCAACAAACCGGGTATGCCAGTTGATTGGGTGGAAATTGAAGCGAGGGTTAGGAATTGAGGACAATTTTCAGTTGTCGGACCTTTTTCCTTGACGAGTTGCTCATACCCAACATGTTTGTTTGGGAAGTGGGCGGGCAAGTTGCGTGCGCATAAAAAAACCAGCCATCGAGGCTGGTGATCGTAACTGATATAAAGGGAACAGTTTAGGCGGCTTGGGCACCGGGTCCCTGTTTGGCGAACTGCTCATGGAACTGTTTGAGCATCTGGAGGGCTGCTCCTGGAGCAGTCTTTGGATTTGCCTGGGCTTGTTCGCCGAGTTGGCGTATGGTGGATAGGTCGCCTGACCCTGTTTCATTGGCTTCGAGCACCCCCATCTTCCAAGACTGGAACTGGGCCTTGCTGAGCGTCGAAAAGAGGAGGATTTCGGGTTCTTCGACGACTTCGATGGTTGAGATCGAATCGAGGGCGGCTTCGAGGGCAGCGTATTCGCCTTCCATGATCTCGAAGATCTGTTCGCCTGCGATCATCATCATGCCTGAGATCCGGTTTTTGGCCCGATATCGTGTGCTGGAGTCTTTAAGTTGGTGCATATCACCATCGTTTATTTTAGAGCTCAGGCTGGCGGTATAGACGAGACAAGCGAGTGGCATGGTGGATCCTTCCTCTTCTTCACGACAGGCCTTCGATAAAGGATACTGTGTGTGATCAACCTGTCATCGTCTGTATGGGCAGCCTACTCAAGACCTTGGCATGCGTATTAAGGAGATGTGAGAATGGTTGAGCAGTTATACAAAAATACCCCACAGAATGGGGGGGCGGATTGGTGGGTGTTATCGGGTTTGATTTTCAATCGAGTTAAGAAGTCGGTGTTTCTTGATCGACGGTCCAGGTGATTGTGTCGCCGGTGCAGTCGATATGGATGCTGAAAAAGCCTGGGGTGCCGTTGGGTCCAGAATCGGTATGCTTATTGATCATCGGCCAGATGATCTTGCGATCAGTCTCAGGCTGAGGCAACCCGTCGATCTCATCAGGGTGATGCCAACGCAGCTCGCCCTCGTCCATGTGCCCGTCGATTACTTCGACTGGGACCATCACGCGGTAATAGAACATGAGCCAGTGGGTCTGATTTTCAAAGGCGGTCTCGGCGATAAGCCCCCCGAAGTGGAGATCGCTGAGTGCGACATCGATCCCGGCTTCTTCTTTGATCTCGCGTTGGGCGCATTGGGCGGGGGATTCGCCGATGTGCATTTCGAGCTTGCCTCCAATTGGTGAGCAGAGCCCTTTGTTCGGAGATTTGATCCGATGGAGGAGCAGGATTCGCCCGTCTTTGTCGCGCAGATCACACAGGCATGCGATTTTGTAAGGCAGCCCGGCATTGGCGGGGTCTTCGGTCATTCCGGGCAAGATATTGGCTGCATCGCTCATAGGCTAGGGTAGGCGCTTGGGTTGGTGGTGCCTATTGATGCTGATTCTTATCCGTTGCTTGCGCTGCTTGGACAACCTGGCGATCGAGCACATTGAGGATGCGTTCGATGGACGACACGGTCTGGGTCGAGACCTGTTGGATCGTCGAGACATTGATCTGGATGTCTTTGGTCACTTTGGTCGATTGGCTCGCGAGTTTACTTACTTCTTCTGCGACGACTGCAAAGCCCTTTCCGGCTTCACCGGCGCGGGCGGCTTCGATGGTGGCGTTGAGGGCGAGTAGGTTGGTTCGTTTGGCGATGCCGGAGATGACGGTGAACATGCGTTCAATATCACGGGTCGAGTCGATCAACTTTCCCGAAACATTCTTGGCGGTGGTGATGTCGTCGATGAGATCGTTTCGTTCGTCTTGAGCTTGGCGGAGTTCGCTCGCATCGCCATCCATTTGTTCGGTGGCCTCGTTGATTGTTTTGGCGGTTTGTTTGAATGAGCCTCGGAATCCGTGGGGGAGGACTCGGCGGAAGTATTTTCCTTCGGAAGCAAACGCCAACGATGCACCGGCTTCGCGCACAAATGCGTCGGTCATGTCGAGCATGTGGTTGATCGCGTGGAGCATCGGTGCGAGTTGGGAGGCTTCGTCGATGTTGAGGATTCGTGCTTCGAGATCGCCTTTGGCTGCCGATGAGCAGACGCGGGTTGCCTCGTCAATCCACTTGGATTCTGAAGTGTTGGAAGTCTTTGTTTCGTAGCTCGTATGGGCTGAATAATCTAATGTGCTCACGGGAATCTCCCTGGGATAATTTGGATCGGGCTTAGGCGCAGAGTTGAAAGATGAGTTCGTCGTAGGTGACGCCCATCGATTCGAGCTTCTCGACAAACACAGGAAGCGATGCCTGCCATTGCTCGCGCGGGGTACGATGCTTGGATTCGATTGCTAACAACTCGGCATACAAAGGCTTGACAACATCAAGCGCCTTTTGACTCGGTACGCGTCGGCTCGAGTGGTACCCGGTGATGCGTCCGTTGTCGTCGATGGTGGGTGTGACATGGGCGAAGACCCAGTAGTGATCGCCGTTCTTGCATTTGTTGATGACATAGGCAAACACCTCGTGCTTGGCTGCGATGCGGTCCCACAAGAACCGGAACACGCATCGAGGCATCTCTGGATGGCGGATAATGTTATGGGCCTTGCCGAGGACTTCGTCTTCGGAATAGAGTGCGATGCGGAGGAAGACCTCGTTGGCGTAGGTGATCCGTCCTTTGGTGTCGGTCTTCGAGACGATCAGTTCGTCTTCGTCGAAGTACCGTTCGGTGCCGGTGAGTGGGGTGGTGTGGGTCATCGGTGTGCATCCATTTCTGAGCGCATCGTCAGCAGAGCAGCGATGGCTTGGTAGACAGATCGGCACGGTGAAGGTCCGAATTGATGAAACTTGGAGATTCTCATCCGAATGGGGCATTTTAAAAAAACCCCGAAATTCGGGGGCTTGTAAGGGATGAGTTGATTCAGAGTGAAATGGAGTATTCGGCAATTCGCCCAAATGATCGGACACTTTGGTCAAAGTAAGCAGATCGAACAACCTGGTATTTTTCGTTGGCGAAGAAGGCATCCTTTGCGGCTTCGTCGGGGAACGAGATTACAAACACCCGATTGAAGGGGTCATCTGCATTGCCTTTGAGCATTTTGCTCACTTGGAAGTCATAGCGAAAATACCCGCCATAGGTTTCGAGGATCGGGGTCATCCCCGCTCGATATTGGTCATAGTGCGTGTCGTCTGTGACATGAAGCCCGAAGAGGGATTCAAATCGGGTTTGATTGGTCGTGCTTGTCTTGTTGGTTGTGTTGCTCATGGTCGTCATACGATTCAGTTTCTTCTGGGTTCGTCGATTCAACTGATTCAGTCGACTCTAGCGGCTCTGATGATTCCAAAGAAGATTGAATCAGATGTTCTTCGTTCATCTGCTCATTGAGTTCTTCGTCTTCGAAAGATTTAGACGCTTTTCGTGAGCCGTCGTAGAGTTCGTAGCTCAGGAGTCGGCATTCGATCTGGGCGTTGAAGAACACTTGGCGGGCGGCTGTTTTGAGCCCGATCTCGTGGGAGAGTTCTCGCGAGCCGGTAAACACATGCCCGGTGTAGCCCTTGCATCGTGTTTTGAAGAAATCGCCGATGTCGGAATAGGTCTCTTTGAGTTCGTCGGATTCACCCAGGCGTAACCCATACTCAGGGTTGAGGATCACATGTCCGGTTTCACCATCAGCGAGCTGGGGGATCTCGGTATCGGTGAAGTCGCAGGCTTCAAAGTCGATGAGGTGTTCGACGCCTGCGGTCTGGGCGTTTTTCTTGGCGGCGACGATTGCACGGGGGTTGTTGTCGGTGGCGATGATCGGCATCGGGTCTTTGAATACAGGCTTTGATTTGCGTGCTTCGCGGCGCATCTCTAAGTACACATCATCGAGATCGAACATGGTGTGTAGGCAGCTCGCGTCGGATCGGAACAAACCCGGTGCGCGGCCGGCAGCGATGAGCGCAGCTTCGATGGCGAGGGTGCCCGAGCCGCACATTGGGTTGATCAGTGGGGTCGAGCCGTCGTATCCCATGCCCATGAGTACGGCGGCGGCGAGTGTCTCGCGCATCGGTGCATCGTGAGGCATCTTGCGGTATCCGCGATCGGACATGCGTACGCCGTTGGTGTTGAGATAGATCCAGGCGCGATCGTTCTTCCAGACGAGATGGATGACGACGGACGAACGGTCTGGCCCGGTGTCCGGGCGTGTGCCGGTTTTGGCAGTGATGCGATCGACGATCATGTCTTTGAGTACGAGGTTGGGATACATCGTGTTGTCGATGGAGTGATGCTCGATGTTCGAGGTGATGGTGAAGTAGGAGTCGTTGGGGATGAGTTCTTCCCATGGGAATGCGCTTGCTTCTTTGGCGAGCGCATTGAGCGACGGGCACCGGAACCGGGTGAGGAGCCAGAAGGTGTGCTGGGCGGTGTGGAGGTTCAGATTGAGGCGCAGGCAGTCCTCGAGGGTCGCGCCGATGTGAACCGCGACATGATCCTCTTCTTGGATCTCAAAGCCCATCGCTTCGACCTCTCGGCGGAGGAAGGGGGTGATATGTTCGGCGCAGGTGATGCGTGTGAGTCGTTTTTTATGTGGATCGAGTTGTGACATGGTACGGGAAGGATAGTGCCGCTAGGGGGATATTGCGTCAGAGAACTGAAATGGTTTGAAGTGAGTTTACTCGGTTGTTTTTGAACTCGGTTGATCAATGTCCGGGTTATCGGAGTCTGGTTCGGAAACTGGTTTGGAATCCGGCTCGCTTAGATTCCCAACCACGCGAGAGTAGACCACGCCGGTGGCGATGATGATCAGCCCGACGGTGATCGAGGCGATAATCCGCGGGGCTTGGGCGAGGGTCATGGTGTCGAGGAACAGTACCTTGGCGCCAACGATGCAAAGCAAGGCAAGCCCGGCCCAGCGGAGTTGGCGGGGGAGTTTGAACCCGAGCGAGACCGATGCGACGGCGTAGATGCTCCACCAGATTGAGATCGCGGCTCCGAGTGCAGAGTCGGTTTCGAAAAGCTGGTGCGTGGCTCGGGTGACTTCGATCGAGCTGGCGACGAGGGTGAAGAACCAGAGCATCCCGAATAGGGCAGTGCTCAGCCAGCGCCGACTTGAGACGAGGTCAAGGTCATCGGGGGCGTCTGTTGGTAAGGGGCGCATTGTGATTGTGCGAGCCGCGTAGAACATCGCCGCGAGGATCGCGATGGGTGCGAATGAATCGACACTTGAGAATGGCATGAGCTTGAAGGCTTCTTCATTGAGACCAATCAGGTAGGCGCACCACCCGGCGATGAGTGTGATGGCAGCGACCGAAGCGATCTCAGCGAGTGACCATGCGAAGAATCGTTTGCTCAGTAACACCATGATTGCAAGATAGCCGGCTTGGGCGAGGAGCATTGTTGGGATATCTTGAACGCTTTCGAGCTTGCCGATGGCGATCGCGCCGGAGATGACGACAAGCGATGCAGCGATGGTGCGGAGTGTGTAGCTCGCTTTGGGGAGTGCAGCGATGCATGCCCATGCGATGGCAGCGATCAATATCGGGATGACTTGGATATCAAGTTCAATACCTGACCTGTTGCTGCTGACTTGGGTCATGCAAAGAACGCTCATAGCGATGCCTGCGAGTACAAACGCATTGATGCGCAATGTTTTGAGCGGGACTGTGATACATGCCCAGCAGCCGGCCGCTGCAATGACGAGCGAGGCCGCGCCCCATGAACTCGCGGTGGTGGCTTGGTGGAACATGCTCGCAACGATGAGCCAGAGGGCGATCGAAGCGGTGATATCGCGTTCGATGGTGTATCGACTTCTCCACGCGGCGGCACTGAATGCTGCTGCGGCTACAAACATTTGGACAGACCATGCGGTGAATGCGAGTCCGAAGAGTTCAAACAGAGGTCGGGATTCGAAGTATTGATTGAGGTCATAGGTAAGCAGGCGAGCGATGGCGTAGGCCATCAGGGCAAGCCCGAAGATTCCTACCGCACGGAATCGGAATCGGCGAGCGGTTTCGACCGCGCCCAAGCCGACCGCAAGCCAGGCGATGACTTCTATCCACCCGCCAAAGGCGATCGCGATGGTTGCTATCAGCATCATCGCTGCATTGATCAGCAATGCTGAGAGAAGTAGTGAAGCGGGGGAGGCGGTTTTGGCCGCGATGGATTTGAACGGGTTGAGACCGATTCGCATCGATGCGATGATGATGAGAATACTCAGTGATCCAAAAGCGAGTGGTGCGATGTAGACCAAGTCTGGATTGAGTGATTTGATGGTGAGCCCGGCAGCGATCACAGCCCAGATGGTTGCGCCGAAGATGGAGTTGATCCATCGTGCTTCGCGCGAGAAGAGTGAGAGGGGGTTGAAGCAGATTTCGCCGGCGTCTGTTCTGATGAACCCGCTCATGCACGAGCTTTGCCAGTTGATGCTGTCGCGGAGCGAGCCGAAGAAGCGTGAAGAGGCGGCAAGTTCGATGATGGTCATCAGCCAAACGAGTGTAATGAAGACGAGTGAACTGACTGGCGATTGATCGTACATCGTGCCTAGCCAGAGGCTGCCGATAAATCCGGTGCCCCACCAGGCGAGGCGACGGGCGTGGCTGTAGTGCCCGCCCTTCCAGCCGGAAAGTACGAGTCCCATTGCGAGTAAGAACAAAAGATAGCCGGGCAAGATGACACTCGATGGCTCGCCGGTCGAGAGCAATACGGGGACAGCGAAGGCGCCGATGAGCGAGAGGAGTGCGAGGAGTACGCGGTTGGAGAGTGCGCCGAGGAGAACGCCGACGATGGAGACGATTGCGAGCAGGGCGAAGGTGAGTTCGGTGCTGATCAGGTCATACATTCTGCTGGCAGCATAGATGGCGGCGTACATTGTTGAGATGCCGGCGGCGGAGAAGCCTGAGGATGCGAGTGGGTTGATTTTCTTACGGAGGAACTCACCAAGCCCGAGGAGTACGAGTCCGAAGATTCCTGCTGAGCCACAGCGGGCGGCTGGTGAGAGCGAACCGATCCAGCCTTCGTCGTTGGCGAGTTTGAGGAACATGCCGATGCCGATGACCACGATGACAACACCAAGGAGCATGAGTCCTTTGATACCTAGGAGCCATTCGAGTTTGCTGAGGTCGAACTTGCTGGGATCAAATCGCGGCTCGCGTTTTGGCGCAGGGGTTCGTTTGGGTGTTTGAAGATGAGCGGGGATCGATTTTGTAGGTAGGGGTTGAGCTGGTGGCGTCGGTGGGGCTGCGATCGGTGCTGATGGTGGTGGGGCGATTGGCTTTGGCGCGGCCGGAGTGGTCGGTGCGCTGAGTGGTGGGGCAGCTGGCGAGGGCGGTGTGATCGGCATCTTGTCGAGACGCCGAGTCAGCGCATCGACGCGCGTGATCAGGTTGTCGACAGTGTGTTGAAGTCGTTCGATTTGCGCGCGGTCATCGTGTTCCATGGAGGGGATTGTATAGTAAATACTAACTATTGGCAAGTGTAATGTTGAGTTTTCATGAAAAAAGCCGTCCCATTGCATGGGGCAGCTTTGATTCATAACGGATCGGGAGGGATTCGAACCCTCGGTACAGGTTTACCCTGTACACCGGATTAGCAATCCGGCCCCTTCAGCCGCTCGGGCACCGATCCTGAGTGGGTGATGGTAGGTCGGGAGTTTTGGCTCAACGCATATTTTGAAGATGTTTCTAGTGTGGGAGTCTGTGGCGGCGATTTTGTGCCTGCATTTTGGGTCAAGGTTGGAGTTTGGTGGAGGGGTGGCAAGATATTTGAGATTATTTGCAGTTGAACTGAGAGATTTGGTATCGAGCTCCGCATCCATTGTAGAGGAGCAGATTGTTCTGCTCGACACAACACATTTTCAAGAAAGAGAAGGTACATTCAATGAAACCCACACAGCAAACACCAAGCACGCGGTCAGCCCTGACCATCATCGGCCCGCAGATTCGTATGAAAACTCAACTTGCCGCCATCGTATGCTTGCTTGCCCCGACTTCCGCGTTCGCAGGGTTGATAGATTACACAGAGATCATGGCCAGCACAGAACTGACGGCTCATTCGTCTTTTCCGGTTGAAGAGATTTCTGATGGTATTACATCAGATGCTTTTCCATTCAACGGTTTCGTTTCACGGGGGGTCCAGACAGGAACTGTGCATTTGGATTTTTCTACATCTTATGACCTTACTAGTTTTACAATTTTTAATGATGTCAATGTACGAGCGGAAGGAGTACGAAGTTTTCGATTAGATTTTTTTGATGAATCAATGGCTTCGTTAGGCTCTTCAATGAATTACATCGCACCTTTTAACCAGGTGGAAGGACAGGAGTATGAATTTGGTGTGGTGCGGAATGTGTCGCGTGTTGATTTGGTTGTATTGAGTACTTATAGCACTGGCTTTGGTATTGAAATTCGAGAAGTTCAGTTTACGGCTGTACCAACACCTGGCTCTGCCTCTCTCCTGGCGATTGGTGGTTTGTTGGCTGCAAGGCGACGCCGCTGATTGAACTTGGCAATGTTTGAGGGATCATTGTTGAGTCCCGTGGATCTTGGCTGCCCATCTTTGCATGGCTCCAAGATTCGCGGGCTTTTTGTTGATCTTTTTTTCGATGATCGATGCGTGATATTCGAGGTTGCCTGCGATGTGCTGATTGAATGCGGTGAGATTCCAAACTCTGAGTTCTGGATCTTGGCCGGCACTGCAACTGATCATTGTTTGGCCATCATTGGAGACTTTGATGGACATAACCATGTGTTCATGTTTGGGGAGTTTGGTGAGCCGCTTGGTGCTTTGTGTGTCCCACAAACTGATGTTTCCTGCGAGGTCGCCGGAGACGAGGACTCGGCCTTGTGGACCATAGGCAAGGGAGAGAATGGGACTTGAATCGCCTTGGAGTGTTGTGTGTTGATCTGTGTATGTGTTGATAATGGTGATGTTCTGCCCTCGGCCTCCCGCTGCGATGTGGACATTGTCGGGGCTGAAACTCAGTGCATAAATACCTTGCTCGAGGTCGATGACTTTGAGCAGGTCGCCTGTTTGGACATCCCACAAACGGACGGTGCCGTCCATTGAGCATGATGCGAGGATGTGTCCGTTTGGGCTGAAGATAATCTTTGGGATTCGCATTGAATGCCCAAGGAGTGTCATGGTTTGTCCAGAGTCCAAATCACGGAGGATGATTTGTGCGTCTTCGCCGCCGGTGGCGAGGATGTTTTGTGTGGGGCTCATCGCAATGGTGCGGACGCCGGAGTCGTGGTCGTCAAAGGTGCTGATTTGTGTATTACTTTCAATGTCCCAGAGCGTCACTTGGCCGTTGGCTAGGGCCCATGCGATTTGGTCGTCGCAATGATTGAATGCGATTGATGTAATGAGGTCATCGGGTTTGTCGATGACGATGGGCTTTGATTCATCTGTCGGATTTGAAATATGAAGTTGGTAGTTGTCGGGTTGGTTTCTGGCCCACGCGATTCTTTGGCCGATGGGGCTCATCGCGATGTCATGGTGTGGGTAATCATTGGCTTGTGGGAATGTGTTCTGGAGTTTGAGGTGAGAGGGGAGATGCCATGTCTTGATTGTTTTGTCGCCTACGGTGATGAAAGTCGACTTGCTGGGGTTTGGAACTGCATATCTGGTATTGTCAGATGTGCCGGAGTAGTGGGCTATTTTGTTCTTTGATTTGATATCCCATATTGATATTTTCCCGCCGGCTTGAATGTTGATTGTTTGTTCCCCGGCGTTGAGCCATGTAATGGATGAAGTGCCAATGGGAATCGGCACGGTCTGAATCGGGGAGCCGGCATCATTGAAGTTCCAGAGTTTTTGTTGCGCAAAGCGAGAGTTGAGGAGAATCGAGTTCGAGTCGGGCGTAAAGAGGGACGAAATGATAGTCTCTGGCAGGTTGCGTCGAGCAACAAGAGTGCCTTCGGGCATGTTCCAGATGCTGATGATTGAGTTGGTGACATTGTGGTTTTGTATGATATGAGTAGTTGTTGCGAGCAAGGTGTCTGTTGAGTCGATGACGGTCGTGATGAAATCTCCTGTTTGGGTATCGAGGTGGAGTTCCAGGTAATCTTGGAGTGGATTAATGACAACGAGTTGGCGACCTGTTTCTGAGTAAGCGATTGTGTCGTTGTTGAGTACGAGTCGTATTGTATAACGAGGGCTGTTGGGAACATGGTGTGAACTGATGAGTTGGCCGGTGTGTGCATCGAAGAGGGTGATCCCATTGACGCCAACAAGAACGACGGCTTGGTCGTTGTCTATCAAACCAATACCGCCCTTCAGGTGGTTGATAGTGAACCAGTCGGGGAGATCGACATCAACAGTTCGTAGTAGTCGGTGATCTTCTGCCGAGTAAAAATGAATCTGGCTGTTCAAAAAGGAAGCAATCGTTTGGTTGTCCTCAGACATCGCTACGGTTTGCCCTAAACCATGTTTGATCGCAGTGGTTTTGAGGCATGGGTTACGGGCATAGAAGGACCATATTTCCCAGTATGAATCTATTGGTTCGATGGCGTTGGCGAAGAGGAGTTCTTGCGGTTCGTCTAAGCCTTTGGTCTCGACTAACTGGGCATTCCAGAGCAAGTCGAGTGCGAGCGAGGCGTCTCCGATGAGCCATTCGGTGTGTGCATGGGAGATGTTTCGAGCACGCAGTTGGAGAATCGCGTTGGTTTCGGCGTTGTCTTTCTGAAAGTACAACAGAGTCATTGCGATTGAGAAAATGGTGAGCGCAAAGAGGGAGGCGGAGAGGACCGTTGCAGCGATCCATTTTCGTCGAATGGTTTTGCCGACAACATACCATGCGCTGCCCCGGCGGATGTCGATTGGTCTTCCATCAAGGTAGCACTGGATATCCTGGCTGAGATCTTGTACGGATTGGTATCGATCGAGTTTTGTTTTTTGAAGTGTGTGCGACACGATTTCTGAGAGGTCGCGTGCGAGTATGGGGATGTGCTGTGTGATTGCGTTTGGTTTTTCAGTTTCTATTCGATGGATGACATCGGTGATTGAACCTGAGACGGAGTATGGGAGTCGGCTGCAGAGTAGTTCGTAGAGGATGATGCCGAGTGAGTAGATGTCGGTGCGTAGATCGATGAGGTTTGGGTCCCCCGAGACCTGTTCGGGTGATGCGTAAGCGAGGGTTCCTGAAAACTCGCCGGGCATCGTGTGCTGGATATTGTCCGAGTTTCTGCTTTGGAAATGTATTGATTGGCCAAACTGAGTACTTGCGTTTGGGTCTTCTTCGAGAACCTTGGCGATTCCAAAGTCGAGAATGTGAGGCTCGTTGTCTTTATCGATCAGTATGTTGGCGGGCTTGAGGTCTCTATGCACGATACCTTGCTGATGGGCAAAGTTGACCGCGTCACAAATCTTAAGAAAGAGTTTCAGGCGTGTGCGGATGTCGCATTGTGTTTCGACCTGGTGTTCTTTGGCCCATTGATCAAGGGTCACGCCGTCGACATACTCCATTGCAAAGCCAAATCGTCCATCATCAAGGTAGCCCGCGTCGTAGATCGCAACAATTCCGGGATGCCGGAGCGCGGCGACAATTTCCGCTTCGCGTTCGAATCGCATGCGTTGTCGCGGCGTTGCCAGTGCTCCGAGGAGGAGCATTTTGACCGCTACGGGGCGATTGGTTTGGACTTGGGTTGCTCGATAGACGACGCCATGCCCGCCGCGGTGGATTTCATGCTCGACTTTGTACCCGCCGGGAAGTATCTCAGGCAGTGGGGCATCATCATGGTGTACTGGCGGGGTTGGCGAGTCATTTAAAAGCGGATTGGCTTGTGCAAAGTTCGCCAAGAACTGGTTGTTGCCTTCGATTTCCTCAAGGCTCTTTTTACAAAGGTCGCACTGGTCGATATGATTGAGCAGATGCTGGTCTGCGCACTCACCATCGGCAACCATCTCGAGTTGTTCATCATTCAAACATGGCTGGTGCTGTGGGTCCATGTTTGCTTACATCCCGGTTGTATATGCTTGTGTGAGTTCGTCGACAATGTCGCGGAGTCGCTTTGTGACTCGGTTTTTGATCCTGTAGATCTCGGATACTTCTATGTCGAAGCGTTGGGCGACTGTCTGGG
This sequence comes from Planctomycetota bacterium, assembly GCA_024280755.1. Taxonomy (GTDB): domain Bacteria; phylum Planctomycetota; class Phycisphaerae; order Phycisphaerales; family UBA1924; genus UBA1924. Next base: position 183,902 of record JAJRPN010000036.1, read on the forward strand.
CGGGGACATTGTTGAGTGCGACGAGTTCAAAGATTTCGATTGTGCGCGAGTTGATACGCCCGCCTTCGATGAGTTGTTGCATGGCCCTTTGATAAATCACGCGTTGTTGTTCGACATCCCAGGTCATGCACATTTTTTCTTCGCTGGGGAGAATTGAGATGATCGAGTTCCCATGATCTGCATGATGTTTTTTATGCGATCGGTGGGCATCCATAATGCGATGCCGGCAGATACCTATGAGCCATGATCGGAGCCGCCCGTTTTCTGGATTATATTTATTCTCTCGATAGTCACTCATAAACTGCATGAGTGTTTCTTGTGCAGCTTCGCCAGCATCGTCAGGGTTCAAGCCGAGCCGGCCCCCGATGCCGATTAGAATTGGTCGATACCGTGCGTCAAACTCGTCCCAAATAGCATTGTCGCTCTTGTCATGTAGCCGTTGGAGCATTATTGTTGTCGTGAGTGTTTGCATTCTGCAATATACTATCAGAGAAGAGTGATTTGTGCCAGAATATTCGAGTATCCATTCAAATGACTTGTTATTTATAGGCCAAGCCGTGCCTAAAAAAACCGCCGCCGAACGAGCCCTGTAGCTGACGCTCTGTTTCCCAAGGCTTCAAAAATTCTTTGATCATGCTCTCCCGATGCAAGCACGATATCTGCCGGGGCTGGTCGCAAGAACTGGTTTTCTACGCCTTGGTTGAGGAAGGTGTTTGCATATTCAAGCACGCCATCGATCAACAGCACTGTTGGTTTGTTTTCGCTCTGAGCAGCCTGAGTAACCTTCCTCGCATGCGCCTTCACACAATCGCGATGCACAATGACATCAATCCCCGTTGCTTGTTCTGATGACAAACAAACCGGGCCTTGCCTTTGAAGAAAATCGGTCGAAACAGCCACGCCACACTCTGACAATGCCTGTGCAATTCCATTAAAATAATGCGCATGCTGCCCAAGCCCAATGAGCAACGCCTTGGGCTTCTTTGATCGGTGCTTGATTGAAGAGTCTGCCATATCTGTTCTATCGAAAAAGTTCGGTCACCAGCACCATTTTGTATCACCAGATTCCCAACACGCCACACAAAATGTCCTTTGCATATAGCAAAGGGTGTTTTTAGATTCACCGGAGCAGGGGGGAGTATATTTGCCCATCATTGTTCCTGACTCAGCAACAGCGATAATCTGCGTATTGCCATCATCCCCCCAAAAAGCTTACGCGATTGACTCGAATCGGTAAAAATTGATTCGAACCGGTTCAGACCACCCAATCTAGGCCAGATCTAGGCCAACCACGATTGTCATTGCTCAGGATCCGAAGAAGATGTATGCAGACTCAATAGCTGCGGGTTCTACTCCTCGCCCTCTTTCAATCAACCCCTCGGCCTCAGCGAGGCGTTGGGGAGCCGATCGTTGAGCAGGATTATACAAACAGGACATGAATATTTTTAGCACATGGCCCATGTTGAATAGATTGACCCGAATACCAACTGATGAGGCGGATTTGCCAACCGCCAAGTCTGCCCATGGTGTTTCTCGATTATTTCAATCTCGCTCAAGAATCGGAGCGACTCATCCCAACCCGGTCGCCCTTCCTGTCTCGTCTTCCACGGATGCTCCCATGGCAAGGAAACGGCATTCAGCAGAACAGATCATCAACAAGCTCAGAAAAGCGGAAGTGCATCTCGGGCAAGGGATGAGTATCCCCGAGGTCCCTCGCAAGCTCAAGGATCTCGAAAAGGAAAACGCTCGGCTTAAGAAGCTGGTCGCAAATCTGAGTCTCGACAAAGCCATGCTGCAGGAAGTCACTCCGGGCAACTTCTAAGCCCGCACCGGAAGCGTGAAGCGAAGGTCTTGATCAATCGGTGGCGGACTCACTACAACACGGCGAGGCCTCATTCATCGCTGGGATATCGCCCTCCATCACCCAGGTAATCACCCATCAGTCAGAGGCCTGCTTCGCTCCGCAGGCCTCTGACTGATGGGACAAAAAAACGCTACTGCCCGAACATAGGGAGCATATGTGGGCGAGTTAGTAGGTTGAGAGTGAATGCGAGGGGGGTTGAGATGAAAATCGCTTTCAATCTACACAGTTTGTAAGGGGCGGAGATTTCTTTGAGATACAGAAGTCCTAAATCGGCACATTTGTGCATTCTTTTCATATTCAGCATTTTTTTTTCCGATGTTTGGCCTCCTCCTCAAATTTGGTGGATTAAGCCACGATAGGGATTATTGACCAGCCTTGTACGAAGGGCCAAAGGTGCGAACCAAATTGCGCACCACTTTGATCAGAGCTTGTTTTAAGGGAGTGTTATCTCATGAATATGACTATTCGGATGAAACTTGGTATGGGCTTTGGTTTTATCATTTTGTTGTTAACTGTGCTTGTCAGCGTTGTTCAGTTCAATCAGGTGAAGATAAAGCAAGCCAATAAAAACTTGATGAAAGCCAGTTCTGCAGTGGAGCTGTGTCTGTCATTACAGGGTGAAATTCATCACGCACTTTCAATGCATCGCGGATATATGATTTTGGGCCTGCCGTCCTTGGCGCAGGAGCGGCTCGATACTTGGGATCATATTGACACAATCATTGCAGATTTGGATAAAATTTCTGTTGATTGGGTAGATCCCATACAGGTCAAAAATTACGCGCGGTTTAAGAATGTGATGGCCGATTTCCGAATCTCACAGCAGAGAATCGCAGATGTTTGTCAGACGGATGAGAACTTGCCGGCTAATTTGCAGTACTATGACATCGCAGAGCCGTTTGGCGATGAGATGGTGGATCACCTACAGGCTATTTTGACTGAAGAAGAGTCGCTCGAAGCAAATATTGAACGAAAACTGCTTGTTCGCCGAGTAAGTGAAGCGGAGGGACATTTACTCAAGAGCCGGAATGCGATTTCGGCGTATCTTGGTTCTGGTAAAGTTGAGCATCTAGAGCGGATCGGTTCTTGCTTGACAGCTTGTCAGGAATCTGTCGATCGTTTAATGACGATGACGGATTTGTTTACTCCTTCACAGCAGGACAACTTTGATCAGTACATTGCTTCAAGGGCGATTTTTATTGTTGAAGCGAAGAAGGCTGTCACGACTCGAAGTTTGCCAGGTTTCAGTGTATCGGAAGATATCTGCTTGAACACTGTTACCCCTCTGGCGAATGAGGCTGGGGAGTTGATGAGTGCGATAGCTCAGAAGAAGGCTGAGTTCAAAGACATGTCGATGCTGAAGTTAAATGAAGCGAATAAATCTATGGTGAGTACTGTCCAGATAGTGGGCTTGGTTTCAATCATCGCTTCGTTGTTTATCGCGTTCTTCCTTTCTGGATCGATCACTCGTCGTTTGAGTGCTGTAATGAACTATTCGAGAAAGATCGCAGATCGTGATTTGAGCATGTCAGATCTTGATATGAAATCATCCGACGAGATCGGCAAGCTTGCCATGACGGTCAATGATATGAAGAATGCGATCAAGCAGGTGATTGCCGATGTTTCCACTTCAACACAAGCGGTTGCAAGCGCATCAACAGAGTTGGCTGCAAGTGCTGAGGAGATGGCTTTTGGTCTTGAATCCCAGCAGCAGCAAACACAACAAGTTGCAGCCGCTGTTGAAGAACTTTCACAATCTGTATCACAGGTTGCGGTTAAATCATCAGATGCAACAACCGCCTCTGGAGAATCTCAGCGTCTTGCTGAAGAAGGCGGCGAGATTGTGAGCGACACGGTCGAGGAAATGGAAGGCATCGCTTGCGAGGTCCAATCAAGTGCTGATACAATCAATAAACTCGGCGAGAAATCGCAGACGATTGGTGAGATCATCGCGGTGATTAATGATATTGCAGATCAGACCAACCTTCTGGCACTCAATGCTGCGATTGAAGCCGCGCGTGCAGGCGAACATGGCCGAGGGTTTGCTGTTGTAGCTGACGAAGTTCGTAAGCTTGCCGAGCGAACGACTGTGGCGACTGAAGAAGTTTCAATCTCGATCCGTGGTATTCAGGCTGAGACAAAGACAGCTGTAGGGCTGATTGAGTCTGGGTCGAATCGTGTTGGTCGTGGTGTAGAGCTTGCTTCTCAAGCTGGCATAGCGCTCAAGAGTATTGTTTCAGGTTCGCAAGGTGTTCAAGGCATGGTGCTAGACATCGCGGCGGCTACTGGCGAGCAGACAGCTGCTGCTGACGAGATTGCCCGTGCTGTTGAAGAGATTAGCTCAGTGACAAGTCGATCGAGCGAAGGTGCGGCGCAGGCTTCGCAAGCTGCTGCTGATCTTGCTCAAGAAGCAGAGCAGCTCCAGGAACTTGTAGGGCGATTCAAACTGAGTTGAGTTGGAATTTGCAGTTCACAGAATGTGTGGTATCGTCCGTCTTTTCAGAAATGGAAAGGCGGTTTTTTTATAGCCCAAGGCTGTTGTTAAAGCTGGTAGTGACCTGCCCCCCAATAACTAGTCCATTCCTTATGCGAGTATCCTCGTAGAATGGGCGTATTTGGAAGGCAGACAATCATGGCCAGGAAACGGCATTCAGCAGAGCAGATCATCAACAAGCTTCGTGAGGCCGAGGTCC